>NZ_JBVJEA010000003.1:307863-497575 GCF_055581985.1 Streptomyces sp. NPDC042336 | reverse complement strand
CCCGTCGTCCGCGCCCTGATGGCCTCCCCCGAGCAGGCCCCGGCACTCACCACCGCGTTCGCCCAAGCCCTGTACCCGTACGCCACCACGGAGACACGTGCCTGACTCCACCAACCCGGTCCCGGTCCTGTCCCGCATCGCCTCCGACGCGTCCTGTCTGCACCAAGCCCTGCGTGCCCTGCCCACCGAACGGGACGCATCCGCACTGGCCGCGCACATCACTGACGCCCAGGACCTCGCCGACACCGCCTTGCGGCTGTTTCTCACCCTCAGCCGCCAGACGTCGCGGCCCTCCCCTACGGACCTGCTGTTTCTTCACCACGTCGCGCAGATCGCCAACGCCGCCCAGGACACCGCCGCCGAACTGGCCGCTGCCCTGGCCCGAGCCGTGGAGAACCAGCGCCGCCAGGCCGCCGCCACATCACGGCGGGTCGTCCTGATCGGGCCGACACCGCAGCAGTTCATCGAGTCGGCCGCCGACCTCCTCGACCGCCTCCCCGCCTTCTGCGACGCCCGCGAGTGGCCGGAATCCCCCTGCCAGTGACGCGACAGCCGCGATGCGAGCGCCCCCCTTTTTCCTACACCCAGGACAGACCATTTCAGATCAGCCCCGATTCCGCGCACTCTCCCTCGGCGCGGGAGTTCAATCCAGCACGCTCCTTGCACTGTCAGCCGAGGGCATTCTCCCCAAGGTCGACTACGCGATTTTCGCCGACACCGGATGGGAACCCGCAGCGGTCTATGCACACCTTGACCGCCTGGAAGAAGAGATAGCCGCCCCCGCCGGGATACCCGTACTGCGCGTGTCGGTCGGAAATATCCGAGACGACGCCCTGAACCCGGATCACCGGTTCGCCTCCATGCCGCTCCACATCCTCAATCAGGACGGGCGACCTGGGATGACCCGGCGGCAGTGCACCGGCGAATATAAGGTTAAGCCAATCAAGCAGAAGGTCCGCGAACTGCTCGGCTACCCCTATCCGGCACGCATCCCGAAGGGGGTTTTCGTCGAGCAGTGGGTAGGAATCTCCACGGATGAATTCCACCGCGCGAAGGACGCGGACGTCAAGTACATGCGTAACCGGCATCCCCTTCTGGACATGTCCTGGAGCAGGGCCGACTGCGCGCGCTACCTGACTTCCCTCGGTCTCGCCGATACCCCGAAGTCGAGTTGCCTGGGATGCCCGTTCCATGGAAATGCGCAGTGGCGGCATATCAGGGACACCTCTCCGTCCGAGTGGGCGGACGTCGTCGAATTCGACGCGGCCATCCGGCAGGGCAATGCCCGCGCCAACGCCACCGGCAACAGACTGCTCGGCGAGGCGTTCCTGCACCGCTCCCGCGTCCCGCTCAGCGAAGCCCCCATCGATCACGTCACGGCTGCCGAGCGGGCCGCCCTGCGGATCAGCGCGGACGAGGCCGACGTCCTGGAGAACGGTGTCGAGGACGGCTGCTCGCCCTGGGCGTGCCGGGGCGACGCCGACGCGCTGACGCAGGACGACTTCGGGCTGGCCACGTGATACTCGACCTCTTCGCGGGGCCGGGCGGCTGGAGCAGGGCACTGCACGTCCTGGGCGTGCGCGACGTCGGCCTGGAATGGGACCCGTGGGCATGTAAGACCCGTGCTGCGGCGGGTCAGTTGACCATCCGGTGCGACGTGGCGAGGTATCCGGCCTGGCCGTTCCTCGGCCGCACCCGCGGTGTGATCGCTTCGCCGCCGTGTCAGGCGTGGAGCATGGCCGGCAAGCGCCTCGGTCTTCTCGACCAGCCGCTGGTGCACGCGGCGGTCGAAGACCTGGCCGCCGGGCGCGACACCCGCGAACGCCTCCTCACCGCCTGCCGCGACGAGCGCTCCCTGCTCGCCGCCGAGCCGATGCGCTACCTGCACGCGCTGAACGCGGTCGGCGAGCCCGACTGGGTGGCCATGGAGGAAGTACCGGACGTGCTGCCCTTGTGGAAGCAGTACGCGGCCGTCCTGCGCGGGTGGGGGTTCTCCGTCTGGTACGGGATCCTCAACGCCGCCGACTTCGGCGTCCCGCAGACCAGGAAGCGGGCAATCCTCCTGGCCTCCCGCGTCCGCACGGCGCAGCCGCCCACGCCCACGCACGCCCAGCTCGCCGAGCCGGAATCGCTGTTCGGTCCGGGCCGTGCCCGCTGGGTCAGCATGGCCGAAGCCCTGGGATGGGGCGCGACCGACCGGCCCGTCCCCACCGTCTGTGCAGGAGGTGGGCCTGGCGGCGGCCCCGAGCCGTTCCCGTCGGGCTCTCGCAAGACGCTGTCCGACGCGCGGGAGCGCGGCACCTGGATGCCGCGGCCAGACGGGGTGGTTCTGCAGTCCCGCCGGGAAGGCGCGGGGTGGGCGGCCCGGCACGGCACGCGCGAGAATCGTGCGGCCGACGCTCCGGCGCCCACGTTCACCGCCGAGGCGCACCGCTGGTCCTGGTCCCTGCGCAGCAACAACCAGGCCAACGCCACCGTCCGGTCCATCCAGGAGCCGGCTGGCACGCTGTTCTTCGGGCACCGCGCCAACGAGTGCACCTGGGTCGCCGAACCCGCCACACCCTCGGCCACGGACACCGATGCGCCGGCCGTTCCCGAGCCGATCCGGATCACCGCCCGCGAGGCGGGCCTCCTGCAGACCTTTCCCGCCGACTACCCCTGGGCCGGCAACAAGGGCCAGCAGTTCTCCCAGATCGGCAACGCCGTTCCCCCGCTGCTCGCCGGCCACCTCCTCGCCCCGCACCTCCAGGTCGCCCTCGACCCCGACGACTTCACCCTCGCCGCCTGATGCCCCACACCCCCGAACCCGAAGAAGACGACCTCGACGCCATCGCACCTCCGCAGCCGGTGTTCCACGTCGAGCAGGCCCTCCTCGGCGCCCTCCTCCTTCATCCACACCGCCTCGGCGACGTGACCGGCATCGCCGCCGACTCGTTCTCCACCGCCGCGCACGCCGCCCTGTTCACCGCTATCAGCACCCTGCCTCCGCCCGACCCCGCCGAGCACGCGAAGAACACCAAATGGCTCGACCGAGTGCTCGCCACGGGGCGCGAACAGGCGCGCGGACTGACCGCCTCCTACCTGCACACCCTCGTCCAGGTCTGCCCCTGGCCCCGCCACGCACCGGCCTACGCCCGGATGGTCGAGGCCGAACACGCCCGCCGTCGCCTGCAGACGGCCGCCGAACGCCTCACCCAGACCGTCCACGACGCCACCTACCCGCACCCCGTCGAGACAGTGCTCGCCGAGGCCGACGCGCTCACCGCGGTCGTGGACGACATCGCGAGCCGCTTCCCGCCGCGCGCCGGAGTGCTGCCCCGCACCGCGGCACCGCCGCCGGCCATCACCACCGACAACACCGAGACGGTCGAGGAGGAGCAGCTGCTCCTAGCGACCGCCACCGCCCACCCCGCCGACATCGAGTCCGTCCGGTGGCTGCTCCCCGACGACCTCACCCGGCCCCTGCACGCCGGCCTGTGGCAGTGCCTGACCGCCCTGGCCCGCCGCCGCGAGCCCGTCGACCCCGTCACGGTCCTATGGGAGGCCCAACAGCGCGGCCTGCTCGACAACGCGAGTGAAGCCGAAGAGG
The DNA here is from genome assembly GCF_055581985.1 of Streptomyces sp. NPDC042336. NCBI lineage: Bacteria > Bacillati > Actinomycetota > Actinomycetes > Kitasatosporales > Streptomycetaceae > Streptomyces > Streptomyces sp. NPDC042336. The sequence goes on along the minus strand of NZ_JBVJEA010000003.1, from coordinate 493,986 downwards.
TTCTCCGCCTGTTGGCCGAACCGGCCGGTTCCGTAGAGCACTGGGGCGAACGTGCCCTACAGCGCTCCCTCCTAGCCACCGCCGATCACGCCGGCCGGCGCATCTCGGCGTACGCCGGAGACCCGGCGAACACCCCGTTCCAACTTGTGGTGGGCGCCCGCCGCTCCCTCGCCGACATCAGCGCCGTTCGCACCCGCTGGCAACACGCCACCGGAACTGTCCCGCCACCATGGCCGCGCCCGGCGCCTGCCACTCGCGCCGGCCCGCCGACCACGACGGCCGCTCACGCCGCCCGCGCCGCGCGAGCAACCGGATAGCACCCCGCATACGCCGGTGGCCGGGCCCGAAGGCCCCGTCACCGGCAGAAGAGACGACATCCCAACGTGACTCCCTCCATCGACGCTCACGTCCGCCTCGACACCCACCCCACCCATCCCAGCGCCGTGACCGCTGTCCTGACCGGCAGCCAGGCCCGCATCGCTCTCACGGCTCTCGAGACAGCCGACTGGGCCGTCCTCGCCGACAACGTCCTGGTCTTGGCCCGCATCGACCACGAGGAGCCCTACTGGGCTGAGGACGCAGCCAAGCATCTGTCCGCCGGCGGCATCAGCGTCGAAATCACCCCTCGACTCCGGGAGGCCATGGACGAGGAATGGACCTGGGCGGACTATCCGATGCCGTGGTGCACCCGCAGCGAGATCCGCGAGGTCTCCAACCAGGCGCAGAAGATCCACGACGACATCCGCCACGGCCATCTCCTCATCCACGCACACGCCCGCGACGGCCACACCACCGTCGCGGTCGGCACGTACCTCGGCCGTGACGGCAAGTCGGTCTACCTCCACGGCGAGGACCACCTGCGCCAAGTCGCCGACACATTCGACTCACCCGCTCAGGCCCTGCTCGCCTTCGAGAAGGTCCACGGCACCGACATGCGCCCCGGTCCGGCACCCCTGACCGACGCCGAGCGCGCCGCCGTCGAGGCCCGCACCGCCTTGGACCTCGGCGCAGCGAAACCCGGGCCTCACCGCCCGGAGTCGGAGACCGTCCCTGTCTACCTGGCCGATGCAGGCGACCACGACGCCCTCCTCGACTCCTTCCTCGACAGGCACGGCGAGTTCGAGAAGTGGCGGACCTGGTCCAACGAGACAACCCACGCCATCCACGAGTCGCAGACCCTGCGCATCGAGCGCGTCCACGAGACCCCGGCCCACGAGACCGCGTGGACCGTCGCCGCCTACGAGACGCCCGTCTCCGACCGCATGTGGGTCCTCACCGCGACCGGCGCCACCCCCGCCCCGGTGATAGCAGAACTTCTGAATCACCTCGCCGACGGCGACGGCTGGGACACGACCACCGGCGTCCCGGTGGACGAGAAGACGGTCACCGCGGCCACCCAGCCACTCTCCGACGCCGGATGGAAGCACACCGTGGACCGGCAATGGATCCGCTGGACATCCCCCGCCGGGAACGTGGGCGTCCAGTTCGACGCCTTCACAGCACAACACCCGAATCAGAACCTGGCCACCTGGACCGTCTGGGCCGGCCCCGGACCGGACCGGCCGACCTGGGCCATCACGGCGTCGCCACATACCCCGACTTCGCTGCTGGCGGATCTCTCAGAGAACCTCGCCCACGAAACCGGCACCCGCAGCCATCAGGCCACGGGTCGCGCACCAACAAAGGGACTCGCCGTCACATCGCCGACTGCTCTGGCGGTCACGAGCTTTGCAGCCAGCCATAGGCGCTGATCACGGATACGCCTGAAGAGACCACCCGACGACCAAATCTCGCCAACAGACACCCAAGGCCAGCCGATGCTGTCGGCCGTCACTCCGCCCCATAAGCTCGCGGAACGGCTTGTGCGCCCGGTCCACGTGCCTCGGCTGCGGAGCTCCACCCGCACGTCGTCCGCCCAGTAATGGCAGAACGCTCTCCTGAGCGCGAAGCCCGAGGCAGGCTCCGGACCCCCAAGAACGGCGAGGGGAGTCTGGCTGCCCTACGGACCCCTGGAGCTGCACTCTGCTTGCGACCAGCGGCAAGCAGAACTGAACACAAGCAGCCCAGAGGATCCGGCAACCACCACAGGTTGCCGGATCCCCTGGGCGTACATCAGTCGACGAGGTAGTGGGCTTCGATGTAGGCGACGGTGGAGCCATACGGTTCCCCCACCGGCTTCAACGCGTACCGGCGGAAGACCGCGGCGGTGGCACGGCGGACACCTCGGTTGCGGGCCTCGGCGTTGTCCCACGACTGCACGAGGGTGCGCTTGACCACTTGATCGATCTCCTCGGCCAGGTTCCGCTCCGTGACGGTGAGGCCGGACGGTGCGTGATCGTGAATGATCCGCGACAGGACACCCACGTGGTCATCATCCAGCACGACGGCTTCGTCGGGGTGCTTCTCGGCGTTCACGATGGCACGGGCGACTCGGAGTGCTTCGGCCAGGAACTCCAGGGCGTCCTGGGCGTTCTGGATGATCCGGTCCCGCAGCTGCCTGATCCGCTCTGCCAGGGCGGTGTACTTCGCGGACCCCGGTTCGACCCCCCTTTCGAGGGCGGCCTTGATCTGGTCCAGGATCTCCGCCGCAGACGGCGGCCTCTTGTCCTCGCTGTCGTCCTTGTCGGACTTGGGGCGGACGAGGGCCAGCAGTTCCTTGAGGATGGCGATGCCCTGGGCGTCGAGGACGAGGGGTTCCTCCTGGGAAGCGACCACAGAGAAGGAGTGGACGTGGGCATTGATTATCTCCAGGACCATTGGTCCCAGCTCGCCCAGGCGTTCCTTCCTCTCCTCGTCGGAGGATTTCTTGAACAGGGTCGTGTACGCGGACCCGAACAGCCCGAACCCGTCCTGGTACTTGGCGATCCGCTTGTCGGTGTTGATGAGCGGGTACAGGCGGGCCAAGAGCCGGTAGTCCTTGGAGAACGCCTCGGCGGCGACAGGATCGGCGTCCAGGAAGACGTTAATGGCTCGTACCGACTCGTACCCGTGGACCGTGAGGTCCAGTCCGTCCACGTTCGCAAACAGGTCTTCGATACGGGCGAAAGTGGTGCGGAACTCGGCGACCAGGTCGGTCACGTCGGTGACAAAACCCCCACCCTTGCCAGTGGTCCCCTCCGCGGTGGGGTCGACGACGGCCCGCTGGACCTCCTCGGCCAGGCTGATGTAGTCCACGACCACACCGGAGGTCTTCACGAACCCGGTAGGGGACACCCAGGTGCGGTTCGGCCGGGTGATTGTCTGGAACAGGTTGTGGGCCTTCAACGGCTTGTCCAGGTAGAGGACGCCCTCGTTGGGGGCGTCGAACCCCGTCATCAGCTTCGCGGTCACTACCAGGAAGCACAACGGATCGTCCGGGGCGAGGAAGCGCCGCTTCTGCTCCTCCTCCTCGACCTCCGTGAGCCGGTAGGGCCGCATGGCGGCGTCCTCGTCCTTGGAGTCCTTGACGTGGATGTTGACCTCGGCGGTGATCCGGTCATGTTTCCCGACCTCGGCGAGCACCTGTGACGCCTCGAAGCCGGCCAACAGCTCGTTGATTTTCTCGGTGTAGGCCACGGCCAGCTCACGGTTGTAGGCGACGACCTGGGCCTTGAGGCCGTTGCGGTAGGCGCCGGCCAGGTAGTGGTCCACGATGTCCTGGCAGACCGTGTGTATCCGTTCGGGGTTGGCGAACACCGAGGTGAGGCGCCCGAACTTGCGGGACAGGGTTTCACGGTCGGGGTCGTCGAGGTCGAATTCGTCGGCGAACTGGTCGAACTCAGCTTGCAGCGCCTGGTCGTTCATCTCGAATGTGACCGGGTGCGGGTCCAGCATGACCGGGACGGTGGCCTCGTCATGCAGAGATCGGGACACCGAGTATCGGTGCAGCACCCTGCCCGGGTCGGTCTCCTCGCCGAAGAGGGCGAAGGTGTCGGTGGCGAGGTTCCTGATCGGGGTGCCGGTCATGCCGAAGAACTTCGCATGCGGCAACGCTGCACGCATCTGCCCGGCCAGAGACTCCTCCTTGGAGGACTGGGTGCGATGGGCCTCATCCACCAGCACGATGATGTTGCGGCGGGTCGACAGGTTCTTGCCGGCGTCGGCGAACTTGTGGACGGTGGTGGAAATAACGCCGCGTACGCCGTCGGCCAGCAGGGAACGCAGCTTCTTGCTGGTGGCGGGCTGGTGGAAGTAGGCGTCCCCCATCGCGGAGGTGAATACCCCCGAGGTCTGCCGGACGAGGTCGGTGCGGTCCGAGAGCAAGATGATTGTTGGCGAATCGGTGCGAATGTCGGCCAACAGCAGGGCGGCGGCGAACACCATCAGCAGTGTCTTCCCACTGCCTTGGTGGTGCCAGATCAGGCCCTTCTGGCCGTCGGCCAGGACCCGCTTGTGAATCAGATGGGCGGCTTCCATCTGCGGATAGCGGGGCAGGTACTTCTTGTCCGCGCCGCCCCCGGAGGTGCTGAAGAGGGTGAAGTTGGCGAGCATGTCCAGGACCGTCGCCGGGGTGAGCAGCAGCTCCACAGAGCGTTGCACGTCGGCCTGCCCGGAAAGGGCCTCATCGTCGGCAGTGGACCGGAACGGCTGCCACAAATTCAGGGGCGCACCGGCGGCACCGAATCGCAGCTTCAGCCCGTCGGAGGCGATGGCGAAGAGGTTAGGGGTGAAGAACCATGGGTACTCGGTGGCGTACACCTCGTTGATCTCGCGGGCGGCGCCGGCCCACCCGGACTTCGCGGTCGGTGACTTCACCTCTACGACAACGAGGGGCAGGCCGTTGACCCAGTAGACGAGGTCGAACCGTCGGGGTGTCTTGCCAGGGATGGTTATGGTCACCTCGTCCGACACGACCAGCGTGTTGGCGATTGGATGCTCGAAGTCGACGAGCTTCAGAGAGTGCCACACCCCGTCGGCGTGCCGGAACTCCTTTTGCCCGCGCAGCAGTTTCAGCACCTGTTCGTTGGCCCGCACCAGCCCGCCCTCGACGGCGTTGACCGTGGCGACGATCTCCTCGACCACGGCGTCCACGTCGAACCCGTCGATCACCTCAGGGTTAAGTCGGACGATGGCGTCCCGCAGGTGGCTGACGATCACCGTCTGCGTCGTCTCACGCGGCAGCGACCTGCCGGCTGCGAAGTTCCAGCCCATTGGCAAGGACCATTGGATCATCAAGTTCTGGAACTCGCGCTCCCGAATGCCCTTTGCCACGTCTCAGACCCCCAGTTCGGCAGACTCAATCTCGATAGTGCGGTCCAGCAACCCCAACAGCAGCCCCGCCCGGACTCGACGGAGACGGGCCTCCTCGGCACGGGTTGCCATGATCCCGCGGGCCACGGCGTCGCACCGTTGGACGTACTCACCCTGCTCTGGAAGCGACGGAATGGGCACCCGAACAGTACCGAAACCGCGCTTATTGATCTTGACCATCGACTTACTCGTTCCGCCGGCAGTACCGGAGATGCTGGTCCGCAGTTCGCGCGATGACAAAGCGTGCTCCAGGTAGTCCGCGCGAACGCGAGACTCGTCCACACGAAGGCGCCAGATGAGGTCTGGCATGAATGTCCCTGCGGGCACGTTCCTCGCGACGGCAACGAAGCCAACGCGCTCCGGCGTGTTGGCCCGCGTGATGAGTAGGTCACCGTTCTTTACCACATGACTAGGCGAGAACGCGGCGACCTCCGTAACGGTCTTGGCCTCAGAGGTCTTGAACCAACCACGCTGCACTGCGCTGAGCTTCAGGATTCGGTACTCGTCCTCAGCAGAGGCTTCCCCTCCAGCCTGGACGCTCTTACCGCTGTCGATCCCCAGCAGTATGTCGCTGATGGGCTGATGATCCGTGTCTGGCAAGTTAGAGCGCAGCGACTCCAGAAGCCCCTCCAACGCCTCGGATTCAGCATCCAGTGCGGCAATCTGGTCATCAACTGCGTCGAGAATCTCGACAATCCGAGCTTGTACCTCGCGGGGCGGGATCGGGAGTTGGATCTGCAGGAGTTGCTCTGGGTTGAGACGCTTGCGCCGTTGAACTGTCCCGCTTACCCGGTTTTTCATCTCTGCCCACAGCCGCGGTGAGCCACAGACGTGCCTCATCCAGTCGGGCATCAGGTCTGGCCCGAGCGTGAACGTCGGGAATTCGTTGCTGACAACGAATCCGTCGAACTCATCAGGTACTACAGTGATTGGCCCTTCCCACGCAGTCAGTTTTCGCATTACGACCTGGTCGGCGCGCAGGACGTTCATCGCTGCGTACTCTGTTTCTCCACCGTCGAGTTCACCCTTAGCGATAACCCCCTTCCCTGCATTCAGGACCCCGGCTAGGTGGTAGGTAGTTCCAGGCTTCATCGGTGTGCGCTGGATGTCGAGGCGCATCACTTCCCCGAGCGGACGAAGCGGATAGCCGCTACTCGCCGAAGTCTTCGAACCCTGCGGTGGAATGGCTACCTTGCGACGTGCGGGAGCCTCCAGGTCGCCGAGGCTGATTTGCTGCCAGTCACTCATCGAAGCCCTCGATCCCGGCGGCAGAGAGGACCTCGAGCATGCGCTGCTCGGTCTTCTGGCGCTCGGCGCGGGCGATGTTGTAGGCATCGATGAGGGTGCCGAGATCCTCCTGCTCGGCGGCGGCCTGCTTGATATAGCGGCCGATGTTGAGGTCGTGCCCGTTCGCTGCGATTTCCGTGGCGGGGACAAACCGCGCGGACAGGCCAGCCTCTCCGTTGCCGTCGGAGCCCGAGTGGTAGGCCGCCACCACGTCGGCGATGTCTGTGCGAGTGAGGACGTGGCGGTTCTTGGCTTTGGTGAACCGTGTGGAGGCGTCGATGAACAGCACGCCGTCCTGCCGCCCCAGGGCCTTGGTGCCGGGGGCACGGAATACGAGAATGCAGGTCGGAATCGTCGTGTTGTAAAAGAGGTTCGACGGCAGCCCGATCACGGCTTCCAGTAGGTCGTCGCCCAGGACGCGCCGGCGGATAGCTGCCTCCTGGCCACCTCGGAAGAGGACGCCGTGTGGCAGGACGACGCCGGCACGGCCCTTCTTCGGATCCATGCTGGCGATCATGTGCTGCACAAATGCCCAGTCCGCCGACGACTGTGGGGCGACCCCCCCGATGGCGCGCGGGTCGTTGGTCCAGGGCTTCCACTTCAGGCTGTAGGGCGGATTGGCGACAATCACGTCGAATTGCTTCACGGACCCGTCCGGCTTCTTGAAGCGAGGGTCCCTCAAGGTGTCGCCGACCTCGACCTTGAAATCGGTCAGGTTGTGCATGAACAGGTTCATGCGGGCCACACCTGCAGTGTCCGTTACCGCCTCCTGCCCGTTCAGGCTGAGTGTGTACCCTCGGCCGCCGCGGGCCTTCAGAAGGCTCGCGGCGGCAATGAGCATGCCACCAGACCCGCAGGTCGGGTCGTACACCGACTCGTGGTTCTTGGGGTCCAGCAGCTCGATGATCAGCTCGACGACCTCACGTGGGGTGAAGAACTGGCCGGCGCGGGTGCCTGACCCGTCGGAGAAGCGCTTGAGCAGGTATTCGTACGCTCCACCGAGCACGTCGTGGGACATGTTGCCCTCGTGCATCTTGGGGGTGCGGTCCATCGCCCGCATGACCGACGCCAGCACCTCCCCTGGCAGCACCGCTTCGGAGGTCCAGGTCATGGACCCGAACAGACGGGAGAACTTGTCAGGGTTGGCCGACTCGATGGCCTGGAGGGAAGCGCGAACCCGCTGGCCGAGGCCGTGCTGGGCGACGGTGGCGAGGATGGATGACCAAGAGGCGCGGCGCTCGGCGACGGTACCAGGGAAGATCAAGGGGATCTTGAACGTCTGGTAGTTGCTGTACTCGACCTCGTCGGCTTCCTCAGCTGAGAGGTCGAGGTCCTCGTTCTCCTTGAGGAAAATCTGGTGGGTGTGCTCCCAGGTATCCGACAGGTACTTCCAGAACATCAGAGGGAAGACGACCGAGGAGTACTGCGCTTCGGGCATCGCCACGCGCAGCTCGTCAGCGGCGTCCCACAACCGGTTCTCGATCTCCTGCTGGGTCACTACCATCAGTCGGGGGTGTCCTTGCTCGTCTAAAGGTGGCGACCCGAAGGTCGTGGTGTTCCTATCAGTCAGCCCAGCCCGGGGATGCCCGGCGCGCATCCACCGGACACGCCGCCGAGTGGACATGCGCGGGGCGTCGCATCCCTGTGCGGACGACCCGCCAACGATATCCCTCCCCAGGACCACGAAGGACGGCAATCGCGCCCAGCAGGAGACGCTCCGAGACTGACGGAGACGGCGCCACAGCGACGCCGTGGGCTGGCCGCCCGATGGCGCGTGCTCGTCGGCGACCGCCCCTTATGCGACGTCTGGCGCGCCCGCCCTCGTGATCGACAGGTCACGCCTTCGATCGCGCGCCCGGCAGGTGCATGACTCGGCCCCGATGTGCTCCTGAGGACATCGCTATCTACGCCCTCACCACCGACGACTCGATCCCGGGACACGATCACGACGGGCTCTGGGCTTCAGGCACGCCCCCCGCACTCGCTTGAAATCCCCGCTGACAGGCACTCGGCGCCTCATCAGTTGCCATGAAGTCTTCACTGAGGTTCCCTACGAGTATGCCGAGGCATCTGCTAGCCGTTGAGCACACCAAGATCAGGGCGCTGCGCGAGCAGGCTGGACTCACTCCGCAGGAGCTTGCTGATCGCGTGGGGGTCACGTACCGCGTGGTCGTGTACTGGGAGGAGGGCAGGTATGTGCCTGAAGCCAGGAACGTACGGCGGCTCGCCGATGCTCTGGGCTGCGCCACCGCCGACCTCACGGGTACGCCCAGCGGGTCCGAGACGCTGGTTGACCTCCGCTATGCCGCTGGTCTCACCGCAGAAGAGGTCGCCACTCGTCTTCGCGCGACTGCCGTCGGCCGTGATCTGTTCGTGGACGCGCACAAAGTCCGCAGCCTGGAGCGGGGCCGTCAGGTGTCCGGATGGAACTGGAGGAAGCCGGGGCACACGGGCCGGCTCGTGCAGCAGCTGGCGACCGTGTACGAGGTGCCAGTCCGGATGGTGATGGACGCCTGGATGCGTACGCGGCCGGCCGATGAGCCCCCGCGTCTGCCCGAGCGGGAGCGGCACGGTCCGCCGGCGTCAGCGGTCGAGGGCTGGGAGGGGTTGAATGAACGGCAGCGGGTCTATCTGGGGGAAATCCTGCGCGATGACCAGATGACTGAAACGGAGATGTGGATGCGCCGGCAGAACCAGGTCAGGGTGCCGCCAGCCAAGCAGTGGCGGAAGTTGCCGTTCGCTCTCGACGCACCCGCCGAAGTAGTCGGCCACACGCGCCTTCAGCAGCGCCTGCGGAGCGCTGGCGTCCACGATCAAGGGGCCGGGGCCACCCTCCACTCCCTGGAGCGGCTGGGACTGATCAAAGTGACCAAGGACCGCGTAGAGGTTCCAGGGGTCGGCGAGGTGGACCGGACCCTCGTGGAGATCACGCGCCGCGGCCGTGCCTGCGCCCGCGCTGGGCTTGGAGAGCCCGCGGAGTCGGCGCCTCCCGCGCACCTGCTGTCCGAATGGCTGTGGGGCGTTTTGCTGCGTGTCGCCGCGGCCGGCCCGGAAGGTCTCCACGAGAGCGAGCTGACGGGCAAGTCTCTGTTCTACTTGGCTGTCGGCTATCGGCCGAAGCGCCAGGCGCATCCCAGCAGAGGCTTCATCGAACTACGTCCCCGGATGGCACCGGGCGATACGCACGTCCTCGAGTACCGGTGGCACACCACCGCTCTCGGGCAGCAGCACATTGCCTCCTACCTGCACGTATACACGGAGATGTACCCAGCTGCGGCGTCTCCAGCACAATGATCATTTAGGGCGGTCCGAGACCGTTCCGGGGGCATTGTCAGACCCGTGCTCTACCGTCGTCTCCCGTGACGACCCATGTCGATGATGACGGCTTGACGTTCTCGCATTTCGAGGCGTTCCGCCTGATCAACTTCACCTTCATCAAAGCCTGTCAAACGATCACCGCACCGGACCTGACCCCGAGGGACCGGGCCGAAAAGCTGATGCGGTACCACGGGGTCCTGCTCGCCGCGTACGGCCCCGGAGTGCCGCTGTCGTTCGGCGAGTTCCGCCGAAGGCTGCGCGGTCCCGTCGACGGCCTGCTCCCACCGTGGCTGGACCGGTCCGGCTTCGGCGATCTCGACTTTCCAGTTGTCGATGCCGAGGGCTGCGTCACCGGGAACGCCTTCGATCTGCAGTGGGAGACCTCCCAGCTGCACCGGATTTTGAAGCGGCTTCGGCGGATCGGCCGGATGCGGTTCACCGAGGAGCAGCTTCAGGACGAGATCGACCAGGACCAGATGTACGAGATCCTCAAAGGCCGCGGTGACGCCCAGTACGTCAAGGACCGCACCACGCTGGTGGAATGCCCGACCGGCACGGCCGCGGAGCTGAACAAGCGCGGCCTGCCCCTCAACGCGATCGACTTCTACGAGCCGATCCCCTACCACGCCGTCTACCGCACCTGGTGGTTCCCCTGCACGGTGTGCAAGTGGCCCATGAAGATCAGCAAGCGGATGAGTGCGGGCCGCGAGTACTACCGCGTCGCCTGCCTCTACAGCCGTCACGCCGATACCGGCGCCAGCTTCATGTTCCGGCCCACGTCCGGAGACGCGCCGCAGCTGCATCCGGACAGCCCCGACACCCCGGCTCCGCACGAGGCAGCGCTCGCGCTGGGCACCACCGGTGCCGTGCCGGAGGCGAAGCCGGTTGAGGGGCACCTGGCCCTCAAGCGTGGCGTGTGGCGCTACACCTGCGTGCCCGGCCTGCACGAGCTGCGTCTGCACACCGTTCTGCGGGAGCGGCTGGCCGCCGCACTGGCAGATGTGGACGAAGCCGTCAGGCTCTGGCCGATGAGCGATGCCTACGACCATCACATCGAGGTCAAGGGCCCTGACGGGAGCACGCACGTCTTCACCGTGGATGTGAAGGACTACACCCACGGCCGTGTCCTGGCCGAGAGCCTGCACCGCAACGACGGCGACAAGGGCGGCGCCGAATGGCTCGTCGTTCCCGACCACCGAGCCGACCAGATCCCCCTGCTGACCGTGACCTGCCTCAAGTACGGAATGAAGGCCGCGACCATGACCGACTTCGCCAAGATGGTCTGCCAGAGCGCCGGGGTGGTGTGGGCATGAGCCAGATGACTGTCAAAGACGCCTTCGTCCGCGCCGCGCTGGCCCTGGCCGCCCACTACTTCCCGCAGCAGGACGACGACGGCAAGCCGCTGGCCTCCTTCCGCCACGCGGCGTTCTTCGCCAGCTGCAAACCCCAGGCATGGGAGAGATGGAATGAGCTGGGCAGTGAGGAACGCCTGCTCGTGGCCGAGGTGATGAAGCTCAGCCACCCCGACCTCGCCGACGAAAAACGGTTCGCCTCCGCCGCGCGGATCCTCCTGGGCGCCATGGACACCGCCGACGAGGAGGACGAGCAGACGACCCTCCAGCTGTTCACCCTGGCCGGTGATCCTCTCACCGCCACCGCGGCCTACCCCCTGCTGGGAGGGGACTACCTCGGCTACGCCAAGAGCCTTCTCGCGCCCTACCGGCGGCCGAGCAGCCGGCGCAAGCCCCACGAGTTCGCAGCTCCCGGCCAAACGTACGAGACGAGTGAGCGCACCGAGGGCAACGAGATCGTCCACGGGCGCGTGACCATCCCCCGCTTTCCCGCTTTCGCCCAGCCTCTCGGCCACGACACGCTTCCCGCCCTCATCACCCGGCCCAACGTTGGCAGGGTCCCGGTCTACGTCCAAGATCTCAAGGACATCGCACAGCTCCTGGACACCCAGTACGAGGACACAGAGGCTGGCCCCTGGTTGCATAAGGTGCTGACGGGCCTGCTCGACCGGGTCAAGGCCCGTGACACCGACACCGTCGATGTGCTGGAGCTCCTGGCCGGCTGCACCCAGATCTTCCACGCGCCCACCGGAACCGGTAAGTCCGTGCTGGTCCGTCTCCTGGGCTCGTGGGCCGCGCTCAACGACTACCGCATCACCCTCCTCGTCCCCGATGTGAAGGCCACGCTCGCCTCCGTCTGGGACATCAGCCGCGACCTTGAGATCCTGCACGAGGCGGGCAGGACCCAGCACCTGGCGACGTGCGCTCCGCTGATGTCGCCGTCTTCACGGCACGAGCGGGCCCTCAAGCACGCCGCCCTCGTCAAGGAGGACCCCGACGCCCCCGGGGAATGGGGCAAGCGAGGCCGCCGTGACGTCGACCACCTCGCCTATGGATGCGCACAGCAGCACTGGCTCGACTCCGCCGGCATCTACCGCCCCGGCAAGGAGAACTGTCTGAGCCTGCGTGGCGGCGGAGAGATGCTGGCCTGCCCCTGGATCCCAACCTGCGGCAAGTTCACCCCCGCTTACCAGGCCGCTGACGCCACGGTGATCGTCACCAACCATCACAACTTCATCCAGGGCAACATGAAGGTGGGCATCCAGATCGACGGCCGCCCGGTCCGGTCCGTCACCGTCCGCGAGTTCGTGCTCCGCGCCAGCGATTTCGTCATCATCGACGAGATCGACGCCTTCCAGGCCGTCGCCGTCGACCGCTGCGCCACCACCGTCGATCTGCACTCGCGGCGCCCGTGGACCGCAGAACCGCAGGTCCTGGACACCGCGGCCAAGCACCTTCCTCTGCGCTTCGAGGACCAGCTCATCGAACCGGTCAGCCACGTCCGGCTCATGGCCGAGTCCCTGCTGACCGGCCTGTGCACCAAGGCATTCCGCCTCAACCACCACGACGACGCCCGAGTCCCGCGGCTGAGGCACGAATACGACTACGAGGGCTGGCGCCTGCCACGCTCCAAGGACCGCGAGCTCATCAGCCTCCTGTTCCCCGAATACCAGGTCAGCGACGGCCAGCCGCTTCCCGCCGAGGCCATCCACCGGCTCAACGCCCTGGTACCGGCACCCGACCTCGGCGAAGACGACGAGACGGCTCCTACACCCATGCTCTTGGACCCCGAGTGGGAACGAGTGAGCAGCGTCCTCGGGGCCGTCGTGTCGCCGCGCGGCATCAACCAGCGCGATGCGCTCAAACTCAGGCTCCACGAGGCCCTCGCCCCGATGATCAGCGACGGCCGCGCACGCAACCGGGCCATCGATCACCTTCTCATCCGCACGCTGATGAGCGAACTGGACGTCTCGCTCGCCGTTCTGCGCGACACCGCCCAGTCCCTGCGTCACTCCGGGCTGCTCAGCGCCAACCGCATCATCGACTCGATGCGCTCCGGCGGCATCGCCGACGTACTTCCGCACGGAACAATCGGCAGGCCGATCAACGGCTACCGGGTCACCGGCATGAAGAACCCGGAGAAGGACGCCAAGCTCTCCACGCAGCACATGGCCGGCGACCCGCACACCTACGTGTCGGAACTCGGCGGGCTCGTCTCACTGGTCACTGCCGGCGTGGAGCGGCCCATCTTCGGGCTCTCCGCCACGGCCTACTTCCCCCAGGCGGTCAAGGAGCACGTCCACGCCCCTGTGATGTGGTGGATGACCGACGCCCAGGAAGAATCCATCCTGGTCGAGTCCTCGGCCGTCACCTACGGCAACGGCCATCGAAAGGCCGGGGAACGCATCCCGATCGCCGGCCAGTTTCCCTCCGACAAGCCCGAAGCCCTGCGCGAAATCGGTGAACGCCTGTACGAGACAAAGCTGTCGAGGAAACTCACGCGGCTGGCCAAATCAGAATCGACCCGCACCCGCGCCCGCGTGATCCTCACCGCCAACAGCTACGAACAGTGCGGCCACATCGCCACCGGCATCGCCAAGGCGAAAGGGCTCTCCCACCGCGTGTGCGTCCTCGTCCGGGAAGAAGACCGCCTCAGCAACGTCCGCTACCTCCCCGACCCGTCACTGGTCCGCCGCATCACCGTCGAAGAGGTCGAGGAATTCCCCCAATTTGGCGACATCCTGATCGCCCCCCTGGCTAACATCGCCAGAGGACTCAACATCGTCGTCAATCTCCGCTCAGCCATCCACTCCATCTACCTGTGCGTGAGGCCCCCGCTGATCATCGACGATCCCACCTGGATGTACGGCAGTGTCAACGCCGCAGGCATCAACTCGTTGCCCGCATCCGGTGCGTCGGATCCCGTCCAGGCTCTGCAGACGGCTCGCACCGCAGCACGCGACCACTTGGCCACCATTCTGCGTTCCTCCCCGCAGCTGTCGACCATGGACCTCGTCCTCCAGGAACAGATGGTCGCCGGAATGCTGGTGTCCCTCATCCAGCTCGCCGGCCGAGCACGACGCGGCGGTACCAACATGGAACTGCACTTTGTGGACTACGCCTTCCACGACGAGACGTGGAGCTCCGACCTGGCCAGCATCATCGAACGCATGGCCGGCCGTTGGCTGCCGGAGGAACGCCGGCAGATGGCCGAACTGTACGGCGAAGCGGTCAACGCCTTCCTGACCTACGCAGGCGTCGACCTCGCCCTCTCCGCATAGCCCAGCGCTTCTTCCCGAAAGAGATCACAGCATTGAGCGACACCACCGCGACTCTCCCGAGCACCCTCACCCTGCGCTGCACCCCCGAACTCGTCCAGGGCCAGAAGGTGTACGTACGGATCTTCCCGCGAAGCGTGCGGGATGAATGGGAGAAGCTGAAAGGCGCCGGAGACGACGAGCAGAAAAGCCAGCAGCATCCGGACGAGAAGAAGAACCTGCCGTACTCAACCGCCTTGACCTACCTGAAGTTCAAGACCGGCGGATACGTCCACCTCGACCGGTACCTCAACTTCCTGGTCTCACTGGAGAAGATTGACGACGAGATCCTGCGCCACGTCTTCCGGTGCGTCGTCGGCTACAGCAAGGGACTCAACACCGACCAGGCCGTCCTCCTCGACGTACCACCGGTGGCCGAAGCCATCGCGAACACGCCCGAGCAGGAGTTCGAGATGACGCGCTTCCTCAAGCCGGTGTCCGGCAGGCAGCCGAAGTGTCCCGACTGGATGTACGTGGCCGTGCCCTGGGTGATCTCCAAGAAGCTCGCCCAAGAAAAGTTCACCATCTACGACCTCGTCCCGATCACCAAGAAGGTCGCCGACAAGGAGAAGGACGGCTCCCCGAAGCTCGACGCCAACGGCGAACAGGTCTACAAGAACCGCACGATCGGCTGGAAGGCCAACCCGAACAAGAGGGAAGTCACCTACCTCCCCGACAGTCGGGGCGGCCTCATCGCCTGGGATCACCCCTTCGGACGCAAGTACAACCTCCGTGACGACGCAACCGAGGTCAACGAGGCCACCAAGGCCCAGTACGCGATGTCCCGGCTCTCAGTGGTCATGAAGACCGAGCCCAACGTCGTCCACCCCGTCATCTTCCTGGACGCCCACGTCACCCGCGTCCACAGCAACATGATCTATGCTAAGTCCACGCACATCTACCAGGGCAGCGACGGCCTTCCCATCCTGCACACCGAGCTGGTACGCAACGGCAACGTCCGCGCAGTCAACCAGCGCGCCCTGGAACTGCTCGCACGCGACGAGATGGACATCAGCGTCCTGCAAGCGCTGCAGACACGCGTCACCGAAGAGCGGGGCCTGCTGGAAAAGGCTGCCGAGAGGGGGGAATTCCCCTCGTTCATCACCCCTGACGCCGGCGTCATCCGCCCGCTCATGCCGCAGAACGACAACTTCGCTGTCGGCACGGGACCTGGCACCCTCCACCTGCGGCTCCTGGCCGAACACGTCTCCAAGGTGCTGGGCGAGAAGGCCACCTGGGTCGACTTCACGGTGGAACCGATGACCTTCGAGCCGCGCCCCACGGACAAGCAGAAGATGGCCCCGCAGGAGCGTGCAAGCCGCATCGAGGCCGGCGAACTCCTCCACACCATCGGCTTTCCCCCGCCCGAAGAGATCACCGCCTCGGTGAAGGCCCAGGGCTTCGAGCACCTGCGGATCGTATGCCTGTGGTACCGCTGGAACACCCGCCTTCGCATGATCAACGCGCTGTCCCTGGCCTTCCCGGACGGCTCGCCCATCGGCGATCCTGAGCCAGGCGAGGAGGTCTTCCTCGCTCCCGGCATCAGCGTGGTGTTCCGCCAGGCCGAGCGCTTCCTGTCACACGGCGACGACATCAACCGGACCGTGGAGTTCAAATCCCTCGAAGACGACTTCGCCGACAGCGAGTCGCAGGTAATGGTCGGCGCCTGGTGCGAGACTGAGATCCCGGCCCTGAAGAAGAAGGACGGAGAGAAGCGGAACGCATTCCTGCTGCGCAAGGAGCGCTATGACGGAAAGTTCCAAGTCCGCCGCTTCCTGGCCAAGAAGGGCTTCGTCTGCCAGTTCACCAAGGGAATGAAACCGGGATCCTTCGGAAACCCCGCAACAGAAATCAGTCCTCCGAAGCCCGGGAAAGACCACGCCGCTTACATGGCGCTCCTCGACCTGTACCGCTCACTCGGGATCATCGACCAGCGCCTCGCACGGGCCATCGCGAAGGACAGGAAGGGCCACGAAGCGGGGAAACTCGTCTACTGCGGGATCCACGCCCGCCGACAGGCCAAGACCGCCGACGGCAAGCACACCAAACGCATCATCGTTGCCACCGCCCTGTTTCCGCCGGAGGAGGAGGGCGACGCCTGGACGATGCGAGCGTGGACACCCCAAATCGGGGCCTGGGTGCCCTACCGGGAGGCAATCGCCGCCTTCCACGCCAGTGACTACGCACTCCACGTCGACGGCAAGGGCGAGACGGACAAGGAACGCTGGGCGGAAGCAGCAGCACACGTCGAAGACGCCCTCTCCAGCCTCGTCCGCGACGAGCTGGAACCCGGCATGGGCTATGTCGTCATGGTCGACGGGCACGCCTGCCGACGGATGTGGACGGGCCTGCACAACGAGAATCAGAGCTACCAGGAAGAGGACATCACCGATCCGCGCACCTGGCTGCCGGGATACGGCAAAGGCAGGAACGCACCTCGCAAGAAGCCGAGCGCGGTCATCCGGATGAACGTCGCCGCAGACGAGGTGCCCCAGTACGTTCCCGTCCCTCGCGAGAGCGATCCGGACACCGAGAAGGAATCCATCCTGTTTGCATCGGCCAAACTACACCGCGCCGACGTGGACTTCGGAAATCCCTTCTGGATCCTGTTCAACATCCCGCGCAACTATCAAGCCAAGGGCGGCGACCTGGGCAAGACCATCACTCGCTGGGACGCCGACCCGGGCAAGGGCGGAGAGGAGGGGGAGCGGGAGACGAATGAGCTCAAGGCTCCGTGGTGGGCCGTCACGGCGACCGAGATCTACCCAGTCGGTGTGGCCGATGGGGTCGACCGGACGATGCTCGCACGGGCGACCGCGCGCTTGTGTCACCAGACCATCGCCTGGTCCGACCGCTCCCGCTACCCCGTCCCGTTGCACGCAGCCAAACAGCTCGACCTCGACCATCCCCAGTACCGGCGGTCGGCGCCGCCCGAGGAACAGGGAGATGAAGCCACCGACGAGTAGCCGAAGATGCGTTTTCGGGAGTGATGCAGAGGAGGGGCGGCGGATCGCCTCCTGGGCCGGCTGATGGTGATAAGCGATGGCGCACTTATTCACTCGCCCAGGTCGTGTGACTGGGCGGAGGCGCTGTGAGCCGCCGCTGCTCGCGGCTGATGCCAGGGCCAGACCGGCTGATCACCAGCACCGCAAAGTGGGGGAACATAGCGCGGGATCGCCGGTTGGCCAAACCGGCAATCCCGCGCACCATTGATAGTCCACCGCCACGCCCTGTCCCTACGTCGAAAGGCGCCTCCCGACGACCACAGACCAGCCACGAAGCGCGCACGGCCGAGGGACCGTCCAGCGATCACGCCGCCGCGTAGCTCGCCCGGAACAGATCCTGCGCCCGCTCCACGTCCCTCGGCGTACGAAGCTGCACCTCCAGATCACCCGTCCCGTGGTGACCAAGACCGGACACATCCCGGGTAAAGCCCGGAACGAGGTCGGTGTCCCTCGGGTCGACCTTCAGGTAGACGAGGAGCTTGCTCCGCTGAGGCGGACAGACGCAGGCGAAGTTCCGCAGACGCTGATACGCCCAGTACTGCTTGCGTTCAACGCGGTTCACCCCGTCCCCGAGCCCAAGCAGTGCCTCGTCGACCGCGCTCGCCAGCTCCATCATCGACGCGCCCTGGACGTCGGCTGCCGCCCGGGCAACCGCCTGTCGGCGCATTCGGCGGGTGACCCGCATACCGCCGCTGACGGATGCCACACTCTCAAGCCCGAGCAGAGCGCTGCCGAAGAGTCGGTAGCGGACCAGGTCGATCGAGCGCCGGTACTCGCGCACGGCGTGAACGTCGTAACGGGTGAAGTCGCCGGCGATACAGATCAGACGCGGGCCGCTCCACAGGACCTGGCCCGCGGCTGTCACCCCGAGGCAGTCGTGGACCAGGCGCTCAAACTCCGCGCGATGGTCCATCAACCACGCCAGATAGAAAAGGCCCTGGTTGATGACGCCGGCGTCGACGCCGCGCTTGTACTCGATAATGACCGGCGAGCCATTCTCGTCCAGCCCGAGCGAGTCGATCCGGCCCCCGTGGACCGGCCCGGTGCCGTACTCGCTCGCCAGGAACCGGACGCCCAGCAGCGTCTCCATGTGTGCTTCGATGAGGCCCTGCACGTCTGCCTCAACCTCAGCAAGACGCGGCGCGACCTCGCTCATACCTTCATTCGTCGTGTGAAACAGCTTCAGGCTCGACACCTTCCCCTCCTCGGCTCGAAGATCGAGAACACCGGGCGGGTCAGGATTGTTTCCGTCAGGGGCTTCGGCGCCGTGAAGAGGATGTGAGATTCCGGATTAGTAGCCCACCCCTGGCCACCATGTCCACACACATCTACTACTGCCGCAAGCAACACAGAATCGAAAGGCACCGCCGACAAGAATGCCCAGCCAGAACAGCGCAATGCAGCACGGGCAGTTCAGCCCGGCACATATACGAGCCACCTGGAGCGGAACCGCGAGCGTCGAAGAGGCTGCCCAAGCGTTTGGGCTGTCCAGGTCGAAGAGCTACGACCTCGTCCGCCGCGGCGAGTTTCCCTGCCGCGTGCTCCGGATCGGCCGCGCCACCCGGATTGTCACCGCATCACTGCTCCGAGTCCTGGAAAGCGGCGAACCGGAATACAACACCGTCGACACCAGGCACCTCACGGGCTCCTGACCCAACGTGTCCATGCCCTCGATGGCCTATTGCCCCTCGCCCCGTGACCAGTGCGTGTTCCCAAGGCGAGCCGGTGCCGTCGCCTCAGTGAGGTCAGAAACCGAACGATGGTCTGGGCCGCTCTACGTCGTGCTGTAGGGAACGCCCTTGACATCGAGTATCGCAGCAACTCGACTCGTGTGCTTACGATGCAGGGCGCAGACGAGCAGTTCCTGCGCTCGGGAGCCAGCCACGTAGAGGACACGCCGGGCCTCGGTGTTGTGGGCGCCTTCCCAGTCGTCCAAGACCGTCCGCCCAGTCACCGGGTCTACCCGCAACCTGTCTGGCAGGACAAGTACGACTCCGGGGAATTCCATGCCCTTGACGCCGTGGACAGTGGAGTGGCGGATGGACGGGCTGTTACCGAAGCTGGAGACGCTGGCCCAAGCGGCCTCCGGTGGTGCTTTGAACAGCTTGCCCAGATCGCTGCAGGCCGGGGCTGGCCCGTCTCCCCAGCTGGCTTGTTTCAAGAACTCACGCACCTCGGCTGCGAATTCGAGCCTGGTCTTGCCTTGAGCGTCGAGCCCCAGAGCCATCCGTACCGCGAAGCTCTCCAGCCACCGAGGGTCGACGCTGATCTCTTCGCAGGCCGCTGCAAAGCTGTGATGCTGTGTGTCCCGCCCAGCGGTGAGCGTCGCCAGGATGGCTCGCTGCACCTGTTCGACGGCCTTCCGACGGGCCTTCGGGTCCGTCTCCCGCGACCGGAGCGTAGATCCGGCGTTGGCGATGGCCATCACGCGGTAGCTCCCAGCGGCTTCTTGGCTAGCAACGCCGGCCGCCTTCATCCCGTGAGCCTCGGCGTGGGACAGGACGACGAGATCGTCTGCTGCGAGCTTGTATCGCTCAGCGACTTCCAGCGCCGCAGGCACGATCTGGTCGAGAGCCGAGAACTCGATCAGGTGGACCGGGGTCTGGACGACGGAGTTCTCGCCGCGAGCCGTCTCTACCAGTTGCCCGGACCTCAGGGCACTGTTGAAGGCACAAATGGCCGGCGAGCTGCGCCAGTTGTCGTCGAGTTCGAGTTGGACAGGGAGGTCGGCGGCGAACTCCTGGACCGCGGCGGGAGTCGCGTTGCGGAACTCGTAGATCGATTGGTCGAGGTCTCCCACCATGACCACGCGGACGCCGCTGTCTCGAAGGAAGCGGAGGATGTCGAGCTCTTCTCGGCCACAGTCTTGCGCTTCGTCCACGATGACCTCGGCGAAACGAGCCCGCAGCAGCCCTGCAAGGATCGCCCGCTCATTGGAGCTGTTGAGCCAGAACGCGGCCAGCAGACGGGCAGCCTCGCAGGTGATGGTCCCGACCTTGAGCAGTTGGCCAAAGATGTGCGACGCCTTGGCTTCCGCCTCGTGTTTGCGTCGCGCCAACTGATGGTGCACCGCGGCATCGCCGAACGCCTTCGGCACTCGGCTCAGGTCCAGATGAGCGCGCCCGTCCGGGTCGAAGTCGAACCAGCGGAACTCCAGGTCTTTGGCCCTTCCTAGATCAGGGACGAGGCGAAAGCTCGTACTGGTCACGTCCTGCCAGGACTGTACGTAGTGGGGCCTCCGGTTGTACGCCTTCACGTACAGAGGGGTGACGATGAAGCGGTGGATGAACGTGTCGAACGTGCCGACGAAGTGGGGTGCCCGCAGGGCCTCCGTCTGGCTGCCACACCTGTGTCGGACCTCGTCCACCGCGGCGTTGGTGAAGGAGATTAGGGCGATCCCGCGTCGGGGTTCCTCGGCGGTCCGCTGGAGGAAGCGGGCGACCATGGCCCGGGTCTTGCCGGCCCCAGGGCAGGCCGCCGCGAACAGGCTGTCTGTGGCGTCGACGAGAGCCTGCTGGCCGTCGGTGAGCTTCACCTCGTTCAACGTGCCTCACCCGAGGTGTCCGCCAGGACGCCGCGGATGGCGTCGGCGAGGTACTGCGGGGCTTCGAAGGTCTCCCCGTTCTCGATCGCCAAGGCCACGTCGTGCGCGAACTCGCCCTTGCCGATGAACTTCTTATGCTTGCGGAGTTTGAGGTAGAAACCCCAAGCACGCCCCCGCTCATTGTCGAGGATCTCCTGCCACTTCTTCTTGGAGCGCGTCTTCTGCTTAAGGAAGGCCGCTTTGAGTACGGGCTCGTTGACCTCGGGCGTCAGGAGGTCGGCTTCCAGGGTGTGGGGAGCCTCGGCCACGTGCAGGTGGCCCTTGGCCCCGATCAACTCGGCGTGGGCTGTCAGCCGGTCCTTGCGGTTGTTCACCGCGCTGTCGTCATCGTCGTCGTCCGGCTCGTCCTCATCGGTTTCAGCGTCCGCTTCAGGATCGTTTCCGGTCGGGGCAGCGGCTGCCGGTTCCTGGACCTCGCCCTGGCCGTCCTCGCTCTCCCCTTCCTCTGTCTTCTTCTCCTTGGGGATGTCCGGGTCGCCGTCGGTGATGACGGTCAGCTTGTCCAGGAGCCGGCACCCGTTGACCTCCGACAGCAGCAGCGTGATGTAGGGGGCGAAGTCGACGCTGCCGACGTTGATGATCGTGACGCCGTGGAAGTCCCGGCGCTGCTTGGCCTGGGCCTCGCCGCCGAAGACGCAGTGACGGGCGATCACCGGCAGCAGGACGGCCTCGGCGATCCCTTCGACGAGGATGACCCGACGGGCAAAGAGCAAGCCGGCCCGGGTGGCATCCAGGTACTGGTTGATCTTCCGCCGCTCGGCCTCAGAAAGCTCGATCTTGGCCAGCGGGAGTGCCTGGCTCTTCCGGCGCAGCACGTCCTTGTCCTGGCCCTGGCCGTCCTGGACAGTCTCCTGGTCCACTCGTGTGCGCAGCGCGACAACGTTCTCGATTCCGACGCTGCTGGCCAGGTTGGGCGAGTGTGTGCTGGCGATGACCTGGATCCGGCCGGCCGGGCCCTGCGTGTCGTCCTTGAGAGAAGCCTCGGCCTGTTCCTGCAGGTAATCCAATAGGACTGCCTGAAGCTGCGGGTGGAGGTGCGCCTCGGGCTCCTCGACGAGGAAAAGCGTCAGCTCCATGTGCTGGGCCTTGCGTAGTTCCAAGATGACGGTCGCGATGAACAGCAAGTTGGCGTAGCCCAGACCCGACTCGGTGAGGTCGGCCGGCGGGATGCCGGCCTCGGCCATCTTCACTCGCAAGCTGCGCGCCAGGCGGTGCAGTTCGTACTCGGCGAAGGTGACCTCGACCGTCTGTCCGCGGACGGAGTCGGTCAGCTCGCGCAGGTGGCCCTGGATCTCCTTGGTCGTGGAGGTCAGGACGGGATGTTCCTTGAGCTGCGTGAACGAGTCGTTGGCCTGCGCGCGAAAGGCTTCCTGTTCGTCTTCCTCGGTGAGGTAGCGGATGATCCTCAGCAGCCGGTTCCCATCCGAGGAGTCCAGCTCGCGCTGCGCATCTCTCAGCGGTGCCAGGTAGACGTGCGCGATCTGGTCGCGCTTGTCGGGTTCAGCGTCTGGACCGTCCACCGGACCCACAGTCACGGTCGGACGCATTTGCTGCCGGGCTTCGTCCCGCTTGTACGTCGTCGTGTAGGTGGCCTGGTTTGATCCCACGTCGAGGGCAGCTATGTAGTGGGCCCGCTGGGCTGCCGTCAGTCCGTCGTACGTCGCACGGAACTGAACCTCCTGGCCTTCGCGTCCGTGGGACAGGTCGACCTCATCGAACCAGCGCGTCGAACGACGGTTCAAGGGCGTCGTGGCCAGCCTCAGCGCTTCGATCACGTTAGACTTGCCGGAATTGTTCTCGCCAACGAGGAGCGTGATGCCGGGTTGAAAATCGAGTTCGAGGTCATAACACGACCGGAAGTTCTTGATACCGAGCTGCCGCAGATACATTCCGGCCTTCGGTCCGTCCTGGCTCACTAACGCGCCCCCGCTAATCCATAAAGCCATTCTGCAAAATCGGCCACCTGCACCATGCGTCACATAGAGCAGCCATTGCGTACTTTGGCACATGATCCACAAGGGGATCATGCGAACCGGCCGGTAACACAGAGTGGCTTCGGTCACGTTGCGTTGCCGCCGGGCTGCTCGCGACCGGCCATCCTGCGCATCCTTGCCAGGGCCCCTGCGCCGCCCCGCACTCGGGCGGCGCAATGGTCGTTTCCGGCAGGCCCATAAATGTCAGTGGCACGAGATAGCGTTCCCCCACGGTGAGTTGGGAGGGGACCCATGGCAGGTGTCGACCGTGCGGAGCAGCTACGCAGATTCGGGCGATTCGTGTTGGAGGGGGCGCGGTCGGAGCAGGTGCGGCGGCTGGCACGGCAGGTGAATGCCGTGTCTTACACGAGTGCGCGGGAGTACGCCGGGCGTTCGCTCTTCGAGCTGCTGCAGAACGGTTATGACGCACACCCAAGGGGCCGGTGTGACGGCCAGGTGCATGTGCTGCTGGATGAGGAAGAGGGCGAGTGGGGGACGTTGTACGTCGCCAATGGCGGCACGCCCTTCACGTGGAGGAACGTCGAGAGGGTCTGCGAGCTGGCGCAGAGCTCCAAGGCGGTTGGGGAGGGGATCGGGAACAAGGGCGTCGGGTTCCGAAGCGTCCTGTTGATCAGCGACGCGCCCGAGATCTTTAGCGCCGATCCTGACGGCCCCAACGGTCGTGAACTGGACGGCTATTGCTTCCGGTTCGCGCACAGGGGCAATGTTGAGGCGTTCCTGGGCGATGAACCAAACGCCCACGAGGTGGCCGCTGAGTTTCCGCCGCTTCAGGTGCCCTTGCCGCTGGACGAGGTGCCGACGATCTGTCGGGAGCTCGCCGCCGAGGGGCATGTGACCGTTGTGCGACTGCCTCTTCTGAATGAGGCGGCCCGGGCCGAGGTCCGGCTGCGGCTTCGCGAGCTCGCGGAGGCGAAGGCGCCCGTGATGCTGTTCCTCGACCGACTCGCGAGCCTGACGCTGGAGCGACGGGCCACCGGCGGCGAGGCCGCTGAGCGGTGGGAACTGACCCGGTCCGAGGAGCGATTCGCCACGACGGGCACGGCGGGAGAGCAGCTTGCCGTCTCCTTCGCGACTGTGGATCTGGGGCTCTCTGGAACGTTTCTCGTGGCCCGGGGCAGCGTGGAGAAGAAGCGTCTGAACAGCGCGCTCGACGAGGCCGTGGGCCTAGGGCTCCTCGACGACACCTGGCAGCGGTGGACTTCGTCCGCAGCAGTGGAGATTGCCGTTCCGCTGCCCGCCGTGCGACGGCCGCGACGGGGGCAGATCTATACCTTCTTGCCGATGGGCGAGGATCTGACGGCGCCGTTCCCCGGTCATGTGAACGCCCCGTTCTTCACCAAGATCGACCGCACCGGCCTGCCCTCTGAACACCCGCTCAATACGCTGCTGTTCGACTCCGTCGCCGAGACCTGCCTCGCGGCTGCAGCGATGTTGCGCGCGGTGCCGCAGGCCGAATTGGGGCGGCTGGCCGTGGATCTCGTGAGCTGGGAGAGCGGCAAAGGCTCAGCCGGGCTGCTGCGCGCGGCAGCCCGGCGAGTACACGGCAGCGATCTCGCCGACGTGCCACTCGTACCTGTTCACGCCGCCGATGACGCCAAGCGGGATGCGGCCTGGGCATCCCCCCGGGTCGCGATCCTGTGGCCTGACCTTGAGTTGACCGTCCTCACAACACACCGCGCCCACGCATCGGGAGTCGTGGTGGCGGACCCGGCCGTGGGCGGCGAACGCCTTCATCGGCTGGCGGCCACGTGCAAGTCCCTCGCCTGCCCATTGGAGCCGGACCGGGAGACACTAGCTGGGCATGTGGAGCGGATCGTCGCAACCCTCCCCCGTCCGGCCTCCCGCCCCGCTCCTTCATCCCCTGCCGCACCCCGTCCGCGTTCCGCGCCCCGTCCCGACGCGGTCCTCGACCAGTGGAGCGAACTGTACGAGGATCTGGCCGTGCTCTTCCAAGACGACGGGCACGTCCTGCGCGGCAGGAAGCTGCTGCTTGCGGAGGACGAAACGCTGCGCCACGCCAACCACCCTGCGGCCAGGTCGAGTTTCCCGCGCAAGGTGAGTGGTCGCGGAGCCCGGCGCGAGGCATTCTTCCAACCGGTGCGCGCGGACATGAACCTCGCAGAGGCACCCTCCGTCCCTGCCCTCCTCGGCAAGCGTCTCTTCTCCCTGCATCCCGGGCTGGTCTGGAACGACCACAGCAAGCGTGGGCGGAGGCTACCCGCCCGCGCGTTCCTCGAGGACGCGGGGATTGTCCGGCCGTTCGACATGAGGGGCCTGCTGGACCACGTCCGGCAGGCGCTCGGTGCGAGCACCGACCACCGGCTCCGGCTGCAGACCCTGCGGTTCGTCTTCCGGCTGTGGCAGCCGCGGCGTTCGTTGGGCGGCACGACGGTCTCGTCGCTGGGGCTGTACGTACCGTCCGTGGACGGCAGGCTGATCAAGGCGAGCGACGGTGTGTTCGGCAAGGGCTGGGGCCGTGGCTCCGTTGGCGAGGACCTGGCAACGGTGGTCGCTGCTGGGCAGGACGTGTCAAAGAACCTCAAGGTGATCGCTGAGCACCTCATCGCCGCGCCGGATGAGTTCGTGAAGCGGGGCGATACCTCGGACGAGTGGCGGGCATTCCTTTCGGAGTCAGGGGTGGCCGACGGACTCGTGCCAGTTTCCTCCCCCGACGCCCAAAGGTGGGCGGACGGCCAGGATCTCACCACCCGGCAGTTGGTCCGCATGGCCAAGGTG
This sequence comes from Streptomyces sp. NPDC042336, assembly GCF_055581985.1. Classification (NCBI taxonomy): domain Bacteria; kingdom Bacillati; phylum Actinomycetota; class Actinomycetes; order Kitasatosporales; family Streptomycetaceae; genus Streptomyces; species Streptomyces sp. NPDC042336. Next base: position 468,144 of record NZ_JBVJEA010000003.1, on the reverse strand, counting down.
GCCTTGACGGTGCGGGAGCAGTGGGAACCGTATATCGACCGCCCTTGGTCCCATGCTTCCTACCCTCGGACGTCCTACCAAGGTTCCCCCGCCTATCAGCTTCCCGGTCAGGACGTCGTCGAACGGCTCGGCCACAGTGCCCGGCTGGCCTACGCGCGCCTGGTTCTGCATGGCCTGGCGCACTGGGAAGACATGTATTTCACCAGCACCTGGACCAGTGCGGGGAGCCGAAGCACGGACAGGGAACGGGCGCTGACCCCTCTCGCCGCCTTCGTTCGGGAGCAGCCATGGCTTCCGGTGCGGGGGCGTGACCGCGCCGTCAGATTCGTACGGCCGGCCGACGCGTGGCACTGCCCGCCCGGGCTGGAAGAGGAGCCCGCCTATGCGCCAACCGTCGACCACCGAGTGCGCCATCTGCTAGAGCTGGACAAGGCCCGTGACCGGCTGCGTGAGATGAGGATGCCGACCTGGGACGACCCCCGCGACAGCGCTCGCGCCCTTGCCGCGCTGGGTCTGCTCGCGTCGCAGGGCGCGCTGGGGGCCGAGGACCGGCCTGCCGTGCAACGCGCCAACGAACGCGCCTGGAAGCACCTGGTACAGCACCCACGCCCGGCACTGCCCAGCGACACGACTCTGCTCGTCGAGTCCCGGGAACAGCTCATCGGCATGCCGTTGCCCGGCCTGGACGACGGGCAGACCGTGCTCTACATCAGCGACCAGCGCGATGGCCTGACCGCGCTGCTGGTACGCGAAATGGCGCGCCCCTTGCTCGTCGTTCCCGGTGTCGCAGCGAAGGCTGCCGGACTGCTGGCACCTGGCCATCCCGAGACTGTCCGTCACACCGACGATGTGACGTTCACCGTGACCGTGGACGGCCAGCAGGTAGACCCCGTCACCATGGGAGAGCCCCTGGTCGATCAACTGCCCTGGCTCGCCCTGGCGGTGGGTGTCCTCGCCGATCACCTGGCCCGCGGCCCCCGGGCGAGTGAGGCGGAACTGAACGAGCTGACCTCTGCAGTGAAGAGCGTGCGCCTGCACCGCTACCGCTCCTGGAAAATCGAGCTGGACGGCCAGCCCGTGACCTTGCCGACCCGTCTCGGCGGAGTGCTGCCGCTGCCGGATCCGAAGTACCCCCTTCTCCTCGCCCCGGAGTCCGAACCGAGCTGGCACGAGACGACCCGCATAGTGGAGGCAACGGCCGAGTTGTTGAAAAGGCGGGAGTTCGGCATCCGGCTCCGCCTGGCCACCCACGTCCTCGCCGCCCGCCACGCCAACCTCACCGACCCCGGCCAGGACGAGCTCGCCGATGCCCTGGAAGTCACCGTCCACCAGATCGAGGAGACGAGGCGACGCATCGACGGGGCCATCGGCGTGGTTGTGGAGCGCTGCCGCCCCTTCCTCGTCCACCTGCTCGGCGCGACGACAGCTGACACGCTGCTCGTGCCGCCACCGGCCGACACGCGGGAGCTCCAGGCCGGCCTGGAGAAGCATGCCACTCAACTCCCGCTTGATGCATCGGAGTTCATAGCCCAAGCCCGTGCGGCGCGCAGCACGGACGAGCTGCGGCACGCTCTGGGCGTCGGCTTCGCCGAGCTGAACGACACCCTGCGCTCCATGACACCGCCCATGGAACCGATCAGCCACGCGGACGAGCACCAGGAAGCGCTCCACGCCTACCTGGACCTCCACAGGAAGGATCTCGTGAACCGGCTGCGCTGGGCGGCACTGAACGATTTCGACGCCCGGCGCCCGATGCCCCACTGGCCGTTGCTGAGCGCCCTGAAGTGGATCAGCGTACCTGCGGCATGGGCCTGCACCGTGGATACGGCCGGCTCCGAGCGCCTGGAGAGGCACATCGAGGAGGAGCTGACACGGAAGCTGGGCCGCCCGGCGCCCCACGCGGGTGAACGCCTGCCCGCCCTCGACCAGGTCCGCAGCGCGAACCTCCGTACGATCACCGACCTGGCCGCCGACCTCGCGGTCCTGGTCAATGCCGCCCGGCACCCATTGCCACCGGCGCTGGCCGGCTCCGAGCCCGCCACCGAGGTCACTGCACGGCTGGAAGCGGCGGGCGCACTGGACTTCCGCCCGCTGGCTGCCGCAGATGTCGTCGCCTGGCTGGCCGTGCTCGGCCAGTGGCCCGCCGGGATGCCTCCGACAACGGATCTCGACCGGCATGGGTTGACCGAGACTGACCTGGACCGCGTACGCAACGCGGCCGAACACGCCCGCCGCGAACAGGAGCGTCGACGGCGGTCGATCTCCGTCGGCGGCCGAGCCTTCGACGTGTATGACGGCGACTTCACAACCCTGACCCGCGAACTCCAGCGCGTCTTCGAAAACGGGGCCATACCGGGAGTCGCCGCCGGGCCGCTCCGCTTCACCGATCCCCAGACGCTGACCGGCGCCCGGCGGGCATCCTCCACCGGTCGTTCGCGCGGCGGGCGATACGGCGGCAGCCCGGACAGCGGACTGACCGCGGCTCAGCGGGAGGCCATCGGATACCTAGGTGAGTGGTACGCCTACCAGTGGCTGTGCGCGCCTACCCGGACAGCATGGACGAGACCAGCTGGGTGTCGACGAACCGCCGAAAGGCTTTCCCCGGCCCGCCCGGTGACAACGGTCTCGGCTACGACTTCCGGATCGGTTCCGGCCGGCGACCCTACATGTTCGAAGTCAAGGCGACCCAGGGCGACGGCGGGCGCTTCGAGCTGGGAGAGAGCGAGGTACGCGCAGCCCAGCAACACGCGGGCAACGACCGCTGGCGCCTCCTCATGGTCACCCACGCCCTTACCCCGGACCGGATGAACATCCGCATGCTCCCCAATCCCTACGCGAAACGCGGACGCGGACGCTACCGGGAGGAAGGCGGCTCGCTGCGCTTCTCGTACCGGCTTTGAGCTTTATAGCCCCGCCGGAGTACACGTCCCCCGACCGGCATCGGGCACTGGCCCGTTTGTCACACGCGACCCCTCCAAGCCTGAGTCGTTACATAGCCAGCTGGGCTAACAGACGTTGTCATTTGTACCGGTACAGCTGGTGAAGGTGGAGGACGTCGGCTTGCCACTGCGAGCGCGCGTCCTGGGCATTGCCGGACACGTACCCGCCCAGCCGGCCTCCAGTGCAAGCGCTACCGGGCACGAATCAATCATGATCGGTTCGGCCGACTTCACCGACCTCGCCGCCGCATTCGCACGCCAGCACCGCATCACCGTTCTCGGCCGCGCCGAGATCAAGAAGTAGGCCCACGGCACCCACCTGTACCGAGCCGTCGACATCCTGATCTGACCTGTCTCCACCCGGCCGTCACGGATGTTGAGGGTTCAGACCTGTACGCCAGCCCAAGTCCAGGCCCGTCGAGTCCTTAAGGACCTTGTTCAGCGCCCCGACCTCGGCGCGGTCCTCGAAGAGGGCACGGGGAAGGTGATCCGAGGCGAGAGGGCCGGTGCCGTGCAGTACGTCGTCGTACGCGGACGCCACGGCGGCGCTGATCAGCAGGTCCGTGGCCTCGTTGAGGTTCACGTGCTCCGCCGGCCATCGGTACTCACCCTGGCTCACCCGGAACATGGGGAACAGCCACCACATGTCCGGGTCGGGGTCGATGAACCTGAGTGCCCGGTCATTGAGGAAGTTGACGCCGTAGTGGGTGAGCGCGCAGGCATCCTGCTCGCGGAGATCGAGCAGGCGTGAGGCGCACAGGAAGGAGACGGCCGGGGTGCGTCGGGCCAGGTGCATGGGGATGGTGGCGGCCTCCCGCAGCGTGGAGAGTCCGGACAGGCGGGAAGCCACGCGCCCCATCCGGAGCCCGCTGCGTTGGGCCAGCATGTGCTGGAAGTGAACCGTCATCTCATGACTCGGGTACTGGAATTCCAGGTCGCTTTTCCAGTCCGCCATCGCCTTTGCCGCCGCCGCGAAGCGGTAGGGAGGGTACAGCTCCCTCCAGTCGACGGACGGGTCGGCAGAAGTCAGGCCCGGGACCACCGGGTTCAGCGCGAAGTCGATGAGCGCCAGGACAACGCTCCCACCAAGCTCCCTTCCCGCCAGGGCGCTCGCCAGGCGCCACGGAAGCCCGTACTCGCCACTCATCTCCTCAAGCAGCAACTCCCGCAGTGTCGGGTCGGCCATCCGCAAGAAGGCGCCCTCGAACTGGAAGAGCTCGTCGATCACCGCCGCGCACTCGAACAAGGTGCGTGTGCTGAGCGGGCCTTCGGAGGTGTCTATGAGCTTCAAGGCCCCTGTAATACTGACGGGCGTGTCCTCAGGGCGCTCCACCATCTCCGCGCCCGCGCTCTGGCGCCACGCGTCTTCCAGGGAGTGCTCGAACGCCGCCTGGGTGTCCCAGGACGTGGCATCGGACTCCCTCAGGCCCTCCGGGTCCAGCAGAACGTAGTAGGCATGGTAGAGATTGAGCCAGTCCAGCTCGTTGTATCTCAGCTCTCCGCTTGTGTACTGGGGATAGCGCTTGAAGGAGAGGAAGGGCAGCCCGTTACTCCGGGCCCCATGGAGGAGCTCGGTTTGCTGCCGGCTCATCCGGGAGATCGTGTAAGCGGCCAGTTGGTCTCTCGTTCGCCGTAACAGGCTCAGCAGGACGCCGACGGTTGATCCGTGATAGCGCGCCCAGTGGCTGCTCTCGTGCACGTAGGTCTTGTGCCAGGAGGCGACTGAGGTGACGAGGCCCTTGGTGCGCGTGCGGGTCGGGTCCTGGAAGAGGATTTGGCTGCGCAAGTTCAACTCGGCGCCGCTGGAGTTCTGCAGGCGGGGGGAATGGACGGTCATTGGGCTGCGCCTTCCGGGCTTTCCGGGTCCTCGTCGGCGCTTTCGGGACGAGGACCCAACTCGTCCACTGGTCCGCGGTCACGTGCGCGCTCGACCAGGGCCTTGAGAGCGTCGTGCAGCGTGTTCGTAGCCAGTCCGGCAACGACGGAGACGGCGATCTCCGCCCACTGCCCGTGACGCAAGGAATCGCGTCTGTCCTGGCGCAGGGGTGTGAGTGTGAGGGTGCATTTTCCTGCGAGGTGCGGATCTGCCTCGATCTCCCGCGCGAGCACCTTCAAGTTCGCGGTCTCGCCCCGGTATTCAAAGATCAGCATGGCGGGAGCCTACATCGGCCCCCAACCCTTGGGACGCCCGGACATCGCGGCGCCTATGACCGGGGCGTGCGGGTGTGGTGCAGATCGCTGCCTGGCGGGTGGTGGAGGGGCGTGAAGTTCGAGACGTCCCAAGTCACGCTGGGCTCGCAGTAGCATCCGGGCAAGACACGGCGTGCCCGCCACTCACGGCTCGGTGACCTCGTCACTAGAGCTGCCGTCAGGTGCTCGGCCAGTAATCCGCCCCGGCTGATTCCGATCGCAGCACGAAGCGCCAGCCTGTTTCCTAAGGGACCATTGCGGCAAGCTGAAGCCATGGGGGAATCTACCAGTCGCGTGTCGTTCCGCATCAGCTTCACCGAGTTCATATCCGACCCAGACGACGATGACTGCCGACGCCGTGCAGTGACCATCCCGGCCGACCGGATCACGTTCGATAACGACCACCTGATCCTGTGGGTCGGCGACACGGAGCGCGTGCGCTTCCCCATGGGCACCGTCAAATCCATCGAAGTCGTCCACGCCCCCAGCACCAGCCAGCGCGTGGATCCGGATCAACTCCGCGCCCGCTACCCGAACTTCGGCAAGGCGTGGAGCAGCGCCGACGAAGAGAGACTCCTCTCCCTGTACCGAGCGGGGCAGCGCGACTACGACGTACTGGCCACCGAATTCGGACGACAGCCCTCCGCAATACGCTCCCGTCTCGGCCGGCTCGGCCTGGAACAGCTATGACCGAAGCGGGACCAGAAGCCGCGATCCGCAACGTGGCAGAACTCGCCCACCACGTCCATTGGATCCACGCGTGGCCCGAGAAACCGACATGGCGCGACCGACTCCGCCGATGGGCATATCCCGAGATCTATCGCTTCGACCCAACCGCCACCCCACCGAGGCCGTGGCTGGACCGGCCTGCCGGGGCGTACGAACGGACAGGCTGGCGTATCCGAGTCGCCTACGTGGGGGACGAAGTCGCGTTCGAGGTCGAATACGTGGTGTGCCGGCCTTGCGCGATCGGCTGGGTGGAATCACCCGTCTCCTATCCTGGCTACAAGCGGTTCGGACTCGCCTCAGCCGCGCTTCGATCTCTACGCCACCAATACCCCGGACTGGAGTGGCACACGGGCGGCGGGCACTTCCGCGATTCCGAACCCTTCTGGATCTCCGTCGGCGCGGACGTCCCCGGCGGTTACACCCAGCAGGAAAGGTGTCACCACGTGGAGCCAAGGCGAGTGAAACGCACCTAAGAAGGCTGGGAGAGCTACCTCCATCGCCCGGGAGGAGCGTGCCGATGGTTCATGCAGGGCGGAGGGTGCCTGTGGTCATCACCCACGGGCGGCCGGGACGCAGCGTGCCTTGGCATGCTCGGATGGCCCCGGCTCGTCTACCAGTCCGCCACGGGACGGAATGCTTGTGCATCCGAGGTCCGGGCAAGCAAGGAGGCACTGACAACGCACGCCAGGAATACATAAACTCCTCTCCCAACGAGTGCAATCGCAAAGTATGCGCACCCTGGAAGCGTCACAGGAACACGGACCGCATGAAGCGCCAGCCGCATCGTGCGCGCCAGCGCAGCCGATCTCAGACGAAGCCGCACCGGAGCGCTCCGATGACTTCGTCGTCTCACGGCTCGACTCAAAGTCCCGTCAGGACGGACCCCGGCGGGGCCTCGCCGTATCACTCGCCTATCACGCAGCCATCACCAACTGTGCGGCCTCTCCCGGACCAGAAGGCCCTGACCTGGTACTTCGTGCCCGCGCTGGACCGGCATAGACGCCCCCGGACGGTCTTTACAACCTGTGCCATGTAGCACCGAGGGACGGCCCCATGACGAGGACCGGGGCCTGTTCCGGCCCGTCAAAGCGGTATTGCATGGTGTCGACGTTCTTCTCACTCACCCGTTCACGCTCCCACATCTCACATTCTCTTCGTGAACGGGGGCGGAGCCACTCGCCAGACCTCCCCACGTGTCCGCCGTCGGCCGCAGGTCCTCCACATCCGGCTTCACGTACCAGCGTTTCGTGGTCCGGACGTCGGCGTGGCCGGCCCACCGGGCGAGGAGATGGTCGGGGACCCCGTGGTTCGCCAGGTACGTCAGGCAGCTCGCACGGGCGTCGTACAGACGGACCCGACGCAGCCCGCTGCGGTCCATGACCTTGTAGGCCCGCTCACGCAGCTGACGTCCGTTGAGCGCCCTGCCCCGAGCGTCTACGAGAACGTAGCCGCTGCCTTCGTACCCCTGCCCCGCCGCCGTCATTTCGTCTGCCTGAACATCCCGGAACGCGGTCAAGGCAGCCGCCACCGGAGCCGGCAGAGGAAGCTGCCGCTCACCGGCGAGCGACTTGGCGTCCTTCTCCACCACGATGTCGTTCCCCATGACCGTCCGGGTGTTGGTGATGAACACCGTGGCTTCGTCCAGGTCAACGTCCGCCCAGCGCAAGCCACAGATCTCCGCTGGCCGAAGACCCATCAGAGCGAGAAAGAACGGTGCCTGCAGGCGGTCACCTGCGATCGCACGAACGAAAGCGCGCACTTCCGCGACGCTCCACGGCGGCACTGCCGCCCTGGCCCTGCGCTCTGCCTTGCGTGCCATACGGGGAACGGTCACCTCCCGAGCGACGTTCACCCGGACCAAGCCCCGTGTCACTGCCCGGTCAAGCGCCTCCTTCAGCCGAGCCAGCGACATCTCGACCGAGGTCACCCCCAGACCGGTGCCCGGCTTCCCTCCCCGCCCACGCCCCTCCTGGAGCGCCCATCGCATCCATGCCTCGACATGGTCCTCGGTGAGGTCCTGGAGCCTGATATGCCCGAGCCTTCCGCGGACCCGGGCCAGGGTCATGGTGTAGCTGTAGGCAGTGCTCTCCTCCAGATCCTCCGCCTTCATGGATAGCCACTGCTCGAGCCACTCGCCCACCGTGACCTGACTGAACGGTGCTCGCGCCGCCTCGTAGCGACGATGCACGATGCTCGCGTACTCCGCCTTCGCCTCCCTCAGCGTCCCGAACGTACGCGTCACCTGCTTGCGTTTCCCGGTAACCGGATCGGGGCCTGCATCGACCACAAACCGGTACCGAACCTTCCCCTTGGCATCCGGGGCGAGCTTCTTGATCGGATAAGACAGGACTACTCGCTTTCCTTGGAGTGTGGGAGCCCCAGCGCAGCCTTCTGTGTTCATGTCGAACACCAAGCCCGGGGGGCTGACGAGCTCCTCCAAGGATTGCCGTGATCGCCGGTTTGGCCAACCGGCGATCACGGTCTATGTTCCGCTCGTCACCAACCAGGACCGGGCCTCAGCACTCTCATGAGAGTGGGCATCCCATCGACGCTGTGCGGGTGCGGGCCCTCCCGGTGGGCTTGGTGTGGTCCACCCGCCACCTCCGGCTTCGCACCCGCTGCTCCGCGCTCCGGCGTCCGAGCTGACGCGGCGTCGCGACAGCCGGTGGACCGGGAGCTCAGGCGCTTGTCAGACCTCGTCGTTCCCGTCCAGGGTTTCCGTGTCGCACACCTCGCCATGTCCGCAAGGCCAGTGGCGTTCCAGCAGGTACCGGGCCGGTGCCGATGTCCCGCCGCAGTCAGCGTGCGCCCTCTCCTGGTCGTTTCGGCTGTCGTACGTCTTCGCGTGCCGTTGTCATTCGGTTCCGGGCCGGACGACCACGGCCAGGGCTTCCACCCGTCCGCTGTGCTCGAAGTGAAGGGTGAAGGGCACGAGGTCTCCGGCCTCCCAGCGTGCCGTGGCCGGGACGGTCACGTCGCTGGTGAACGGGGACATGTCGAGGGTACCGCCCGCGGGAATCGGCAGGGAGTCGGTGGGCCAGCGGTAGGCGGCGCCGGTCGCGGTCATGCGGTGGCTGCTGAGGGAGATGTCCTCGGCCACCTCCGGCGAGGTCACCTCGACCAGGCGGTCCCGCGCGCCCCCTGTGTTGGTGATTCTGAAGAACGCTGCGGTTTCCGGAACTCCCTGGGACGGGAGGTAGAGCTGCGCGTCAGCGACGCCGATGCGCGCGGGGGTACCGGCGTTGCCCGTGGCGGTCCAGACCGCGAGGCCGCCCAGAGCCAGCACACAGGCGCAGACCGGGGCCAGGGCGGTCAGGGCGGTGTCCGCGAGTCGGCGGCGGGTGGGTGCCCAGGCGGGGGATGTCATCGAGAGGTCTCCCCACTCGGTGTCGGGTGGCGGGCAGGGGACACAGGTCCGGGCTCGGGCGGTTCGGGCGTCACCGTGCGGTCCGGGCCGGCGATGCGGACGGACGGCTGCCGGCCGGTGACGGCCGCCAGGCACGCAGCCGCAGGCTGTTGCCGACCACGAGGAGTGAGCTGACGGACATCGCGGCGGCGGCCAGCATCGGGTTGAGCAGGCCGACCATGGCCAGGGGCACGGTCACGACGTTGTAGCCGAAGGCCCACAGCAGGTTGACGCGGATTGCGGCCAGCGTGCTGCGGGAGAGGCGGACGGCGTCCGCGAGGGCGTCGATGTCTCCGCGGACCAGGGTGACGTCGGCGGCTCCGATCGCCACGTCGGTGCCGGTGCCCATGGCGATGCCGAGGTCGGCCCCGGCCAGGGCGGCGGCGTCGTTGACTCCGTCGCCGACGACGGCGACCCGGTAGCCCCCTTCCCGTAGTTCGCGGACGAGCCGGGCCTTGTCCTCGGGGGCGCAGCGGGCACGTACGTCGTCGATGCGCAGGGCGGTGGCGACGGCGCGGGCGGGTGCCTCACGGTCTCCGGTGGCCAGCACCGGCCGTACCCCCAGACGCCGTAGCCGGTCCACGGCCCGGTAGCTGCCCGGCCGCAATACGTCTCCGATCTCGACGAGCGCCTCGGTCACACCGTCGACGCGGACCACGACGGGCGTGTGGGCGGCCGTCTCGGCGGCGGACAGCGCCTTGTCCAAGGGGGCGGGCAGCTCGTCGTCCGGGGCCAGCACCTCCACCAGCCGGCCGTCGACGTTCCCGCGCACGCCGCGTCCCGGCAGTGCCGCGAAGCCGGTCACGTCCGGCAGCGTGCCGTCCGGTGCGGTGCGTCGGGCGTGGGCCGTGACGGCCTGGCCCAGCGGGTGCTCGGAGCCCTGCTCGACCGCGCCCGCGAGCCTGATCGCCCGTTCCTCGCCGATGCCGCCGGGGGCGGCCGTGACCCGGGCGACGCTCATGTGCCCGGAGGTCAGGGTGCCGGTCTTGTCGAGGACCACGGCGTCGATGTGCTGCAGTCCTTCCAGAGCCTGTGGGCCGCTGACCAGGACGCCCAGTTGAGCACCACGGCCGGTGGCGGCCATCAGGGCGGTCGGGGTGGCGAGGCCGAGGGCGCAGGGGCAGGCGACGACCAGGACGGCCACGGAGGCGGTGATCGCGGCCTGCGGGTCGGCGCCCGCGCCGAGCCAGAAGCCGAGGACGGTGGCGGCCAGGGTGAGTACGACCGGTACGAAGACGCCGGCGACCTTGTCGGCGAGGCGCTGTGCCCGCGCCTTGCCGGCCTGCGCCTCGGTGACCAGGTGGGTGATGCGGGCCAGCCGGGTGTCGGCGCCGACCGCGGTGGCCCGCACCGCCAGCAGGCCGCCGACGTTCACGCTGCCGCCGATCACGGCCGTGCCGGGACCGACCTCGGCCGGCTCGCTCTCCCCGGTGACCAGGGAGAGGTCGACGGCCGAACTGCCTTCGACGACGGTGCCGTCGGTGGCCACGCGTTCCCCGGGCCGTACGACGAAGATCTGGCCCGCCCGGAGGTCCTCGATCGCGATGCGGCGCTCGCCCGTGTCGTCGCGTACGGCGACCTCCTTGGCGGCCAGTTCCGCCAGTGAGCGCAGGGCCGCTCCGGTGCCGCGCCGGGCCCTCGCCTCCAGGTACCGGCCCGCCAGGACGAACAGGGGGACGCCGACGGCGGCCTCCAGGTAGATGTGGGCGACGCCGTCCGATGCCGTCGGCACCAGGCTGAAGGGCATCCGCATGCCCGGGGCGCCGGCGCCGCCGAGGAACAGGGCATAGGAGGACCAGGCGAAGGAGGCCACGACGCCCAGCGACACCAGGGTGTCCATGGTCGAGGTGGAGTGCCGCAGTGCCCGCGCCGCCCGCTGGTGGAAGGGCCAGGCGCCCCAGACCACGACGGGCGTGGCGAGTACGAAGCACAGCCACTGCCAGTTGCGGAACTGCCAGGCGGGCACCATCGACAGAACGAGCACGGGGACGGCGAGCAGGACGGTGACCCTCAGCCGGTGGCGTTCCTGCTCCGTCTCCGTATCCTCGTCGTCACCGTCCTCGGGGCGCCGCGCTTCGGGCGGTTCGGGCAGCGTTGCGGTGTATCCGGCCTGTTCGACGGCGGCGACGAGCTGTTCCGGGAGCACGTCGGGCGGATGGTGCACGCGGGCCCGTCCGGTGGCCAGGTTCACGCTCGCGGTGACGCCGTCCAGCTTGGCCAGTTTCTTCTCCACCCGCTTCACGCAGGCCGCGCAGGTCATGCCGCCGACCACGAGGTCGGTCGCCTCCACCACGGACGCCGGTTCGCCGGCCATCAGTGTCCGCTCCCGTGGTTCATGTCGCCCATGTCGTCGTCTTCCGTGTCCGTGCCGCCGCCCTCATGGTCGTCCTGGGTGATCCTGGGGCCGTGCATCCCGGGCGCGACGGGGCCGACGCTCCGGCCGACGGCGTAGGAGACGGCGAAGACCAGCACCAGCAGCACGAGGAACCCGCACAGGGCGGGAGGGGGCAGGACACGGCGCAGCAGGCCGGCCGGCGTACCGGAAGCGGGTTGCCGTGTCTGGGCCATCTGTCGACTCTCCCGATCGCGTCGCACGCCGCACGGCCTCCACTGGACCGAGCCGCACCGGTACAGGAGTCGGTGCCGCAGGCGCTCCAGTTCCTCAGGGCAAGTGTGACGCCCGTCACTGGAGAGACCCGAGAGGCTCCAGGAAGGCCGGCAGCCGTCGGCCGCTGCCCTGGAGCGGCGGCCGACGGCCGGAACGGCGCCCGGTCGTGTCGTCAGGCCACGGCGGGTTCCGCCAGGTGGCGGGTGACGGACCCGTCCGCCGCCCACTCGGCCAGGGCCGTCCGGGCGCGGGACACCCGGGAGCGCACCGTGCCGACCGGGCACCGGCTCAGCTCGGCGGCCTCGGCGTACGGCAGCCCGAGGAGCTGAGTCAGCACGAACGCCTCACGACGGTCGCCGGGCAGGGAGTCGATCAGCTCCATGAGGGCGACGCCCTCGTCGAAGCCCGGCAGTCCCGTCGGCTGGGCGCGTTCGGCCGCGGCCTGCCAGTCGTCGGTCCATGCCGTAAGGGGACGGCACGCGGCGCGGCGCAGGCTGTCGATGACGGCCCGGCGGGCGATCGACAGCAGCCAGGTGCGCGCCGAGGAACGCCCCTCGAACCGGGGCAGTGCCGTCAGGGCGCGCAGGAACGTGTCCTGGGTCAGGTCGTCCGCCGCCTGCGCGTCGTCGGCGAGGTACATCACGTAGCGGCGTACGTCGCGTTGCAGTGCCCGGACGAAACGGTCGACCGCTTCGCTGTCGCCGTCAGCGGCGGCGAGCGCCCAGGCGGTGACCGTCTCGTCGGTCGCGGTGGGCAGGGCAGGGGTCATGGTCCTGTGGTCCTTCCTTCAGTCCCGCGCGGACGGGCCGGGCACAGCACAGGTGCCGTCGGCGGTCGCACGGGCGATGGGGAGATCCGGCCGCGTGGAAGCGCGGACGGGAGACCGCCGCCGCGTGGAAGGCGGTGGCGGTGATCCGGCTGTCAGACGACAGCGGTCTCCCCAGGAGGCCCCCGGGTGGTGAGGGCGTGGGCGAGCAGGAGTTGCCGCAGGCGCCGCCTCGGCCGCGGAGCCGGCCGGAAGGAGGGCTGGGTGGAGGAGGGTGGGCAGAGCACGGCCAGTACCAGCCGCAGCGGTACGAACGCGCGGTCCGCGCAGGCGCGGAGCATCTTGAAGACCGCGGTTTCGCCCTGGGCCAGCCAGAGTCCGCACAGGACGGCGGCCAGCACGTGGGCGGCCAGCATGCCCCAGGAGGACGAGCCGGCCAGGTGCGTCATGTCGTGGCCCGTCGATGCCATGCTGTGGACGCCGTGAGAGGCCAGGTGATCCGTGGGGTGCAGCCCCGCCGCCACGGCGATGTCATAGGCCCGGGCAACCCGCTCGGGCGTGGGGGCCGCACCGCAGAGAAAGCGGTCGGCCCATTGCCGAAGGGACTGCGCGTCCCCCGGGGCCGCCGCCATGGCGGGCCGGTTGCCGGACTGCGCGAGCGTGAAGGCGATGTGCAGGCAGGTCTGGACGGCGACCGTCAGGCCGGCCACCGTACGGCGGCGACGCTCGTGGGCCCCGAAGGCCCAGCCGACGGCACCGACCACGACGGCGCCGGAGAGGAGCACCCACCAGGGCAGCCCCTCCCCCGACATCAGCACGTGGCCGAGGGCGGCGAGCACCACGCAGACGGCCGCGAACACCGCGGCCCGCAGCACACGCAGAAACCCACCGGCGGACATGGCGCCCCATCCTGGCACTCTGCGGACGAACCGCTGACACCAGGGATACCCACCCGACCGGACCGCGGCCGGGAGCGAGTCCCGCACGGCCCGGTTGCGAGGCTCCCGGCGGTCGGCCCGAGCCGCTCAGGACACCTTGTCAGTCCGGAGCCCCCACCGGGTCGGCTCGTTCCGCCTCGTGCAGTAACTGCGTCAGCGCGGCACGGGCCCGGGCGACCCGGGAGCGGACCGTACCGATCGGGCAGCCGCTGAACTCGGCCGCCTCCGCGTAGGGGAGGCCGACGAGTTGGGTGAGGACGAACGCCTCGCGGCGTTCGGCGGGCAGCGCGTCCAGCAGTTCGGCGAGGGCGATGCCGTCGTCGAAGCCGGGCAGACCGCGCTCCTGGGCACGCTCGGCGGCGGCCTGCCAGTCGTCGGTGTCGGCGAGACGCGGCCGGGCGGACGCGTGCCGGCAACTGTCGATCACCGCCCGGCGGGCGATGGACAGCAGCCAGACGCGGGCGGAGGAGCGGCCCTCGAAACGGTGCAGGCTGCCCAGGGCCCGCAGGAAGGTGTCCTGCGCCAGGTCGTCGGCGGCTTGGGGGTCGGCGCCGAGGTAGCCGACGAAGTGCCGGACGTCTCTTTGGAGGGCGCGAACGAACTTCTCGACCGCTTCCGGGTCACCACTGCGGGCGGTGAGCGCCCAGGCCGTTATCAGCTCGTCGGCCGACTTGCGTTCCTCAGGTGTTCTCGTGGGGTGCGAAGCCCTGTCGCATGCGGCAGGAGGAGCGGGACTGATCACCTGGTGTCCTTTTCGGGGTCCGGAGGGCCGGCACGCGGACATCCGGAGACCGGACCGGGCGGCTCGGGGCACACTGCGGATCCGGTGTGGGCAGGGGGTGGCAGGAGTACGCCTGTACTGCGGCGCACTCCTGGTGCCCGAAGCCGTTCGGGCGTGAGAGACCCGGAACGGTGTCGGGGAACCGGCTGTCTCAGAGGACAGCGGTTCTCACGGGCGGACCCCGAGAAGTGATCGCGTACACCAGGAGCAGCCGGCACGGACTGCGGTCCGTGCGGCTACGGCGCAGGACGATGCCTGGGCGGCGCGGAGGTGCCGGGAGGGCGAGAAGCAGTCGCAGCGGGGCGGCCAGCCATCCGGCGACGGTCCGCAGGATGCGGAAGGCCGCGCGTTCGCCGTGCGCGAGCCACAGGCCGCTCAGCAGCGCGGCCAGCAAGTGGGCGGCGAGCATGCCCGGGGAGGACATCTCGCCGCCCATGATGTGGCCGGTTCCCGTCACCGGGTCCATGGCACCCGTCGGCTCCAAGGCGGATCCGTCATGGGTCATGGAGTGCATGGCGTGACCGGTGTGAGCCATGGAGGCCGAGTGGTGTGCGGACGGCGTGCCATGAGCCGTACCGCCCCCGGACATCGACGACGTCGACAGTTCCTGCGCGTAGGAGAACCATTCGTGCAGTGCCGACTGGGTGGCCACCACGACGGAGGAGACGAGGAGGAGTCCGCGTTCCCGGCCGGCCAGGCACCACGCCGTCCCGCCGCACGCGACCACCGCGACGGCGAGGGCCCACCAGGGCACGGAGGCGTCCGACATCATGACGTGCCCCAGGGCGGCGAGCAGCACGCAGACGGCCGCGAACATCGCGGCCCGTGTCGTGCGGAGACACCACCCAGCACCCATGGCGGCTCATCCTTGCATTTCCGGCGCACCGTCTTGAGCGAGTACGAGAAGTTCCCGGACCTGCGACTCAACCCGCCCCCGGTGATTCATGTCACGTCAACCCACGGGAACCCAAGGGGAGTTGAACTCGACTGCCTCCCCAAGGAGGTGCGTCTGTGACGACGGGACGGACAGAACAGGCCGGGCGGAACGGAGCGGGTTCGGCGACCGGGGAAGGAGCGACAAGGGCTCTGACCGCGCTGCTGACGTGTGCCATGGCCTTCTCGATGATGCAGTTGTTCCTGCTCGGGGCGCTCGGCCCGCGGCTCGTGGCGGACCTCGGCGTCTCACCGACGGTGCTCGGGCTGACGACCACCGTCGGGTTCGCCACGGCGGCCGTGCTCTCACCAGTCGGCGGCCGGGTGGTGGACCGGGTGGGGCCCCGGCGCTGTCTGGTGGCCCTGCTCGCGGTGGCCGCGGTCGCGCTGGCGCTGATCGGAACGGCTCCGGGCTCCGGGTTCCTGCTGGCCGCCGTCGCGCTCGGCGGAGTGCCGCAGGCGCTGGCCAACCCCGCCACGAACAAGGCGATCCTCGCCGCCGTACCGCCTGCCCGGCGTGGCTCGGTGACCGGCATGAAGCAGTCGGGGGTGCAGTTGGGGGCGTTCGCGGCCGGGCTGCCGCTCGCGGCGCTGGCCGGTCTCACCGGGTGGCGGGGCGCTGTCTGGACCGCTTCGGGCGCCGCGGTGGTGGCCGCCGTGTGGGCGGCACGTACGCTGCCCGCCGACCCGCCCACGAAGTCCACGCCGGCCGTCTGGGTACCGCGCGGGATGACCGCGTGGCTGATGGTGTTCTCGCTGCTGCTCGGCTGCGGGATCGCCTCGGTCAACACCTACCTGTCGCTGTACGGCACCGAGCGTCTGGGGCTCGGTCCCACGGCTGCGGGCGCGCTGGTGGCCGTGCTGGGCGTGTCCGGGATCGCGGGCCGGCTGGGTTGGTCGAAGGTGGCGGGGCGGCCCGACCGGGCGGTCCGGCTGCCGGGCTCGCTCGCTGTGGGAGCGGTGGCGGCGGCCCTGCTGTTGGCGGGCTCGTCGTCCGCTCGCCCGCTGGTGTGGGTGGCGGCCCTGGCCGTCGGGGTGTTCGCCGTGGCGGCGAACGCGGTATCGATGGTCCTCGTCCTGCAGCGCGCGGAGCCGGGACGGGCGGGCCAGGACTCCGCGCTGGTCTCCGCGGGCTTCTTCGCCGGGTTCGCGGTCGGCCCACCGCTGTTCGGAGTACTGGCCGAGGCGGGCCGGTACGGAAGCGGGTGGCTTCTCGTGGCGGCCGAGTTCGCGGGGGCCGGGGTGGTGGCGTTGCTGTGGTCCGTGCGGGAACGCCGGTCGGACGTGCTGTCATGAAGGCACGCCCGGACGGGGACGCTCCCCCGTCCAAGGACCGGCGGGCGGGCTGCCTGAAACCGGGCCCGGCACCCGGCTGGGCCGCTCCGGCGCTCGGCTCCGTCCTCGCCAGGGTCGCCGTCACCCGCGCCGAAGTCGGCGACCGGTTCCCCCTCTACGCGGACCCGGGCACCGGCGCGTGGAGGACGACGGCGCGCGGCTCCTGGACCGGCGGCTTCTGGGCGGGGCTGCTGTGGCTGCGCGCCCGGCACACCGGCGATCCCTCGGACCGGGAGGCCGCACGGGCGTGCACGGCACGTCTGGCCGACTGGGCCGGGGCGGACACCTCCACCCGGGGGCTGATCCTCTGGTACGGCACCGTCTTCGCCGACGACGGGGAGCGGATCCGGTACCAGGGCGCGCGTGCCTGCCGGGACTCCTTCGATCCGGAACTGGGTCTCGTGCCGTGGGGTTCGGCGTTCGGCGGGCCGCGGCTGATGGCCCGTGTGGACGGCGTCCCCGGCATGGTGCCGTTGCTGGCCACGGTGGACGTGGAGGCCGCCCGCTCCCATCTGCGCCGACACCTCGACCTGCGCCTCGGGAGCCAACCGTCCTCCTGGTCGTGGCTGCACACCGAGACGACCGGCTGGACCGCCTGTGCCGACCCGCCACCGGGCTGGAGCCGTGGTCCGGCGTGGCTGCTGCTCGCCCTGGCCGAAGGCGCCTGTCTGCCGGACGGCGACTCGTACGCCGCACTCGCCGACACGTTGACGCCGGCCTCTCCCGTGCCGCTCGCCGACACCGCTCACCCCGGCGGCCCCCTCGACACCTCCGCCGCCGCCGTCACAGCGCTGGCTCTGCTGCGACTGGGACGCCGGGACCGGGCCGTCGGTGTCCTCGAAGTGCTGGTCGACCGGCACCTGACCGCCGACGGGCGCCTCCTGGATGGCTGTTACGACCTCCCGGCCGGAACAGCCGTCCGGCACGAGCTGATCTGGGGCGACTTCTTCCTGGCCTACGCCCTAGCGGAACTCACCGGCCAGGTGGCCGGTGGCACCGGCTAGGCCCGCTCCGGACGCAGCACACGCCGCGCCACGGAGGTGATGTGCAGTTCGTCGGGGCCGTCGAGGATGCGGGCCGCGCGCCCCGCGCGGAACAGCGCGGGGAGCACGGTGTCCGGGCCGAGTCCCGCCGCGCCGTGTACCTGTATCGCCGCGTCGGCCACCTGTTGGAGCGTGCGGGCCGCAGCGACCTTGGCCAGCCCCACTTCCACATGGGCGTCGGCGCCCGCGTCCAGCCGGGACACGGCCTCGTGGACCAACGGCCGGGTCGTCCGCAGGGCGAGCAGTGACTCGAAGACGTGGCGCTGGACGAGTTGCAGCTCACCGAGCGGACCACGGGAGCGGGAGCGGGTGACGGCACGTTCCCGCATGAGGTCGAAGGCTCGGCCGGCCTGGCCGAGCCAGCGCAGGCAGCGCAGGGTCCGGCCGAGCTGGAGCCGTTCGGCGGCGACGGCGAGGGCCTTGCCGCGTTCGCCGATCAGGTGGTCGGCGTCCACCGCGACCCCGTCGAGTGCGATCTCCGCCTGCCCGGCGGCGCCGAGCACGGGCAGCTCGCGCACCACCCGGAAGCCGGGAGACGCGGTCGGGACCAACAGCAAGGACAGGCCCTCCCGCTCCGGGGGCTGGCCGTCCGTGCGCGCGAGGACGGTGACGAGGTCGGCGGCGTCGCCTCCGCTGACGAACCACTTGTCTCCCGTCAGCCGCCAGCCGTCCTCGGTTTCGGCGGCGCGGGTGGCGGTGAGGAACGGGTCGGTGCCGGGGGCGTCCTGCTCGGTCATCGCATAACTGGCCCGCAACTCCCCCGCGACCAGCGGCGCGAGGTATCGCTCGCGTACGCGCGGGCTGCCGTGTCGCGCCAGCATGAGCGCGTCCAGCAGGGAAGCCGAGCCGAGGGCCGCCGGTCCGTGATCGCTGGCGCCCTCCGCCTCCGCGACATGGGCGTACGAGCGCAGTCCGAGCCCCTGACCGCCCAGTTCGACCGGAAGGGGCAGTGCCCACAGGCCCTGTTCCTTCGCCTCCCGGCGCAGCCGGTGCAGCGTCCGGGCCGCGTCCGGGCCACCGCTGTCCAGGACCCGTTCGCAGGGCACGACCCGGGCGCGGACGAAGTCCGCCACCCGGTCCTTCAACTCCCGTACCTCCGGCGGGCACTGCGGGTCACCGAGCGTCTCGTCCAGCACGTCTCCCCCACCTTTCAGGGAACTCCGGCTCTCGCCGGTCCGACTGTCTGTTCGTGGAACCGGTCGGGGGTGATCGCCCCCGGGTTCCCGCGCGTCAGGAAAGGAGAGGCATGGCACCACCAGCCACACCGGCCATCGCGCAGACGTCCCGGCCCCTTGACGGACTGAGTCTGGAAGCCTCGGGCCCCCCGGGACCGGCGGACGGACTCGTCGCGGAGCACCTGCGGCTGCTCGGCGCGGAGGAGACCGGGCGCTCCGGCGAACGCATGACACTCGTCGGACCGGAGGGCGGCGGCATCACCGCCCACGTGACGTGGGGCGACTTGGCCGTCGACGAGGCGACCGTGCAGGCGGTGACGGGCATCATGGCCGTGCACGGCCGCCGGGACGGGGCGCCTCGCGGGCTCGCCGCCGACTACGCCGCCACCGCAGCCGGTGTCCTGACCGTGCAGGGCCTGCTGGCTGGGCTCCTCGCCCGGGCGCGCGGCTCACAGGTGACGAGCACCGAGGTGAGCGTCGAGCGGGCCGGGCTGCTCGCCGTCTCGCAGTATCTCGCCGCGGCCGGGGCGGAGGAGGCCGAGGCCGCGGAGACCGCACCGGGCGGTCCGCCGTTCACCTCCGCCGACGGGGTCGTCTTCGAGCTGGAGACGCTCGATCCGGGCGCGTGGGCCGCTTTCTGGCGTGCCCTCGGCGCACCGGCGGACGCGGTACGGCGCGGCTGGCGGCCCTTCCAGTTCCGGTACGCCACGGCCTGCGCGCCCTTTCCGCAGGAGCTGCATACCTCGGCCGGCGGCCACGGCTGGGAGCGCGTCCGGGAAGCGGCCCGGTCCTCCGGAGCCGAGGTGTGCGCCCTGTACACGCTCACCGAACGGGCCGTCGAGTACGACGGGGCTCCGCCCTGGAAGCTGACGGCGCACGAGGCGTCGTACTCCGGATCCGGCGCACCACCACCGCGGACCGACGCTCCGCTGGACGGGCTGACCGTCCTGGAGGCCGGGCGCCGGATCCAGGCGCCGCTCACCGCGCATCTGCTGGGACTGCTCGGCGCCGAAGTGGTGCGGATCGAGCCGCCGGGCGGTGATCCGCTGCGCGGCATGCCACCGACCTGCTCGGGGGTCTCGGCCCGCTGGCTCGCGCTCAACCGGGGCAAGAAGGCCGTCGAGGTGGACATCAAGTCCGCCGGGGACCGCAAGCGGCTGCGCGCGATGGCGGCGGACGCCGATGTGTTCCTGCACAACTGGGCGCCCGGCAAGGCCGCCGCGCTCGGCCTGGACCACGAGGACCTGTCCGCCGGCAACCCCGCGCTCGTCTACGCGTACACCAGCGGATGGGCCGACCGGCTGCCCGGGGCTCCGATGGGCACCGACTTCATGGTGCAGGCCCGCACCGGAGTGGGGGAGGCGGTGCGGCCCGCCGACGAGCCGCCCGTGCCGTCCCTGATGACACTGCTCGACGTACTCGGGGGGCTCCTCGGGGCCGAGGCCGTCCTTGCGGGGCTGCTGCTGCGTCAGCGCACGGGAGCCGGTGTGCGGGTGGACTCGTCCCTGCTGGGGGCAGCCGACGTACTGACCGCGCCGGCCCGGATCCGCGCGGCCCGGGGCCTCGACACGCGCCGGCCGGCTGGATTCCGCCGGCCCGTGCCCACGGCCGACGGCTGGATCGCCCTGCCCGACCACGCGGCGCACCCGCACGACGTGCGTCACCTGTCCGCGGCACAGGCGCTGGAGCGGCTGCATGAAAGCGGCACGGCCGCCGTCCCGGTCGTCACCGACCTCGCCGACCTGCTCTCCTCCGGCCCGATCAGCCGCGACGCCCACGGCTCCCCCGCCGTTCCCGCCCCCTGGAGGTTCGCATGACCGTCGCCCTGCACGACCTGCTGCCCGCCACGCTGCGCCGTACTTGGGCCGTGGAGGGGACCTGCCCCGACCTGGATCTCTACAGCCTCTACCGCGCCCGTCAGATCGCCGACCCGCATCGTACGGCGGTCCTCGACGCCAAGGGGAAACTCTGTTATACCGCTCTGGACCGCAAGGCCCGATGTCTGGCCGCCGGGCTCTCCGGCCTGGGGATACACGCCGGTGACGTCGTCGGCGTCCAGTTGCCCAACGGCCGCGACGCCGTGGTCGCGGACCTGGCGCTCGCCGCTCTGGGTGCGGTGGCGCTGCCCTTCCCGGTCGGGCGGGGCGGGCGTGAGGCGGCCTCGCTGCTGCGCAGATCGGAGGCGGTCGCGGTGATCGCGGCAGCCGAGCACCGGGGCAACCATCATGCGGCCGACCTGCTGGCGCTGACGGGTGAGCTGCCCGCCCTGCGTACGGTCGTCGCCGCGGGGCCGGCGGGCGCCGCACCGGAGGGAGCCGTCCCGCTGTCGGCTCTGACGCGCACCGACCCGAAGACGTTCGTGCCGGCCCGCCCCGATCCCGACACCGCCGCCCGCATCCTCGTGTCCTCCGGGTCGGAGTCCGAGCCGAAGATGGTGGCCTACTCGCACAACGCCCTGGCCGGCGGCCGGGGCAACTTCCTCGGCTCCCTCATCCCGGACGGGCGCCCGCCGCGTTGCCTCTTCCTGGTGCCGCTGGCCTCCGCCTTCGGCAGCAACGGCACCCCGGTCACCCTCGCCCGGCACGGCGGAACCCTGGTCCTGCTCGACCACTTCACCCCCGAGGCCGCCCTGGAGGCACTCGCCGCACACGAACCGACCCATGTCCTGGGTGTACCGACCATGATCCGCATGATGCTCGACCGGATCGCGGAGGGCGGGCACCGGACGTTCACTCCACCGACGGCCGTGGTCGTCGGCGGCTCACCACTGGACGAGGCCACCGCGACCGAGGCCCGCCTGGCCTTCGGCTGCCCGGTCGTCAACCTCTACGGCTCCGCCGACGGCGTCAACTGCCACACCGGGCTGACGCACGGCTCCCCCGACGGCGACGGACGGCCCGGCATCGCCGCGGGACAACCCGACCCCCGGGTCGCCGACATACGGATCGCCGTCCCCGGCACCCGTGAGCTGCGGGAGGTCAGCGGGGGCACGGTCGGTGAGATCGTCGCTCGTGGCCCGATGACACCGCTGTGCTACGTCGCCGCCCCCGACCTCGACACCCGCTACCGCACCGAGGACGGCTGGGTGCGCACCGGGGACCTCGGTCTCATCGACGACGACGGCACGCTCCGGGTCGTCGGACGGCTGAAGGACGTGGTGATCCGCGGCGGTGTGAACATCAGCCCCGCCGAGGTCGAGGTCGAACTGGCCGCGCACCCGGCGGTCCGGGACGTGGTCTGCGTCGGCGTGCCCGACCCGCTGATGGGCGAGCGGCTCGCGGCCTGCGTCGTGCCCAGGGACGAGGCGGCGCCCACGCTGGAGGAACTGTGCGCCCACCTGGACACGCGAGGTCTGGAACGACGCAAACACCCTGAGCGCCTGCTGGTGCTGAGTGAGCTGCCCCTGACGCCGGCCGGCAAGCCGGACCGGGCGGTACTGCGGGAACGGTGCACGCCCGAAGCGGAGCGACAGCAGCAGCCCTTGGCTTCGGCCGGCTGACCCGCCGGACGACAAGGGCCGCTCGGAGTGTTCCCCGAGCGGCCCTTGTCGTCCGGTGCCTCGGCTCAGGAGGCGTTCATCGCCTTCTCCAGCGTCGTCGCCGCGTTCTTGTAGACGGTCAACAGATCCAGGTCCTTGTCCGGGTAGTTGACGATTCCCACCTGGCGCGCGCCCGAGTCGGGCAGCACGGTGCCGGTCGTCATGTGCACGTTGTCGAGCACCAGTCGCGGCTTCTTCTTGGACAGGTCGGACAACTGCTTGGCCGTCACGGCTTCCGGTCCGTACGTGCCGACCACCTCGGCCCCGGCCAGCTTCGCCGACCAGGCGGAGAAGACCTGGGCGACGACGGTGGGCGCTTTGCCGTCCGGCCAGGCGCTCTTGAGGTCCTTCTGCAGCTTGCCGTACTCGGTGTCGAACGAGGTGATCCACTCGGCGGCGGTGTCCTCGGTGCCGAACATCTTGCCCAGCCGGGTCACCTCGGCCTTGGCCTTGTCCGCGTCGTTGTCGAGATTGACCTCGACCAGTTCGGCGTCGCCTCCGGCGGCCTCCTTGAACTTCTCCGCGTACGGCTCGAAGGGCGCGTACAGCACGAAGTCGGCGTCCGCCACGGCCGCGAGATCGGAGGGTTTCGGGTCGTAGTCGGGGGCGTGCTGCACCGACTCCGGCACGATGACCGTGACGTCCTCGGCGCCGGCGGCCTTGGCGAACGCCCCTTCCCAACTGGTCGTGGCGACCACGACCGGGCCAGTGCCCTTCCCCGCCGCGTCCGCGTCGGACGAGGAGGACGACGTGTCGCTTTCCCCACCGCAGCCGGTGGCCGTCAGCAGGAGGGCCGCGCTGAAACTCAGTGCGAGGAGGGGAGTGATGCGGACGCGGGTGCGCGCCATGAGCTGATTCTCCGTTCGGGTACGAGATGGACGGCGAGGACGACCACGCCGGCCGTGAGGACGAGGACGGGACCGGGCGGCCAGTCGAACCGGAGTGCGACCAGGAACCCGGTCAGGTTCACGACCACGCCGATACCGACCGCCCACACGGTGATGGACAGCAGGGAGCGGCCCAGCCGCCGGGCGGCGAGGGCCGGAAGAAGCGTCAGCGCGTCGACGAGGAGAGCACCGGTGAGCTTGATGGCTCCGGCGACGGACACCGCGACCAGGACCAGCAGCACGAGGGTGAGCCGGTCGACCCGCACGCCCGAGGCCAGGGCGAGTTCACGGTCGTAGAGGAGGAGCGCGATGTCTCTACGACGCCACCAGAAAAGAGCCGGTACGACGACAGCCAGCGCGACGAGCAGCCACAGGTCGGCGGTACCGACCGACAGGATGGACCCCCAGAGCAGGGAGAAGGCGCCCGCCGCGTTGACGCCGGAGACGGCCAGCACGAGCAGGGCGGCGGCGATCGCCAGACTCATCAGCAGACCCATGGCACCTGACAGACCGTCCGGGGTACGGGCCAGCGGAGCGACTCCGGCGCCGGCGAGCGCGCAGGCCACCAGCGCACACAGCATGGGATCGAGCCCGGTCAGCAGAGCAACGGCGATCCCCAGGAGTGCGACATGCATCATCGCGAACCGCACCGGCATGATGTCGAGGCCGACGATGACGACACCGATCACCGGAAGTCCGACCGCGGCCACCAGCAGGGCGACACCAGCCCGTTGGACGGGCACGAGCTGCAGGAGCTGACCGACGTCGGCCGCGGCCAGGGCGCTCACCGGACCTCCCGCAGACGTCCCGCGGCCATCTCCAGCACCCGGTCGCAGCGCTCGGCCAGAGCCCGGTCGTGGGTGACGACCACGACGGTCACCGGCAAGGAGAGCAGGACGTCGGCCGCCTCCTCCTGACCGGAGAAGTCAAGGGCGGCGGTGGGCTCGTCGGCGAGCAGGACGCCCGCCCCGGCCGCCACACAGCCGACCGCCCGCGCCAGGTACATACGCTGAAGCTGACCACCGGACAGAGTGTGCAACGGCCGGTCGGCGAGATGCCCGACCCCGAGCTTGTCGGCCGCCTCCACCGCCTCGGCACGCGCACCGCCACTGGTCAGCAACTCGCTTGCCAGCAAGGGAAAACGGCCGGTCGCCGGCTTCTGCGGGATCCACGCGCACGCCCGTCGCCGCCACGCCCACTCGGCAGCACTCCCGGTGTCCCGGCCACCCACCAGGATCCGGCCCGCGACATGCCGGTGCAGCCCCAGAACAGCACGCAGCAACGTGGTCTTGCCCGACCCGTTGGTACCGGTCAGCGCCACTCGCTGCCCGCGCACGATGTCGAGATCGACGTCGCACACGGCCTCGACCCGGCCGTGCCGGCACACGACGCCCGACATCCGGACATCCAGCCCTTCCATGCCACCTCCCTGCCTCCTCACAGCAGTCGGACGGGAGAGGCGGTCGGTTCCCGGACAGGACGAAGGAGCTGCGACGGCAGCGGACTCGGTCTCCCGGGCGGGCCGCCGCGCGTTCGGCCCCGCGATGGCTGGGCACGGGAATCACGGCGCCATGGGCGCCGGCTGGTTCGAACGCATCCAGGACGTGTACCCCGGACACGCCGGAAGGGCCTCCGGCCGGGTCGTCCCGGCCCAAGGCCCTTCCTTGTGCCGCCTGCAGGTGAAGGGTGAGAAGACGATCACGAGCAGGACGTCATACGGCCCCCGCGGTCAGGGGTTCAGCAGCAGCACGTCGGCGCGGGCCTTGGCGGCCTCGTAGCGCTTCGCCACGTCCTGCCAGTTCACGACGGCCCACATGGCGTCGATGAAGTCGACCTTCTGGTTCTTGTACTGGAGGTAGAAGGCGTGTTCCCAGGCGTCGAAGACCAGGATCGGGGTGGAGCCCTGGCCGACGTTGCCCTGGTGGTCGTAGACCTGCTCCACGATCAGCCGCCCGCTCAGCGGCTCGTACGCCAGGACGCCCCAGCCCGAGCCCTGGGTGGTCGCGGCGGCCTTGGTGAGCTGCGCCTTGAAGCCGGCGAAGGAGCCGAAGGACTCGGCAATCGCGTCGGCGAGGTCACCGACACCGTCGGCGGCCAGGGGCTCGCCGCCGCCGTCACCGGTCATGTTGTGCCAGTAGATGGAGTGCAGGATGTGACCGGAGAGGTGGAAGGCCAGGTTCTTCTCCAGGCCGTTGATCGAGCCCCACTGCTCCTTGTCCCGCGCCTCGGCGAGCTGCTCCAGCGTGTCGTTGGCGCCCTTGACATACGCGGCGTGGTGCTTGTCGTGGTGCAGCTCGATGATCTGCGGGTTGATGACCGGTTCGAGCTCCGAGTAGTCGTAGGGAAGCTCCGGGAGCGTGTACACCGCCATGTCCAACATCCTCCGACGTTATTGCCACTGATGTGCAGTTGCACGCTAGCAGCAGTAGCGGCAATTATTGATCAGGCGATGGTCCTAGGACCGGTGTCACCGGGACCCCGACCGGCGCATGACGAACGACGGTGCGGCCGATCTCGCGTGCGGCGCCCGACCCCACCCCTCTGCCGCGAACTCCCTGGTGGCGGCGACCCGTTCGCCGCGTTCGGCACGGATGGCGGACGATCCCCAGCCGACACCTCCATCACCTGGACGCAGGACGCGGGCCCGCTCCTCCGCTCCGTCGGCCATGACGCGAATGGCGGCGGACTCGTCGCGGCCGAGGGCCTTGAGCGGGACGGACCGTGCGACATCCGGCGGGCCACCCCAGCCATCGGCGCCGACCCGGACGACTTTCGCCGCGATGGCCCATGGCAGCCGGGCGGGGGCACTGCTGCGCGCCTCGGGACCAGGGGTTGCATCGAAGGAGTCAAGGCCGCGTCCCCCAGGGGCGGCCATGTGCGCGGAGCCGGTTCGGTACACATCATCGGAGATCTTATTGCACACTACTTGCAACAACTTACTAATGGCAGAAAGGTCGGCCATGAGGTCTGCGATGGCGCCGGGCATCGAGTCGTCCTGCAGCAAGACGGGAGCGGACCCGGTCCGGGACCCGATCACACACCTCGAGGACACGCTGGACGACGCGGTCGCGGAGTGCTTCGACAAGGCGGCACGGGTCTTCGGGCTGCCGTATCCGGACGGTCCGGCCATCGAGGCGGTCACCGCCTGCGCCGAGCACGGCGTGAGCGCCGTGGTCGTGGTCGGCTGTGTCGCCGCGAACTCGCGGGTACGGTCGCCGGCCGAGGAGCACCGTCTGGCGGCGGGCGCCGAACTGCGGATGCCTCCGCTGCGGCTGTGCACCGACAACGGCGCGATGGCCGCCCCTGTCGGCGACCTTCTCGTACGGACGGGCGCCGCACCGGCACCGCTGGAGTACGCCGCACTGCATTCCGTCGTCATGGGGAAGGCGGTGGCCGCCTGATGACCACCGACATCCGTGTGCACCGGGACGCCGGGATACTCACGCACACCGAGTCACTGCATTCGGTGTACGTCGACGCCTTCTGCGCCCCGCCCTGGCACGAGGACGAGGCGCAGGCAACCGAGTTCGTCTCCCGGCTGCCGGCGAACGTGCGGCGTGCCGGGTTCACCGCCGCGACCGCCGTGCGCGACGGGGAGATCGTCGGCTTCGCCACCGCGTGGACCACTCCGTCTCCCCTCCCCACCGACCGCTGCTATCCCCAGGCGGCCGCCGGCCTCGGCAACGACCGCACCGCCGACTGGCTGTGCGGAGCCCGGGAGATCGACGAACTCGCCGTCCGGCCCACCGCCCGCGGCACCGGTCTCGCCACCCGCCTCCTCGAAGCGGTGACCGCAGACGCGCCCGAAGGGCGGGCATGGCTGCTCACCTCGGTCCGGAACGGGCGGGCCATGGCCTTCTACCGCCGCCACGGCTGGACGCAGGCCACCCACCCCTCCCCCGACGGCAAGGGCATCGTCGTCTTCCTCGGCCCGCGCCACCCCGCTCGTTCCCTCGCCCCGCTCCCCCTGTGAGCCTTCGGAGGCCCCGCCTTGCCCACCGCTGAAATCCGCCGCCATTTCCTCGAGATCGTCACCGAGCGCGCCACAACGTGGTCCTCAGCGCCCCACTGCGAACCCATGCCCCGACCTTGCTGTTCGTCAAGCACTGGCCCAGGGCGGCGAGGTCCTGGCACCGTTCCGGGCGCGTGACATGGGTCACCGCCCGGATCACGGACGTCCGCGTTCCTGACGGGCCGACTGCCCGTAGGCTGCCCGCAGCAGCTGGTTCGCCCCGTCAGCCAGACGAGGTGTCGCAAGAGGGAACCCGGTGGGAATCCGGGACTGCCCCGCAGCGGTGAGCGGGAACGACCGCCGTCATACGCACTGGGTCCGAAGTACCGGGCCCGGGAAGCGACGGCCAGTAGGTGTCCTCGAACGGTGAGGACGTGCCCGCGAGTCCGAAGACCTGCCAACTGCCCGCGCGCGAACCGTTCGTGCGCGGACATCCCGGTGACCTCGAGGGCGGGTCGGCGTACATATCAGGCGGACGGCCCTGCCTTGTCGCGCAGCGTCGGTCACGCCCGGTGTGTCTCCCCTTCGCGTTCTCGTCCCGTCTCCGGGATCTCAGGGATTCATCTCGCGAAGGAGATCTCCGTGACCACGAAGTCCGCAGCCGCGGCAGCACGGGCCACCGTGTACGGCTACCCCCGGCAGGGTCGGAACCGTGAACTGAAGAAGGCCGTCGAGGGCTACTGGAAGGGCCGCGTAACCGCCGAAGCCCTCCGCGCCACGGCCGCCGAACTGCGCCGTACGAACTGGCTGCAGTTGGCCGACGCGGGCATCGACGAGGTACCGACCGGCGACTTCTCGTACTACGACCACGTCCTGGACACCACGGTCATGGTCGGTGCGATCCCCGAGCGCCACCGCGCCGCCGTGGCCGGCGACGCGCTGGACGGCTACTTCGCCATGGCGCGCGGTACCCAGGAGGTGGCACCGCTGGAGATGACCAAGTGGTTCGACACCAACTACCACTACCTCGTCCCGGAACTGGGCCCCGACTCCGCGTTCACCGCCGACTCCGCCAAGCAGGTCGGTGAGCTGAAGGAGGCCCTCGCGCTCGGCCTGACCGCCCGGCCCGTCCTCGTCGGTCCCGTCACCTACCTTCTGCTCGCCAAACCCGCCCCGGGCATGCCGGCGGACTTCGAGCCGCTCACCCTGCTGGACCGGCTGCTGCCCGTGTACGCCGAGGTCCTGGCCGACCTGCGGGCGGCGGGCGCGGAGTGGGTCCAGCTGGACGAGCCCGCCCTCGTCCAGGACCGCACCCCGGCCGAGCTGAACGCCGCCGAGCGCGCCTACCGTGACCTCGGCGGTCTAGCCGACCGGCCGAAGCTCCTGGTCGCCTCGTACTTCGACCGGCTCGGCGAGGCGCTGCCGATGCTGGCCAAGGCCCCGGTCGACGGTCTCGCCCTGGACTTCACCGGGGCGGCGGCCGCCAACCTGGATGCGCTGGCCTCCGCCGGCGGGCTGCCCGGCAAGCGGCTGGTCGCCGGTGTGGTCAACGGCCGCAACGTCTGGGTCAACGACCTCGCCGCCTCCCTGTCCACGCTCGGCACGCTGCTGGGCCTGGCCGACCGCGTCGACGTGTCCGCCTCCTGCTCCCTGTTGCACGTCCCCCTGGACACCGCCGCCGAACGGGACATCGAACCGCAGATCCTGCGCTGGCTCGCCTTCGCCAGGCAGAAGAGCGCCGAGGTCGTCACCCTCGCCAGGGGTCTCGCCCGGGGCACCGACGCCATCGCCGCCGACCTGGCGGCGAACCGTGCGGACCTCGCCTCCCGTGCCGACTCCCCCGTCACCCATGATCCGGCCGTCCGCGCCCGCGCCTCCGCGGTCGCCGAGACCGACGGGCGCCGTTCCCCGTCCTACGCGGAGCGCGCCGCCGCCCAGCGCGCCCACCTCGGGCTGCCGCTGCTGCCGACCACGACCATCGGCTCCTTCCCGCAGACCGGCGACCTGCGCGCCGCCCGCGCCGACCTGCGCGCCGGGCGGATCGACACAGCCGACTACGAGGAGCGGATCAAGGCGGAGATCCAGGAGGTCATCTCCTTCCAGGAGAAGACCGGCATCGACGTCCTCGTACACGGCGAACCCGAACGCAACGACATGGTCCAGTACTTCGCCGAGCGACTCACCGGCTACCTGGCCACGCAGCACGGCTGGGTCCAGTCCTACGGCACCCGCTACGTCCGCCCGCCGATCCTGGCCGGCGACATCTCCCGCCCCGAGCCGATGACGGTGCGCTGGACGTCCTACGCCCAGTCGCTCACCGAGAAGCCGGTCAAGGGCATGCTCACCGGGCCGGTCACCATGCTCGCCTGGTCCTTCGTCCGCGACGACCAGCCACTCGCCGACACCGCCCATCAGGTCGCCCTCGCCCTGCGCGACGAGGTGCACGACCTGGAGGCCGCGGGCACGTCCGTCATCCAGGTGGACGAACCCGCCCTGCGTGAGACGCTGCCGCTACGCAGCGCCGACCGGGCCGGATACCTGGACTGGGCCACCGAAGCCTTCCGGCTCACCACGTCCGGCGTCCGCCCGGACACCCAGATCCACACCCACATGTGCTACGCCGAGTTCGGCGACATCGTCCAGGCCATCGACGACCTCGACGCCGACGTCATCAGCCTGGAGGCGGCCCGCTCCCGTATGCAGGTCGCCCACGAACTCGCCGCCCACGGCTACCCGCGCGAGGCCGGACCCGGCGTCTGGGACATCCACTCCCCGCGCGTCCCGAGCACCGACGAGGCCGCGGAACTCCTGCGCACCGGCCTCAAGGCCATCCCCGCCGAACGGCTCTGGGTCAACCCCGACTGCGGTTTGAAGACCCGCGCCTGGCCCGAGACCCGGGCCTCACTCGAACACCTGGTGACCGCCGCCCGCACCATCCGTGACGAGCTGTCCCGCTCCTGACCCCCGGCTCACCGGGCCGGACGCACGGCTTCCGGCCCGGTGAGCGGCACAGCCCGAAACGGATACACCTCATCGCAGGGCTGGGCGACGTACACCGCCGGCCAGCCCGCAGTCACCGCACTTCGAGCCGTTCGGCGCGCGGTAGTAGAGGCAGCAGCTTCGGCGGCGGAACGTGAGGTCGGGGCCGGTGAGCACGCCGGTGCCCGCCAGGCGTCCGGTGTCCAACAGCTCGGTCGTGAGGTCGGTGAGCGGCCCGCGTACGGCGGGACGGAGCGCGAGCAGGGCGTGGGCCGCCCCGGCGAGCGCCGACGCCGAGTTGCCGTCCAGCAGACGCGGGGCGACCTTGACGCGCAGTCCGTCGGCCAGTGCCGACAGGTGACGGGTCACCTGCTGGTACAGGGCGCGGGCGGTACCGTCGTCGAGCCGGTCAGCGTGCCAGCCGGCCGGGCGGGGCACCCGGAGGGCCGGCCCGTCGTCGGCCCGCTCCAGTCCTTCCAGGTCGGGGACGATTCCGTGCAGGACGACGCAAGCCAGGGCCGGTGACCAGAGACGGGCGGCGTGACCGAGGTGGGCGATGGAGACGCCGACGCGCGGCTCCACAGTGTGGTGGCGGCGTGCGACGGCTTCGGCAAGATCGGTGAAACCCGACGCGTAGGAACGGGCGACCGGATGCCAGCAGTCGTCCCGTCCGCCGATGTGCAGGGCGAAGAAGCCGCCGAGGCCCGCCACGTCGTGGAGGGCGGCGGCAACGGACGCGGCCGAGGCACGGGCGTCGTGCACGGTTCTGTCCTCCTTCCGGCTCTCCGTCCACACGGTCAGGAGGCCGAACGCCGTCGCGGCGGCGTGATGGCGTACAGGTCGAGGATGTCCGGCCGTGGTGCGACGCCCGGTCCGCCGGCGCGTGCCCAGGCGGCGATGTCCTCGGTCGCGTCCGGGTCGTTGACCAGTCCGAGCCAGACGGGCCGGGCGCCGGCGGCCCGGCCTTCCGCGGAGGGCTGGACGACGATGACGTTGGCGTGTTCGCAAACGTCGAGGCAGTCGGAGACGCGTACCGGTGCCGCGGCACGCAGGCGTTCGGTCTGGGCCGCGTGGTCGACACCGGTCACCTTCCGGGTGCCGCAGCAGCAGTCGCGGCACACGACGATGCGGCACGGCACGGGGCCGGTGACCGTCGCGGGCCTCTCGTCGTCAGTCGTTGGTCCGGTCGGCGTTACGGGCATGCGGTGCCGTCCCTCTCTCCGGGGAGATCCGCCCCGGGGTCTGTCGAGGAGGCGACCGCGTGAGTCTCCTGGCTCTCGGGTCAATGCTCGTCCCGGCCTTCCCACCCGCTACCGGGCAGTGGCCTGTCGGGACTTGCTCTCCGATCACAGTGGCGGGACCGCGCCGGATTCACACCGGCTTCTTCGTCCGCCGTCGCCCTGTCGCTGCTCATCCTCCCATCCCGGTACACCGTCCGGCCCGCTCCGAGTCGGCCGTCAGTCCGTCTCCTGAGCGTGCGGGGCCGTCGCGGGCGGATGGGTCGGACGGTCCCGCCCTCCGTCACGGCCGGACACCACCACGACGAGGAGCCCGACGACGACGGCCCCGACGGCGACCCGTCCCGCCGCCCGTAGCCACCAACCCGGCCGGCCCACGCCCCCGCCGGCCGGCCCCAGCCGTTCCGCCCGCCGGGCCGGTCTCAGCAGACGGATCAACAGCAGGGCCGCGACCGGCAGTTGCAGCAGCCACAGCATGGTGCGCGGCCATTCCCCGTACCAGACGTTGGTCCCGTACAACAGGGTGTGCCACACGCTCAGCACGTACACGACGATCACGAACCGGTGCAGCCGGCGCCAGGTGTTCGCTCCGATACGGTGCCGGACGTAGAACAGCAGCCCCAGCGGAATCGCCAGGTACAGGGCGCCCTGGCCGATCGGGATGGCGACCTGGCCGGTTCCGGAGTCGTACCAGCCCGGCACGAAGGTGTCCGCGAAGGCCACCCACAACCGTTGCGCCCAGTCCACCTTCGTCTCGTAGCGGACGAGTTCCGCCGCGAACATCAGCGCGTGCGCGAACATCAGGGCCATGGTCGTCAGGCTGGTGGTGCGGTGCCAGCGCTCCAGCACCTGCCGGGAGACCGGCAGCCTGGCGGGGCGTGGCCCCGACAGCACCAGGCCGAGCATGACCGTGCCCCACGCCCACAGCAGGGCCGACCAGCCGAACGCCTGGCTGAGCAGGTACATCCAGTAGGTGCCGGGATCGTCCATGAACGGCATGACCGC
This sequence comes from Streptomyces sp. NPDC042336, assembly GCF_055581985.1. NCBI lineage: Bacteria > Bacillati > Actinomycetota > Actinomycetes > Kitasatosporales > Streptomycetaceae > Streptomyces > Streptomyces sp. NPDC042336. The sequence continues at coordinate 435,702 of NZ_JBVJEA010000003.1, read as the reverse complement.
GACGGTGTCCGAAGCACCCGAATCCATGCGCGCCCACAGGAACGCGAACACGAGCGCCGTGACCACCACCGCCGCGGTGGCGTCGGGCAGGGCGGCCCGCAGATCGCCGCGCAGCGCGACGCGGTCACCGGGAGGCCGTTTCCCTCCGGGCAACGGGGTCATCGCCCCGTCTTCGTCCGGCCTCACGTCTGACGTCATCAGGGGCCTCCCGGGCACGGGCCACCGCAGCAGCGGTGCGCATGTGGCGTGAGGCAACAAGTCTGGCTGATGAGGGAGTGATCTCCGAAGGCGTTATCCGGCCAGAGCCGCCACGAGAACCGCGCGTGGAGGCACACCTTGTTCTGCGTCACCTCCACATTCAGGACAACCCGCCGAGGCTCCACTGTCGCAGGAAGCACGAGCGCCTCTACGCTGATCCTCGCAGTCGGTTCGCGCCTCCCGTCCACCCGGACGCCCGGTGGCGCGACGCAAGAGGGAACCCGGTGTGAGTCCGGGACTGTCCCGCAGCGGTGAGTGGGAACGAAAGCCGTCGGTGTCACTGGGCCCGCGTCAGGGCCGGGGAAGAGACGGCCGGTAGGTGTCCGCCCTTTCGGCAGACGTGCCCGCGAGTCCGAAGACCTGCCACTGCGCCCGCGTCCCGCGGGCTGTGCACGTGACCTCGTGGACTGGGTTGGCGGTATGGGCGGTCGTACGTCGTGCGTGTGGCCGCGCCTCCTTCCCTGTCGGTGTTCAACGCCCGGTACGGAGGAGGACGGTGTGCGGGACCCAGCCTGTTCGCGTCGGCCGTACCGACCCCGGGCCGGTGTGTCGTCCGGCAGACCGGAGCCGACGAGGCCCGGACCCGTCGCGGGCTTCCTCCGGGAACGGGACTCATCCGGAGGCGCGGTGTCCGGTGTCTGCCACGGCACTCTGGGCGAGCTGTACCAAGGCCCGTTGCGACCGGACACCGATCCCGAGATCGCGGTGGTGTCCTTCCCCGTGGACCGCCACTCATGGGTGTACTTCACACCGAGGACGACGGCCGGCCCGCCACGTCCGCCGGCACTGGGTGAGAAGTCGGCGACAGCGGCCCGGCTCTTCCTGGACCACTACGGTTTCGCCCTGCCCCCTGGCGACTGGCGCACCCACTCCGAACTTCCGGTGGGCGTGGGGATGGCCAGTTCCACGGCGGACATCGTGGCGACGCTGCGCTGTCTGTTCCGTGTCTTCTCCCTGCCGTACGACACGGACGTGGTCCTCGGCGTCCTGACGGACATCGAGCGCGCCGACAGCGTCTTCCTCGACGAGTTCGCCCTGTACCTCAGCGGCCGGCACCGGGTGGTGCGGCGGCTGGGCCAGGACATCGGCTTCCACACCGCCTACGTCACGGAACCCGGCACGGTGAACACCGCCGCCGTCACTCCCCTGCTGCTGGACCACTACCGGCGCCGCGGCGAGGAGTACCACCGGTGTCTGACCGATCTGCTGAAGGGCTTCGACTCGGGTGACCCGGCCGCCGTCGCCCGGGCCGCGACGACCAGCGCCGCGTTGTCCCAGGAGGTGCTGCCCAAGGCGACCTTCAGCAGCCTGCAGGCTCATCGTGAGCGGTTCGGCGCCGACGGCGTCTTCGTAGCCCACACCGGCTGCCTGGCCGGCTATCTCTTCGCCTCACACCCACGGGCCGAGGTCAAGTCCGAACTCTCCTCGTTCTTCCACTCGCTCGGCCACCAGTGCACCTTCACCCAAGGAGGCTACGGGTGATCCACCCCCACATCGCCGACGCCCTGAAAGTCCCGGACCTCGTCCGGCTCACCGACGGCCTGGTCCTGCTGCGGTTCGAGTCGATGAAGATCTACTCGGCCCTGGCCGCTGTCCGTCATCTGCTGGAGCGGGGCACGGTCCGTCCGGGCCAGACCCTGATCGACAGCTCCAGCGGCATCTACGCCTACGCCCTCGCGCTGGCCTGCCACCGGTACGGCATGCGGTGCCACATCGTCGCGTCCACCACCGTGGACGCCACCACCCTCGCCCAACTGGAAATCCTCGGCGCCGCGGTGGAGCAGGTCAGACCGTCGCGGAACCTCAAGCTCGACCAGGAACTGAGGGTGCGACGGGTGCGCGAGATCCTCGCCGAGGATCCCGGCCACCACTGGATGCGCCAGTACCACGACGACGTCCACTACCTCGGCTACCAGGAGGTCGCCGACCGGATCGCGGCGGAGTTCCCGGCCGCACGGCTGACCGTCGTCGGCGGGGTGGGTTCCGGAGCCTCGACCGGCGGCATCGTGGAACGCCTGCGCGTTGCGGACCCCTCGGTGCGTCTGGTCGGCGTCCAGCCCTTCGGCAGCGTCACCTTCGGCAGCCAGGACCATCACGATCCCGAGGCGATCATCGCCGGCATCGGTTCGTCGATCGTCTTCGACAACGTCCGCCACCATCTCTACGACACCGTGCACTGGCTGGACTTCACCCACGCCATGTCCGGTGCCGTCGCCCTGCTGCGCGAGCACGCGGTGTTCGCCGGGCTGTCCACCGGTGCCGGCTATCTGACGGCGACGTACGAGGCCCGCCGTCACCCCGACCGACTGCACCTGGTGGTAGGGGCCGACACCGGACACCGCTACGTGGAGCGCGTGTTCGCCCGGCACGCCGAGGCCCTGGACCCGGCCGCGCTGAAACCCCTCGAGGTCCGCACTCCGGAGGAGATGACCATGCCGTGGTCGAGGATGACGTGGCAGCGCACTCCCTGCCCGGCCCACTGGAAGGAGCGGGCGGCATGACCGTGGCCTGCCTGGAGTCACTGACCTTCGGCCTCGGCCATCTGGTCCGCGCCGCCGATCGGCTCGGCGAGCGCCTGCTGCTGCTGACCCGGGACCCCGCCTACTACGCCTACGAATTGGACCGGCTGCCCGCCGGCACCCTCGACGTCGTCGTGACCGACACCTTCGACGTGGAGCGGACCGCCGATCTGCTCCGGCGCACCCCGGGACTGCGCGGCCTGATCAGTTCCACCGACACCTGGACCCTGGCCGGCGCTGCCCTCGCCGAACGCCTCGGCCTGCCCGGTCTCGATCCAGCCGTCCTGCGGCTGACCCGGGACAAGGCCGCCGTACGCAACAGGCTGCACAACGCGGGCCTCACCCGCGGAAGGGCCGTCGAAAACGCCGGCCCGGACCGTGAGGCACGTGGGCTGCTGCTCAAGGAGGCGGGACTGCCGCTCGTGCTCAAGGACACGGCGGGCACCGGGAGCCAGAACGTGTGGCTGGTCCGGGACGAGGGCGAACTCGACGCGGCGCTCGCCGAGGCGTCCGGTCGGGACCTGAAAGGACGGTTGTTCGCTGAGCCCTATTTCAGCGGCCCGGTGTACAGCGCCGAGACGCTCACTTGGGACGGCCGCACCCGGCTGCTGGGCGTCTCCAGCCGGCTCATGTCACCGGAGCCGCGCTTCCGGGAGGAGATCACCGCCTTCCCCGTCGCCTTCCCCGACCTGCAGCGGACATCGCTGGAGCGCTGGCTCGACCGGGTGCTCGCCGCCATCGGATACACCGACCGGTTCGCCCACGTGGAGTTCGTGCTGACCACCGACGGCCCGGAGGTGGTGGAGGTCAACCCCCGGATCGGGGGCGCCCTGGTCGGGGAGGGTATGTGCCGGGCGCTCGGCGTCAACGTGTACGAGGCGATGATCGAGGCCACGCTCGGCCGTCGCCCCCAGCTCATGGACTCGGACCTGCCCGGTGGTCCGGCCGTCGCCTTCGTACTCGGCTATCCGGCCGCACCCGGCGTGTTCACCGGCGTGGCCGGGCTCGACCGGCTCACCGACATGCCGGGAAAGCCCGCCTGGTACCCGGTCAAGCGGACCGGCGATCTCATCGAGCACCTGGGCGACAGCCGCGGTTACGCGGGCATCGTGTACGCCGAGGCGGAGACCGCCGAACTCGCCACCCACCGTGCGGTGGCCGCCGCGGGCGCCCTGCGGGTCCTCACCGACCCGGCCGGCCGGGAGACGCCCGGTGGGTGAGCGCACCACCCGAGGGCCGGGTCTGCGGGTCTCGCTGTTCCCGCTCACCGGTCCGCTGCGGTTCCTCCTGCTCAGCTCGTTCCTCATTCCGCTCGGCAGCTTCATGGTCCTGCCGTTCATGTCGGTGTTCCTGCACGAACGGCTCGGGATGGGGCTCGGCACGGTCGGGGTCGTCCTGGCCGTGGCATCGCTCGTGCAGTTCTCCGGCGGCATCGTCGGCGGAGCCCTCGCGGACCGGATCGGGCTGCGCCGCACGATGCTGTGGGCACTGGTCGTGCGCACCGCCGGTTTCGCCGGGCTCCTGCTGGCCCTGCGCTGGCCGCCCCTCGCGGTCTGGGCGCTGGTCCTGACGTGCTGCGGTGCCGCGCTCTACCTGCCCGCGAACAAGGCGTATTTGGTGCACGGCGTCGACGACGAGCGCCGCCCGGCGTTCCTGTCGGCGGGCAACGCGGCACTCAACGCGGGCATGGCCGTAGGCCCGTTGATCGCCGGGCCGTTCGTCCTGTCGTCGCCCGGCTGGCTGTTCGCGGCCGTCACGGCGCTGTTCCTTGCGGTCACGGTGGGACATGCGCGGCTGCCCGGGGCCGACGGCACGCATCCCGTCGAATCGGAGGACACGGCCCGCCCAGGTCTCCTCGCTGGCGTGGCACTCCTGCCTTTCGTCGCCAACGCCCTGGCGTTCTACCTCTACTTCCACTTCCAGCACTTCCTGGCGGTGTACGCCGTCGAGCGCGCCTCCAGCGCGTTCTACAGCGTGGTGCTACTGCTCTGCTTCACGCTGGTCATCGTCGTACAGCCGCTCGCCTCCGACCTGATCCGGCGCATGCCGTACGCCCTCGCCCTCGCGGTCGGCTTCACGGGCCTGGCGGCGGGCCTGGCCGTGCTGGCATCCGGTACCCGGACGGCACTGCTGGCGGGCGGCGCGCTGATCACCTTGGGCGACATCGTGCTGTTCCTCAAGAACGACCTGGAGGCGCTGCGCCGCAGTCCTCGCTCCGACGCCGTGGTCTTCGGCCAGCAGCGGCTGGCCGCGGGCCTGGGCGCCTGCGCGAGCGGCGTACTGGGCGGGCAGTTGTACGGCCTCGGCGAACGGGCCGGGCACACCGGCTGGTTCTGGCTGCTGGCAGCCGCCCAGTGTCTGTTGCTTCCCCCTCTGCTGCTCACGCTGCGCCGTCGCACGGCGCGGCCTCCTGTCCCCGACGACGACCATGAAGGAGCACTGACGCGCGATGACACGGACGGGCGGATTCCAGGACGATGACTTCTGGACCGAGTTCCACGACTTCCTGTTCTCCGAGCAGCGCCACGAGCAGGCCGAGGAACTGCTGGACACCTCTCCCCTACTGACCTTCCCGCAGGGGTCGCGCGTGCTGGACCTGTGCTGCGGGCCGGGGGTGTTCACCGTGCCGCTCGCCCGCCGCGGCCACCGCGTGACCGGAGTGGATCTGAGCCCGGCCATGCTGGACCGGGCACACAAGCGGTCGGCCGACACCGGTGCCGAGGTGACGTACGTGCGGGCCGACGCCCGCGAGTACGAGGCACCGGGCGGCTTCGACGTCGTCCTCAACATGTTCACCTCCTTCGGGTACTTCGAGGATCCCGCAGACAACGCGCGTGTGCTGCGCACCATGTACACCTGCCTGGCTCCCGGCGGCACGCTCGTCCTGGATCTCGCCGGGAAGGAGCTCCTTGCCCGCAGGGTCACCCCACCCAAGGTGGTGCGGCGGGGCAACGATGTGATGGTGCAGACCGACACCGTGCTGGACGAGTGGGCGCGGCTGCGCAGCGAGTGGGTGCTGGTCCGGGGCGATCGGGTGACGCGGGCCACCTTGACGTGGTTCGTGTACAGCGCGGTGGAGCTGCGGCGGATGGCAGAGGAGGCGGGGTTCGGCCGCGTGGAGGTCTTCGGCGGGTTCGACGGGCGCCCCTACGACGAGAGTGCCGAGCGGCTCGTCCTTCGGGCGGTCCGCGAAGCGTGAGGGGGTGCGGGGCGTGCGGCCGGGTCCGCACGCCCTTTTGCCGTCGCCTCGGAGGAACGTAGGATCACCTGGTCATCGCCGCGACGGGAGACAGGAAGCCGGTGCGAATCCGGCACGGTCCCGCCACTGTGACCGGGGAGCGCCCCTCCGACATGCCACTGCGCACCGCGCGGGAAGGCGGAGGGAACGTCGATCCGGGAGTCAGGACACTGGTCCGTCGCGGGCCCGTCCCAAGGAGCGCGGACTCCAGGAGGCTTCACGTGTCCCAGCTGTTCACCCCTGCCCGCACACGCGGGTTCCTTCGTGCGACGGTCGCTGCCGTGGCTCTTTCGTCCATGTTGCTGGCCGCCGGCTGCGGTTCGCCCGACGAGGGCGGCGGGGACGCGAAGGCCACCGCGGCCGTGCCCGAGGGCTTCCCGGTCACCATCGACAACTGCGGCGTCAAGACGACGTACGACAAGCCGCCGTCGCGGGTGGTCACCATCCACCAGCACCCGGCGGAACTCATGCTCGCCCTCGGCCTGGAGGACCGCATGGTCGGCACGGCCTTCCCTGACTCCGCCGTTCTGCCCGAGCTGAAGAAGGACTACGAGGCGATTCCCGAACTGGCGGAGAAGGAACCGTCGTTCGAGAGGGTCCTGGACGCCGAACCCGACTTCGTCTACGGAGGCTACGGCAGCGCCTTCGCCGAGAACGAGGGCCGCTCCCGCAAGGCGTTCGCCGACGCCGGCATCGACACCTACCTCAACCGCGAGTACTGCGGCAAGAAGCAGGTGACGATGAAGGACACCTACGACGAGATCCGCACCATCGGCAAGGTCTTCGGTGTCCCGGACCGGGCCGACAAGCTGGTCGCGGACCTCGAGGGCCGCGTCGGCGAGGCCGCTGGCAAGGTCGAGGGCGAGCCCGAGGTGTCCGTCTTCGTCTACGACAGCGGCGACAAGAGCGCCTTCACCGCGGGCGGCAAGAGCCTGGGCACCGAGCTGATCCGGCTGGCCGGCGGCGAGAACGTCTTCGCCGACCTCGACGACGTCTTCGGCGACGTCTCCTGGGAGCAGGTCGTCGAGCGCAAACCGGAAGTCATCGCCATCTACGACTACGCCGGCGCCGGAAGCGTGGAGGAGAAGAAGGAGTTCCTGCTCTCCCAGCCCGCGCTCGCCGACGTACCCGCCATCAGGAACAAGCGGTTCGTCGTCCTGCCGCTGACCGCCACCCTGGTCGGCATCCGCTCGGCCTACGCGGTCGACGACCTGGCCCGCGGGCTGCACCCCGAGAGCTTCCGGTGACCCAGGCCGCCACCGACACGTCCACCGAGCGGACGGTTCAACGGCGGAGGGCCACCGGGTCAGCAACAGGCACTACGCGGTTGGCCGTCACGCTGCTGGTCCTCACCGCGTTGCTCGTCGTCTCCGCGACGGCGGGCCTCGCGATCGGATCCGTGCATGTACCGCCGGGCCAGGTGTGGGGCATAGTGACACACGCTCTGGGCGCCGACTGGCAGGATCCGGACTGGTCCCGGGCCCGGGAGACCATCGTGGTGGACGTGCGGGCGCCGCGGGTGCTGCTCGGTGCGATCATCGGCGCCGGCCTCGCGGTGATCGGCACCGCACTACAGGCCCTGGTGCGCAACCCGCTCGCCGAGCCGTACCTGCTCGGCGTCTCCTCCGGTGCGTCCCTCGGCGCGGTCTCGGTGATCGTGTTCGGGTTCACCCTCTTCGGGCCGCTCTCCCTGTCGGTGGCCGCCTTCGTGGGCGCCCTGGGCGCGCTCCTGCTCGTGTACGCCACCGCCCGCACCGGCGGACGCATCACCTCGGCACGGCTGGTGCTGTCCGGGGTGGCGATCGCGGCGGTCCTCACCGCGGTCCTCGATCTGCTGCTGCTCACCACCGACCGCGGCAACGAGACCCGCGCGGTCCTCGCCTGGACCCTCGGCGGCCTCGGCGGCGTCAACTGGGGCACCCTGTGGCTGCCGAGCACGGCCCTGCTGTTCGGTGTCGGCGTCCTCATGGTCCAGGCCCGCAATCTGAACCTGCTGCTGGCCGGCGAGGAGGCGGCGACCACGATGGGGCTGGACGTGGCCCGGTTCCGCGCCCGGCTGTTCGTCGTGCTCTCCCTCGTCACCGGGGTGCTGGTCGCGGCGGCCGGACCGATCGGCTTCGTCGGCCTGATGATGCCCCACATCGTGCGCCTGTTCGTCGGCGGCGACCACCGCCGGGTCCTGCCGACGGCGGCACTCGGCGGAGCGGTCTTCCTCATCTGGGCCGACATCGCCGCACGGACGATCGCCGCACCGATGGAGATACCCGTCGGCGTACTCACGGCCCTGTGCGGCGGGCCGTTCTTCCTGTGGTTGATGCGCCGGGACGCCCGGCGCGGCACCGACCGAGGAATGGCATGACCGCGACCGAACTGAGCGTCGACGGCGTCACGCTCACCGCTGGAGCCCGCCATCTGGTGCGCGACGTCTCCCTGACCGCCCGCCCGGGCGAGACGATCGGGCTCGTCGGCCCCAACGGCAGCGGCAAGTCCAGCCTCCTGCGCACCGTCTACCGCGTCCTGCGCCCCGACACCGGCCAGGTACGCGTCGACGGCAGCGACGCCTGGGCGCTGCCGGTGCGGCACCTGGCCCGCACCGTGGCGGCGGTGGTCCAGGACTCGGCCGCCGACTTCGATCTCGCCGTCCGTGAGGTCGTCGCCATGGGCCGCACCCCGCACAAACGGCTCCTCGCCGGCGACACCCCCGAGGACGCCGACCTCATCGACTCCGCACTCCGCGCGGTCGACGCCCTCCACCTGGCCGACCGCCCCTTCGACCGGCTCTCCGGCGGCGAGCGCCAGCGCGTCCTGATCGCGCGCGCCCTCGCCCAGCGGCCCGCCCTCCTCGTCCTCGACGAACCCACCAACCACCTCGACATCCGCCACCAACTGTCCGTGCTCAGCACCCTGCGCCGCCTGCCCGCCACCGTGCTGCTCGCCCTGCACGACCTCAACCTGGCCGCCTACTACTGCGACCGCCTCTACGTCCTGCACCACGGGGAAGTGGTCGCCTGCGGCCCGCCGGCCGAGATCCTCACCCCCCAGCTCCTGGCCGAGGTCTACGGAGTGGCGGCGGAAGTCGCCGCCCATCCGCGCACGGGCGCCCCGCAGGTGACGTTCCTCCCCGAAGAGCCGAGCAGCTGAAGGGCCCACCCACCGTTACTGGCCCACACCCATCCGCGCTGCCTGGGACGGAACGGGGAGCGTGGCCGATGCCTCCAGGACACCGAGGCTCTCAAAGAAAGGCTGGGCTTTGCGGGAGCCAATGGCATGCCCTGGTCGACCGCGACGAGTTCCGGGCGGGCCACGTGCCGGTCGTAGAGGGTCGTGTCGTCGCCCCGTCGGTGCTTCGGGTACTCGAATAATGAGGAGAACCCGAATGCAACGATGCCCACGACAGACGCAGAAACCCACCTATCCAGAAGCCCCGCCGGGCCGCACCTGCGGGGCTTCTCGTCAAACGCCGCTATCACGCACCTGTCACCAACTGCGTCGACTCCCACGGACCAAAATGCTCTGACCTGGCGTTATACGGTCACCTTGGACTAACCTGGACGCCCAAAGACAGCATCTACAACCTGTGCCATGTGGTACCCAGTGAGGGACCGAGGATCAGGACCGGTGCGTCTTCTGGCCCGTCGAAGCGGTATTGCAGGGTGTTCGGTGGCGTCTCACTCACGCCCCAGACCCTCTCACGTATCACAGACGGTCCTGAAACGCGGGGGTGCGGGGCACCGGTCTGACCAGGTTGAAGACCTCGCGGGCGGCGTATCGCTCAAGGCATCGGATGCCCTCACGTCGGGTCTGCCCTCCCGGTGCGGCATTCGTAGTACGCCTGGGTGCGCGGGTCGTGGCGCGGCCGGGGGACGACGATGCGGTGCGTGGTGCTCGACGAACCGGGTCAGGCGTTGGTTCAGCTCATTGATCTGCGCGGCGAGCTGTTCGATGCGCTCGGCCAGCATGCGCAACGTCATGTGGGTGGCCTGGGCCACTTCGTCCTCGTCTCCCCCTCTGTTGGGTGGGCCGAGGCGCGCGCAGGGGGGAACAGCTCGGCGTTACCGAGGCTCGACATTCGTTCCGGCAGGGCGGGGTCGGCGATGACCAGGACGGCCTTGAGCTGGTTGATCGCCTGGGTGCGGGCCTTGACCGCGGAGTCCTTGGCGAGCTCGGGTACCCGCCCCGGCGCACATCCCACATCTGATGGCCTCCAGCAATCCCAGGGCCGCCGCCCACCGAGCCCGGTCAGGGATTCCAGTAGACGGTGCTGAAGGTACGGTCGAAGCGACGGGCCTCCAGGTCCGCGCGCTGGATTCCCCACTGGACGTCCGCGCCTTCCCGATCACTGATGTTCGGGTTCCAGTGGGCCAGCAGGACCCAGTCCTCGACTGCGCCCGACACCGGCTCATCGCCGCCCCAATGCCCCCGGTTCGCCTGTCGGACGGCGCAGCTCGCGACGATTTCCAGCGGGTCCGGGTCGGAGTCCTCCTGGTCCGCGTATCCGCCGATCTGCAGATGCCCTCTTCTGTCAGAGGTGTCGCACCAGACGGTGACCAGCTCGTCTGCGTGCGGAAACCCGGGAAGTGAGTGGTACGGCAGGTCTGGTTCGGTTCTGGCTCTCAACTCGCCCTGCGGGTACGAATCAACGATCTTCTGGTAGTGGTCGTCGCCGGGGTAGCCGTTCCAGGTGTTCTTGTCGCGTTCCTCGACCGGTGTGCCGGCCGGGACGTAAATGGCCTGGCCGCAGTTGCCGTCGCCGTCCGTTTCATCGAGTGAGGCGAAGAGCAGCAGGCGTCCGTCGGGCGGCAGAGGGAGGTCCGTCGCGTCCTTCGGCAGGGCGGCGAAGTCGACGGAAGCGAGGTACGGGTGCTCGGGGTCCGGGATCTCGGCGGGCAGCAGCAGCGGCCCGCCGAACCTGCCCGCGACCGGTCCGTCTCCGCCGCTGGTGAGGACCGTGCAGGGCCGGACGTGGCCGATCCACCGGTCCACCTCTTCAGCCGGCAGCGGGTCTATGTCCTCCCACGGGTACCCCTGCTCAACTGCCCGCGTACGAAAGGGAAGCAGCATTCCTCGAAGCTCGTCATCCGTCACACCAGCGACTGTAGCTCCCGCCACCGACACCCCGTGGCCCCCGTGACGACGAAGGCCGCTCATCATGAGAGGAACCGCTCTGCCTGTTCATGGCACCGGAATCGGCGACGGGCTGGCAGCGGTTGACGGAATCTTCACCACGGGTACCTCCACGATGGTGGATCTGTCGCGCGGCGAGAGATGCGCTGTCGTACGCGATCGACAGCAATGGCGCCAAGGCCCCGCTGGCGGCGGGCACTTCAGCAACGGCGACCGGCCTGCTCGCCCTCCGCACCGTATGACGCGCTCGCAACCATGGCGCGGTACCGGTTGGTCGCATACACGATTCAGTGCCGGAAAATGCTGTGACACCTCCGGCTTCACGAAACTTCCACGATCGCGTTCGGTGCGTACTACAGTTTCCCGCGCGACCCGTCACTTGTGTCGCGCAAGAGACAGATGGGCTGGAATTCTTCGCATGCCCAGGGTGCGCCGGGTTCAGGGGGCTTTGTGCAGGAAATGATCATGGGTTCGAACGTGGCCCTGGCGGACCTGAGTGACGACGTCGGTTCAGTGATCGTCAGTCTGGGCTGGGCCAGCCCTACCGGTGAGGGCGACGCGGATGTGTCGGTCCTGCTACTGGACGCGAACGGCAAGGTGCGCAGCGACGGCGACTTCTACTTCTACAACCATCCGGTGGCCGCCGACGGGAGCGTGCAGCTCCTGGGCAAGACGCCGACGGCGGACGGAAGTGAGGACCGAATCAGTTTCGACCTCACCGCCGTGCCGTCCGGGATCGACCGGATCGTCGTCGCCGCGAGCAGATACGGCGAGGCCGGATTCGGTGAGCTGGACGACGTGAGGATCACGCTGGCCGACGCGGCCGGTGAGGGCCTCCTGCGGTTCGCCGTCGCCAACGTCGGCTCCGTGACGGCAGTCATCTTCGGTGAGCTGTACCGGCGGGGTGAGGGATGGAAGTTCCGTGCCGTCGGGCAAGGCTACGAAACGGGGCTTGCCGGGCTGGCCACCGACTTCGGGGTCGACATCGAGGACGACGCGGCTGCAGAATCCGAAGCGACGCTCGACGGCACGGAGGCCGGCGAGCAGGCGGATGCGACGGCTCTGGCGCCGCCCGAGAAGCCGACCGAGAAGCCGGACAGGCATGCGTCGCTGGAAGCCGTCCCCGCCCCTCGCCGACCTGAGGACGGAACCCGCGAGCCGAAGAAGCCGGCCGCCCGTCCTCGCACCGCCAAGAAGAAGGTCACCCTCCCCAAGACGGTCAAGAAGACCCTGGCGGAGAACGACTCCTGGAAGTCGGCCAGGCTCTTCCCGGTCTCGGTGCTCAAGAGCGACCGGGACCGTGAGATGCGCGCCACCTCGGTACTGCTGTCGGTTATGGCGCAGGTGCCGGAGTTCAGCAGAAGGCTCACCGCTGGGTTCGGGGCTCCGGCGGGCCGTATGGAGACGTTCACGGAGGTCTCTCTGCCGCATGGGGACAGTCCGCGGCGCCCGGACGGGGTGGTCCGGGTGGAGCGGGCCGGCAAGCTGTGGACCGCGCTGGTCGAGACGAAGACCAATGGCAACGCGCTCAAGGGCGACCAGATGCAGGCGTACATGGACATCGCCGCGCGCCGAGGTTACGAGGCCGTGATCACGCTGACGAACGACGTCGCGCTGGAAGGCAGCCCGCTCGTAGACGTCAAGATCGACAAGCGACGCAAGCACAAGGTCGCCCTCTGGCACCTGTCCTGGGCCGAAGTCGCCCACCAGGCGCAGATGCTGATCAGGCACGAGGGCGTGAGCAACGCCGCGCACGCCTGGCTTCTGCAGGAGCTGCTGCACTACCTGCAGCACGAGAATTCAGGCTGCCACGGCTTCCAGAACATGGGGCCCGCATGGGTCCCCGTGCGCAACGGGATCGACGACGAAACCCTTTGCCAGGGCGACGCCCGGGCACTGGAAGTGGTCGAGAACTGGGAGCGGCTCATCCGCCAGGTCTGCCTGAGGCTCGGCGGCGAACTCGGGCAGAAGGTCCTGCCCGTCCAGCGCGCCAAGCGCGGAACGGACCCCAAAGAGCGCCGAAACCGCCTCGCCGACCAGCTCTGCCTCAACGGGCGGCTCCAAGCGGACCTGCGCATCGACGGCACCCCCGGCGTCCTGACCGTCAGCGCCGATCTCCGCACCGGCAAGCTGCGCACAGGCATCGACATCCCGGCCTCCGAACAGGGCTACCCCCTGAGCTGGGCCAAGCGACTCATCCGGCGCCTGGCCGAGGCACCGGCGGACCTGCACGTCGAAACCCTCGTCGACAGCGAAGCCGCAGGCCCCCGCGGAACCCTGGAGCGGCTGCGCCCCGAGCCGGCGGACCTGCTCCCCAAGGACAACAACGCCAAGATCACTGGGTTCCGTCTGTCCCTGCTCAAGAGCATGGGGAGCGGCCGCGGCAACGCCGAGACCGGCTTCATCCGAAGCGTGGACGATGCCGTGCACCGCTTCTACACCACCGTCGTCCTCCACCTGGACGCCCCTACGACACGCCGGACGCCGCCCAAGGTACGCACGGCGGCCGGATGACACCCGGGTGCAGATGGCAGCAACGCCGCCTGTGCCCGCCGTGAGCGTCCTCTTGCACAGGCCCGCCCTCCGACCTCCGCAAGAGGACACTCACGGGACGTCGAGGCTCCTCAGGGCCGGCCGACGGCACTGAGCCGTGCGACTTCGCCGTCGGTCGGCGAGATGTGTCGAACGGGCCCACCTGCTGCACCTCACCCAAGCCCAGGAGGGCTCCGACGCGCTCGCCCGCCCGGCCCCGCGCGGGCGGCAAGCAGCGCGAGCCGCCCGAGAGTCTTCTGTGGACCCTGGACGCCGTCACCGCCGGGCCCGCGTTCGTCGTCGTCACGGCACCGGCACCGGCACCGACACCGACAGCAAACGCTTCCACCACTCCGTCGTCGGCGACCTCACCCTCTCCTGGCACGGCTCGGCCGTCGACGCCGAGCCCGGCCTCACCCTGCTGATCCATACCGCCGAGCCCGGCTCGCCGTCCGAGGAGGGCCTGCGCCTGCCGGCCTCCTGGGCCGCCTCGCAGGCCGCGGACTCCCTCGACGAGCGGCTCTCCAGCCGCTGAGGCGAAGCCCCCGATGCGAGCCCGTGGCCGACGAGGGGCGTGACAGCGCGGCACTGCGCCGGTACGGGGCGGTCTTCCCGCTGTGACCGGGGCCACCATTGAAACCCCGGATTAATTCATATTTAATGGCTGCGCTTGCCGCTTCCGGCTACGTCCCCGGCCTGCCCCGGGCCCAGGAAGGAACTTCGATGAGCACAGCCCCCGGCGCGCCGACGGTGTCGCGCAGCGCGCTGCCCTGGGTGGAGCGCATAGGCATCCCCCGCCCCCTGATGTGGGGATATGTCGCGGTCCTGATCTTCATGATCGGTGACGGCGTGGAGTCCAACTACCTGGAGCCGTACCTCCGCGACAGCGGCTTCACCTCCTCCGGCGCGGGTCTCGTCATCAGCGTCTACGGCGCCTTCGTCGCCCTCGGCTCCTGGCTCTCCGGCGCCCTGTCCAACGTATGGGGACCGCGCCGTGTCATGCGGATCGGCGCGGTGCTCTGGATCGTCTTCGAGGTCCTCTTCCTCACCCTGGCCCTCCCCAGCGAGAACCAGGTACTCGTCTACGTCTTCTACGGCCTGCGCGGCATCGCCTATCCGCTGTTCGCCTACGCGTTCCTGCTGTGGATCCAGCTCACCGCCCGCAGGGAACTGCGCGGTTCCGCCGCCGGCTGGTTCTGGTTCGCCTACAGCGCGGGGCTGCCCACCATCGGCTCCGCCATCGCCGCCGTCAGCATCCCCCTGGTCGGGGCCTATTCCACCTTCTGGCTGTCCCTGGGGCTGGTCGCGGTGGGCGCGGCGATCGGCTCCTTCGCCGTCAAGGAAGCCCGCGGCACCCGGCCGATGGTCGACACCACGGCACCGGACTTCTCCTTCCGGTCGGAACTGCTGCGCGGAGTCAGTGTCCTCAAGCGCCATCCGCGCATCGGGATCGCCGCGGTGGTCCGGATGATCAACACGACGCCGTACTTCGGGTTCTTCGTCTTCCTGCCGTCGTTCTTCACCGACGACATCGGCATCAGCGAATCGAAGTACCTGGCCCTGGTCACCTTCATGGGCGTCATCGGCATCCTCGCCGACCCGTTCTTCGGCCGGATCAGCGACCGGCTGGGCTGGCGCTCCACCATCGCCTGGGCCGGCGGCGTCGGCTGCGCGCTCGGCGTGGCGCTCGTCTACTGGGTGCCCCAGCTCGCCCCCGGCAACTACGCCGTCGCCCTGCTGGCCACGGTCGTCTACGGCATCATGCTCGCCGGGTACATCCCGCTGTCCGCGCTGCTCCCGTCCCTGGTACCCGAGGAGGACAAGGGCAACGCCATGGGCATCTACAGCCTCGCCGCCGGACTGTCCACCTTCGTCGGGCCCCTGACGTACTCCGTCGTCGACCCCCTCGTGGGCCACACCGGCGTCGTCATCGTCTACATCTGCATGTACCTGGCGGGCGCCCTGCTCACCTGGCGCTACCTGGACGTGCCCGAGGACCCCGGGTCGCGCCGCACCGGTGGCCCCGCGCCGGCGGTCTCCCTCGCGCCGAAGGACCTCCAGGCGTCCTGACCGGCCGCGCCCCCTCCCCCGACACTCCGTACCCGAAGCAACGAGGAACGACATGAGCACAGCCTCCAGCACCGCCACGATGACCGGCGCCTTCCTGCCGGGGGACGGCACCGTCGACCTGCGCGAGACGCCCCGGCCCCGGGCCGGCCACGGCCAGGTCGTCCTGCGTACGCGCGCGTCCGGGATCTGCGGCAGCGACATCCACTACATCTACAACGGCCACATCGGTGAGGGCGGCGCCCGCTACGACGACGTGGTGGCCGGGCACGAACCGGCCGGCGAGGTCGTCGAGGTGGGCCCCGGCTGCAAACGGCTCCAGCCCGGCGACCGGGTCGCGGTCTACCACATCTCCGGCTGCGGCCAGTGCGACGAGTGCGCACGCGGCTACTTCATCGGCTGCACATCGAAGGCCCGCGCCGCCTACGGCTGGCAGCGCGACGGTGGCCATGCCCCGTACCTCCTCGCCGAGGAGAACACCTGCGTCCCGCTGCCCGAGCCGCTCACCTACGTCGACGGCGCCTTCATCGCCTGCGGCATCGGCACGGTCTACGAGGCGCTCTCCCGGATCGCGCTGAGCGGGGCGGACCGACTGCTGGTCACCGGGCTCGGCCCGGTCGGCGCCGCGGCCGCCATGGTCGCCCGCGCCTTCGGCGTACGCACCGTGTACGGCGCCGAGGTCGTCCCCGAACGGATGGAGTGGGCCCGCTCGCTCGGGCTGTTCGACGAGGTGCTCGACTCCTCCGCCGAGCCGCTGGAGCGGGTGCTGGAGCTGACCGGTGGCACCGGTGTCGAGGCGGCCGTGGACTGCTCCGGTCACCCCGCGGCCCGCTCCCTCGCCCTCAAGGCGCTGCGGGTGCGCGGCCGGCTCGCGCTCGTCGGCGAGGGCGGGCAGATGACTCTCGACGTCTCGGACGACGTCCTCCACAAGCAGGTGCTGATCTCCGGTTCCTGGGTCACCTCCGTGCAGGGCATGACCCGGCTGGCCGAACTGCTCGCCCGGCAGGAACTGCACCCCGAGCGGCTGGTCAGCGACCGCTTCCCGCTCACCGGGGCAGAGCGCGCCTACGAGGCGGCGGCCGGTCGCGCCGCCGGCAAGGTCTGCCTCGTCTTCGAGGACTGACCGCACGCGCCGCGGCATCCTTTCCCACCGCGCGGCCCGGACGGCGGTGACTCCACTGCCGTCCGGGCCCGTTCTCCGAGGAGCACCTCCGTGAGCAGTACACCCGCCCACCGAGATCGCCAGGGCCGGGTCAGCGCCGTCCGGCGGGCGCGCGCCGGACACGAGATCGTGGAGGTGGACAACGGCCTGGTCCGCCTGCTGATCGCCCCCGCGCTGGGCGGCCGCCTCCTGTCGGCGGTCCTGGACGGCCGCGAGTTCCTGCACCGGGACCCGGAACTCCTGGACGACGCGCTCAACGCCCGTGACCCGCGTGCCGTCGGCCCCCACGACGGCCCGATGTCCGCCTGGCACAACTGGGGCGGCGACAAGACCTGGCCCGCCCCGCAGGGCTGGTCGGGGCCCGGGGAGTGGGCGGGCCCACCGGACCCCGTCCTGGACTCGGGGGCGTACGCCTGCGAGGTGGACGTCGCCGACGACGGCTCGCGCGCCGACATCACGCTCACCAGCGGCGACGATCCGCGCACCGGGCTCCGCCTGACCCGCCGGATCACTCTCGCGTCCGGCCGGTGCGACTTCGCGCTGCGGCTCAGCGCCCACAACGTCTCGGCACGGACCGTCCGGTGGGCGCTGTGGAACGTGACCCAGTTGCCGGGGTGTCCGGCCGACCGGCCGGGAGACGGGGTGTGGCTGGGGACGTCCGGGTCGGGCGCGCCGGCCACCGTGGACCTGGTCGCGGGCACCGGCCGGCCGCGGGTCGAGCGACACGGCGACGTCCTGCACGTCCCGGCGCAGGACGTGGTCGGCAAGGTCGGCTTCCCCGACGCGGCCGGGTGGATCGCCCACGTCGGCCCGGCCGGCACCTGGACCTACCGCTTCCCCGTCGACCCCTTCGCCGCTTACACGGACGACGGCTCGCGGGCCGAGGTGTGGATGGAACACCCCCTGGACGCGCCGCTGGAACACTTGGGCGGCCTGCGTCCGCGCCACCGGATCGTGGAGTGCGAGGCGCTCGGTCCGTACCGCGAACTGGCGCCCGGCGACACCACCGCGCTGGACGGCACCGTGTCGCTCGGTCCCCGGCTCGGCGCGGTGACCTCGGTCGGCGCGCACGCCTGGTGGGGCGAGCCGCTCACGTACGCCGAGGGGAAGGTGACCGGCGTGTGCGTGCCGTCGGGCGGCGGCCCGGCGGCCCTGCTGGTGCGGGACACGGCCGGCCGGGTGCTGCGGCGGCTGCCCGTCGGTGCGTGCGGGGCGGGTACGCCCCTGGTCCTCGACACCCGGTTGCCGGCCGGTCCGGGCGCTGCGCGGGTGGAGGTGTGCTGCGGGAGGGACGTTCTGGGAGCGGTGGCGGTGCTGCCCGGCTGACGCCCGCCCCAAACGCCTGTGCCCGGCACCTCGGCGGACCCGAGGTGCCGGGCACAGGCGTTTGGGGCGTACGGCGGTCAGGTCGCCCTGGAGCGGTAGCCGGCCGTCGGCAGGCCGGGCACCTCCACCCGGGCGCGGAACACCGCCCCGTCGAGCGGTCCCGGGGCGGCCAGTCCCACCCGGGCAGTCGTGACGTAGAGGGTGCGTCCGTCCGCGCCGCCGAGGCAGACGCCTGCGGGCTGGGTCACCGGCAGGCCCAGTACCGTCGCCAGGGTGCCGTCGGGCAGGTAGCGGCGGACCTCGCCCGCGCCCCAGACCGCCGTCCACAGGGCACCCTCGGCGTCCACGGTCATGCCGTCGGGGCTGCCCTCGGTGATCCGGGCGAACTCCTCGCCCTCGCCGAGGCCGCCGTCCCGCGGGTCCACAAAGTGGCGCCGTACGAGACCACGCGCGCTGTCGGCGAGGTACATGGTGGTGCCGTCCCGGTCGAAGGCAGGGCCGTTGGGAACGGTGACGCCCCTGAGGACCCTGGTGACCGTGCCGTCGGGGCCGGTCCGGTACAGGGAGCCGGCGTCCGGTGTCCCGTCGTAGGCCATGCTCCCGGCCCAGAAGCGGCCGTGCGGGTCGGCGCAGCCGTCGTTCATCCGCATCGCGGTCGGCGCGGCCCGCTCGGGGTCGGCCAGCCACTCGGGGTCCGTGCCGGGGGTGAGCAGGCAGATGCCGGTGCCGGCGGCCGCGATCCAGGTGCCGGGCCGACCGGCGACGGGGGCCACCGCGCCGAGCGGTACGTCCAGACGGGCGAGGGTCCGCAGCCCGGCGGTGCCCTCGCCGTCCGCGGTGAGCAGGCGGCCGGTGAGGATGTCGACGCAGACGAGCCGGCCGTCGGCCCAGCGGATGCCCTCGCCGAGTTCCAGGCGGTCCGGTGCGCCCAGAGGCGACAGATCGGTCATGGTGGGGCGCTCCCGGTGGTCGTGGACGGGTCAGCGGATCGTGGTGCCCGGGGCGGCGGAGAGCAGCCCCAGTTCGTCCCGGCGGGGCAGGCCCTCCCAGTCGCCGTCCGAGGCGACGGCGAACGCGCCGAGGGTGTTGGCGCGGTCCAGGCGTCCGTCCGGGGGCAGTCCGTCGAGGAGTCCCGAGAGGTAGCCGGCGCAGAACGCGTCGCCCGCTCCCACCGTGTCCCGTACGGGCACCCGCAGGGCGGGGACCGTGTGCCGGGAGCCGTCGCGGTCCCGGAGGGCGGCTCCCTCGCCCCCGCGTTTGACGACCACTTCCCTGACCCCGGCCGCCAACAGCGCGTCGACGGCGGCCTCCTCCCCCTGCGGCTGCTCGGCGAAGGCACCGGTGACCACGGGGAGTTCGTCGTCGGAGGCGATCAGGACGGTGACGTGGTCCAGCAGGGGCAGCAGTGCCTTGCCCGCGTCCTCGGCCGTCCACAGGCGCTGCCGGTGGTTGACGTCCAGGACGACGGTCCGGCCGCGGTCGTGCGCGTGGGCGGCGGCCTCGCGCACCGCCTCCAGCGGGCCGGGGCCGAGTGCGCAGGTGATGCCGGTCAGGTGCAGGACGCGGGCGCCGGCGTCCAGGGCGGGCACGAGGTCGACCGGGGTGAGCAGGGAGGCGGCGGAGTGGCGGCGCCAGTAGTGGACGCGGACCAGGTCGGCCACGCGTCGCTCACGGAGCATGCCGCCGGTGGGCGCCTCGGGGCGGACGCCGGCGTGGGAGGTGTCGACGCCTTCGCCGCGCAGTGTGCGCAGGATCAGCCGGCCGGGTTCGTCGTCGCCGACCAGGCCGGCCCAGGCGGCCCGGTGGCCCAGGCGGGCCAGGCCGATGGCCACGTTGGACTCGGCACCGGCGATGGTGGTGCGGGCCTCGGCGCCGATCGCGAGCGGTCCGGGCAGTTGCGCGGCGAGCATGGTCTCGCCGAACGTGAGGACGTCCGCGGCGACCTGCCCGGTGTCGGGGCCGGTGCTCATGCCCGCCCCCGCGCGGGGTCGGCGGCGCAGAGCGCGACGAAGCGCCGGGCGCGCTCGCGCAGGGCGTCCAGGTCGCCGCCGCGCGCGGCGTCGCCCACCAGCGGGGAGCCGACGCCGACCGCGACGGCGCCGTGCGCGAGGTACTGCTCGGCGCCGGTCAGGTCCACCCCGCCGACCGGTACGAAGGGCAGGTCCGGGAAGGGGTCGCGGAGGGCCTTGAGGTAGGCGGGGCCGCCGGCCGAAGCGGGGAAGAGCTTGACGGCGTCGGCTCCGGCACGCCGGGCGGCGACGGCCTCGGTCGGCGTGAGGGCTCCTGCCAGCACCGGCAGTCCGACGCGGACCGAGGCGGCCACGGACTCGGTGAGCGCGGGGGTCACGATCCAGCTCGCGCCGGCCTCCCGGGCGCGGACGACGTCGTCCTCGGTCAGCACGGTGCCCGCGCCGACGAAGGCCGTGGGGCCGGCCTCGGCGACGGCCCGGCGGATGACACCGAGGGCGTCGGCCGTGTTGAGCGAGACCTCGACGAGGGACACGCCCTCGTCGAGCAGGGTCAGGACGGTGCGCAGCGCGGCGTCGGCATCCGGGCCGCGCACGATGGCGGCCAGCCGGGTGCGCCGCAGCACGGCGGAGAAGCTGTCGGTGGCGCGGGACTGCGGGGCGTTCATGGTCACGTCCAGGAAGGTCGGGGTCGGGCGGGGGCGCCGGGCGGGGTCACCACTCGGCGAAGGAGCCGTCGGTGTGCCGCCACAGCGGATTGTGCCAATCCGCGGCGGTGCCGTCGGCGGCGCGGACCGCCTTCTCGTCCACCTCGATGCCGAGGCCGGGGGCGGTGGTGCGCAGCAGGTGGCCGTCGTGGAACCGCAGCGGGGTGGTGTCGACCAGGTAGTCCAGCGGACCGGCGCCCACGTTGTAGTGGATGCCTATGCTCTGCTCCTGGATGAGGAAGTTCGGGGTGCCGAAGGCGACCTGGAGGCTGGCGGCGAGCGAGACGGGCCCGAGCGGGCAGTGCGGCGCCATGAGCACGTCGAAGGTCTCGGCGAGCGCGGCGATCCGGCGGACCTCGGAGATGCCGCCGGCGTGCGAGAGGTCGGGCTGGAGGACGGCCACTCCGGCGGTGAGGGCGGGCAGGACGTCGGTGCGCGAGTAGAGGCGCTCGCCGAGGGCCAGCGGTACGGGGGACGAGGCGGTCAGGTCCCGCAACCGGTGGGTGTACTCGGGGAGTACGGGTTCCTCGACGAACAGCGGGTTGTACGGGGCGAGGTGCGGCAGCAGCTTGGCGGCGTTGGCGACCGTGAACCGGCCGTGGAAGTCGACGGCGAAGTCCCGGTCGTCGCCCAGGGCCTCCCGGGCGGCCGCCGCACGGGAGACGACCTCGTCGACGTCCCGGACGGTCGCCAGCCGGTTCATCCGGCCACTGGCGTTCATCTTGACGGCGGTGAAACCCGCCTCCACCTGCTCCCGGACGGCCTCGGCGATCTGGCCGGGCTCGTCGCCGCCGACCCAGGTGTAGGCCCGCACCCGGTCGCGCACGGGGCCGCCGAGCAACTGGTACACGGGAGCGCCGTACACCTTGCCGGCGATGTCCCACAGGGCCTGGTCGAGTCCGGCGACCGCGCTGGAGAGAACGGGACCGCCGCGGTAGAAGGACCCCTTGGTCATGGTCTGCCAGTGGTCCTCGATGCGCATCGGATCCTGTCCGACGAGGAGTTCTGACAGCTCTCGCACGGCGGTGCGGACGGTGGCCGCACGGCCCTCGACCATGGGCTCGCCCCAGCCGACGACGCCTTCGTCCGTCTCTACACGGCACAGCAGCCAGCGCGGCGGCACGGCGAACGTCTCGACGCGGGTGATCTTCATGCTTCTCCTTGGTGCGGCCGGGCACCGTCGGCCGGTCGCGACACCGGACACGGGCGTCCTCCGCGGGGCGGGCACGGTTCAGGAAGAGGTCTTGTAGGCGCTCCAGCCGCCGTCGACGACCAGTGAGGCCCCGGTGACGAAGGACGCGTCCTCGCTCAGCAGGAAAGCCGTGGCCCCGGCGACCTCTTCGGGACGGCCGAGGCGCGCGGCGACGGTCTGCTCGGCGCTGCGCCGCCGGTCCTCCTCGCCGATACCGTCCCAGGCGCGCGTGAGCACGGGCCCGGGCAGCAGCGCGTTGACCCGTACGTCGGGCCCGTACTCGACGGCCAACTGGCGGGCCAGTCCGGTGAGTCCGGCTTTGGCGGAGGCATAGGCGGGGCGGCCCGGCAGTCCGACGAGGGCGTGGACCGAGGAGACCAGGACGGCGCTGCCGCGGGTGGCGCGCAGATCGTCCAGGCAGGCACGGAAGCCGAGGAAAGCGCCGGTCAGCGTGACGCCGAGCTGTTGGTTCCACTGGTCGAGCGTGGTGTCGTGGGCGGGGGCGACGCGCACGGCGTAGGCGTTGGAGACGAGGGCGGAGACGGGGCCGTAGGCGCCGCGGACGGCGTCCAACGCCGCGGCCCAGGACCCTTCGTCGCTCACGTCGGTCCGGTGGAACACGGCCTCCCCGCCGGCGTCCCGGATGGCGCGGGCCGTGCGCTCCCCCTCCGCCGTGTCGATGTCGGCGACGAGGACGCGGGCCCCCTCGTCGGCGAGCCGTCGGGCCACGGCCGCACCGATTCCCCCGGCCGCGCCCGTGACCACGGCGACGCGTCCGTCGAAACGGGGCCGGGCCCCGGAAGGCGGCGGGTGCATGGACGGCATGAGCGGCTCCGGAGGCTGCGGCGCGGACGGGACGGTCGGGGCCGGCGGCCATGACCGCCCCCTGGAGTTATTAAATATGAATTATCGAGTGAGGCCAAGGCGTCCCGGCGAGGCACCGATCACACACGGGGGCCGCGCCGCCCCGGTGAACCGGTGCCGGCCGCCCGCCCGGCGACCTGGTCCAGGTCTTCGACCGCCTTCGCCAGGAGATCGAGCATGGCGAGTTCGGCTCGGGGGGCGTCACCGTCGCGCACGGCATCGAGGACGGCACGGTGGCTGGGCACGGGGTCCCCGACGGACGCATGGGCATGGACGAGGCGGTCCCGCTCCCGCAGGCCCGGTTCGAGCAGCATGTCCATGCGGGCCAGCATCTCGTTGCCGGTTGCCACCAGCAGCGCGCGATGGAAGGCCGCGTCGGCCTCGGCCGCGTCGGACGAGTCCGTTCGGGCCCGCCCCATGAGGCCGAGCGCCGCCTCCAGGGCGTCGAGGTCGGCGTCGGTCCTGTGCAGGGCGGCACGGTGGGCGGCGGCGGGCTCGATGATGGACCGGACATCGGCGAGGTCCCCCATCAGATCCTCGCCGGCGCCTCCTTCGACGCGCCACCGGATGACATCGGCGTCGAGCAGGTTCCAGTCCTTGCGCGCCCTGACGAAGGTGCCTCGCTTCTGCCGCGCGTCGACGAGCCCCTTACCAGCGAGGACCTTCAGCGACTCCCGCATGACGGTCAGACTGACGTCCAGCTCCTCCCCCAGCGCCCGTACGTCGAGCGTGGTGCCCTCGGGGACGGCGCCACCCACGATGCGCGCTCCGAGCGACTGGACCACCTGTCCGTGCACGCCGCGGGTGCTGTAGGCCGCCATGCCGCCATCTCCTTGACATCGGGCGCGCGAGGCGCGCGGTGGTGGGCGCCGCGGGCACGGACGCGGGCCCATGGTAACGCCGCGCATTATTTATTAATACATCTTGACAGCTCCCTGAGCAGCACCGTCACGTACGGGCGGGACCCCGGGCAGCTACATCGCCTGCTCCCACCAGCCGCGCGTGTCGACGTCCGCGGCGTCCGCCAGCGCCTCCAGTTCGGCGATCTCCTCGTCGCCCAGCTCGACGCCCCGAGCCCGGACCAACCCGTCGACGTGAGCCGCCTTCGTGACCCCGACGATCGGGGTGGTCCCCTTGGCGACGGCCCAGGCGGTGGCGACATCGGCGGCGGACGCGCCCCGGTCCCTGCCGATCGCCTCCATCCGGTCCGTCAGCTCCCGCAGCCGGGGCAGGACGCCGTTGTACACGGCCGCCCGGCTGCTCCCCTCCGGCAGCGGGTTCACCGGGCTGTACCTGCCGGTCAGCGCTCCTTGCTCGAGGACCATGTACGAGAAGAACCGCACGTCGTGCTCGCGGCAGTGGTCGAGGATGCCCGCGCGCTCAGAGCCCCGGTACAGGAGGCTGTAGTGGTTCTGGACCGCCTCCACGCGGAAGCCGGCCTCGCCGAGGATCCGATCGGCGAGAGCGATCTGGGCCACGTTGTGGTTGGAGACGCCGATGTGCTTGATCTTTCCGCTCCTGAGCAGCGGGATCACGGACGGCGTCCATCGAGCCACGTCGGCGGGATTGTGGATCCAGAAGAGATCCACGTAGTCGGTACGCAGTCGGTCGAGGCTCTGGTCCAGCATGTCCGCGACCGGATCGTCGCCGTCGCCCGCCAACTGCGGGGTGAACTTCGTCGACAGCTGGTACTCGCCGCGGGGAAGTCCCGACAGCGCCCGGGCGAGGACGCTCTCCGACCGGCCCAGGCCGTACGCCACGGCGGTGTCCCACAAGGTGAACCCGTTCGACTGCGCCTTCTCGACGACCTCCCGCAGCCCGGACTCGCTCAGCCGGCTGCCGAAGTAGCCGTCGCCGGCCTCTCCGCTGTCCCCCCAGGCCCATGTGCCCAACGCCACCGCCGGCACCGTCAGCGCCTTGCTCGTCATGTCTTGCCTCCGCTGTTCGCTCTCACGACCGTGTCGGAACGGCCGAACCCCAGGAGACCGCGGTCGCCACGACCGGAGAAGGCCGTGTCCATGGGGGGTACAAGCTCGACCCCCCTCACGCCCTGACCGGCGATTAGCATGCATGACATGGACCAGCAGCCCGGGAACCGCGGCGACGTCCGGGACTTCCTCGCCGGCCGGCGTGCCAGGATCACCCCCGCGCAGGCCGGACTGCCTACCAGCGCCCGCCGCCGGGTCGCCGGGCTGCGGCGCGAGGAGGTCGCCGTCCTCGCCGGCGTTAGCACGGAGTGGTACACGCGGCTGGAGAAGGGCCACATCGGCGGCGTGTCCGAAGACGTCCTCGACGCGGTCGCCCGTGCCCTGCGGCTGGACGACGACGAACGCGCCTACCTGTTCGAGCTGGCCCGGTCGTCGCGGCACGCGCATCGCACACCGTCGCGTCGCAGGGACGTCGAGGTCCCGCGCCGGGTCCAGTGGCTGCTCGACTCCATGACGATGTCCTCGGCGTTCGTACGCAACGGCCGCACGGACATCGTCGCCGGCAACGCCCTGGCCCGAGCCCTGCTCGCGCCGCTGTTCGACAGCGCCACCACCGACGAGCGCGGCCGTCCCAACATCGCCCGCTACATCTTCCTCGACCCCGGTGCACACGACTTCTTCCCCGACTGGGACGCCGCCGGTGCCGCCACCGCCGCCCTGCTGCGCGCCGAGACCGGGCGCGAGCCCCACGACCGGGCACTGCGCGAACTCGTCGGCGAGCTGTCCACCCTCAGCCCCGAGTTCCGCGGCCAATGGGCCGCGCACGACGTCCTGATGCGCCACGACGGCGTCAAACGGCTCCAGCACCCCCACGTCGGTCACCTGGAACTGACCTTCCAGTCCCTCGACCTCCCCCTGTCGTCCCGAGCCGTGCACGACCTGATCGTCTACACGGCCGAGCCCGGCACCCCGTCCGAGGACCGGCTCAAGATCCTCGCCAGCTGGGCGGCCACGCGATCCCGGACGGCACGGCCCACCCGCCGTTCTCCTCGGACCGGGCCGCTCTGATCCGTCGCGGTCGCCCCGGCCGGGTTCATGCCGGCGGTCGCCTCCGGCCCCCCACGACGGGGCGAACCGGCACACCGCGTCATTCCGGACCGACGCGGAACTCGAATTCCGGGCGATCCCACGGCACGGCCGGCGGGCTCGCCCGTACGGTCCCGGTCCGCACCGCGCCCGCGCGGTGGTAGAAGCCCTCGGCGGGAGGATGCGACACGACCTTGACACGGTCGAGCCCGGCGGCACGGGCCTCGGACTTCATGTGCGCGACGAGCAGCCGTCCGATCCCCCTTCCCTGCGCTCCGTCGGCGACGAACAGCAGGTCGAGCTCGGGCGGTGCGAGGACGAGCGAGTAGAACCCGAGGACCCGGCCTCCGCCCTGGTCGGCGTCGACGGCCACGAAGACGCGGTGGGCCTCGATGTAATCGGGTCCGACCCGGTAGTCCACGACCGCGGCAGCGTACTCGTCCGCGTAGGCGCCCGAGTCACGCACGAGCCGCGTGAGCCGCCTGGCATCCCGTGCGACGGCCCTCCGTATCGTGACCGCCCGGCCGGCCGGGGAAGTCCGTGACCTCATCGGGAGAGTATTTCGTACCGGCTTGTGCCGTCGTGCGGCGGGTCGGCTGCCCGGCCGGCTGCCCTCCGGCCGTCGGAGGATCACCACCGGACGCAGGACGTCACCCCTGTGCGTGCGGGCGGACGCGCACGGGAAGCGAGGCCCAGGAGCGCGGGGTGTTGTTGAGGTGTCGCCTCGGCTCGCCGGCGAGTTCGAGGTGCCCGACGCGGCGGGCGAGCGCGGCCAGCAGGGACTCCGCCTCCGGGCGGGCGACGTGCCGGCCGACGCACTGGTGGATGCCCATGCCGAAGCCGACGTGACCCGACGGATCGCGGGTGAGGTCGAAGCGGTCGGGTCGCTCCAGCGGTCCGGGTCGCGGTCGGCGGCCGCCCGGATCCGGGCGGCCGAAGCCGTCCTCGCTCGACGCCTCGCGGGCGCACTGGGCGTTCACCCAGGCCGACAGGTCCCCGACCCGGTGCGCGTCGGCTTGGACAAGGGCGTTGCGCGGTCCGAAGGCGTTGAAGGCCGTGTCGCCGTAGGGCAGCAGGTTCTCCCGTGCGGGCCGAGGCCGACGGCGTCGGGGAGGACCCGCAGGGGGAACGCCTTCGCGAGGGCCTCGAAGGCGTCGTCCGTCGTCGGGTCAGGCCGCCGCCCCGATGTCCGCGGTGTCCGGGCATGACGCTGCTGACCGCGGACCGTCCGCCGACCGCCGTGATGACGGGCGCGGACGTCGCCGCGCTGGGCGTCTACCGCGCCGCGCACGAACTCGGCCTGCGCATCCCGCGGGACCTGTCGCTCGTCGGCTACAACAACACCGCGCTCGCCGCCCTGGCACCCGTGCAACTGACCAGCGTGGACCAGGCGGGACACACCATGGGGTCCGCCGCCGCCCGGATGCTCGTCGAACGCGTCGAGAGCCGGAGGGACCGGCCCATGCAGACCACGATGACCCCCCGTCTGGTGGTGCGCTCCACCACCGGCGCGCCGCAAGGGCGCCAGGCGCCCTGACCCGCGGGGCTGTCCGCGCGGCTGACCGGTGGCCGGCCGCCGAGTGCGGTGTGGCGGCAGGATGAAGGGGACGGCACGGGGAACGAGCACGGCGAGACTCCGGCCGGCGGTACGGGGACAGGGGCCCCGGGGACGAGGATCGTCCGGCTGCCGGAGAAGACGTCGAGCGTGAACGGCGCCGACGGGCCCTGTCCGAGCATGCATCCTGCCGGGCGCCCTGCCCACCCCTGCCGCCATTCACCTTGCGGATGGAATCCATCCGTCCTGTGGATGACGTCCCTGTTCACGTGCGCCGGGCGTCGTCCACGTGCGGCGGGCGCCGCTCACCCCCGGGCTCGTCCGCCATCCGTCTGCCGACCCGCGCGGCCGTCTCACGCAGCCAGATGTGGGCCGCGTCGTGGGTGTGCACCGGGTGCCACCACAGCGCCTCCCGCAGGGGCACCGCCTCGTAGGGCGGCTCCACCACGCGTACGGCGGCGAGCGGCGCCAGGAGCCGGGCGAGGCGGGCCTGGATCAGGCCGATGCGCCGGGTTCCGCTGATCAGCAGCGGCATGATCTGGAAGCTGTCGACGGAGACCTCGACGCGGGGCTCGATGCCCAGCATGCCGAGCTGGCGGACGGCCGGGGCGTCGTAGGTGCGCTGGTAGGTGACCCAGGGCAGCCGGGCCAGGTCCTCCCGGGTCAGCCGGTCGTCGACGCTCGGGTGGTCGTCGGCGACGAGGAAGACCCACCGGTCCTGGTAGAGGTCGGTGGCGGGGAAGTCGCTGATGACGCCGTGCGGCATGAGCAGGCCGTCGGTGGCGCTGAGCAGGGTGTCCGTGGCGTCCACCACGGTGGTCGGCGTCTGGGCGAAGCGCAGCCGGATGCCGGGGGCCTCCTGGTGCACGACCCGGGCGAGTTCGGCTCCGAAGACGGCGACCGCGTAGTCGGACGCCACGAGTTTGAACTCACGGCTCTCACTGGCGGGGTCGAAGTCCGCCTGGCTGGCGAAGAGGCGTTCCAGCAGCTCGTAGGCGGTGGAGGCGCGGTCGAGGAGGACCTGTCCGAGGGCGGTGAGTTCGTAGTGGCCGCCGACCCGGGCCAGCAGGTCGTCGTCGAAGTGCCGGCGCAGCCGGGAGAGCGCCGCGCTCATCGCCGGCTGGCTCAGGCCGACGCGCTGCCCGGCGCGGGTGACGTTGCGCTCCTCCAGCAGGGCGCGCAGGGCGACGACGAGGTTGAGGTCCAGGCGACTGAGATTCACGGCGGTTTTCCTAGCTGTCCTGCGACGACCTGCACGAATTCGGCGGATGGATGGCCGTCATCCACGGAATCTATTTCCCTGATCACGGGTGGCGAGTCCACATTAGTGCCATCGCAATCAGGAGGACATGTCCGTGAAACCTGAAGCCGCGTCCGCCCCCTTCGCCGGACCCTTCGCCCTGGCCACCCTTTCCGCTCCCGAGGGCCCCGCCTTCCCCGCTCTCGTCAATCCCGACGCCCAGGTGATCGATCTGCGGTCCGCCCTGGGCGACGCCTCGCTGACCGTGCGGGGGGTCCTGGACGACTGGGACGCGGTGCTGCCGAAGCTGACCGCACTGGCCGGCGCCGCCGGCCCCGTACGCGGGCCGCTGGCGCAGTTCCGGGCGCACGCTCCGGTGGAGCCGCGCCAGGTGTTCCAGTCGGGGGCCAACTACCGGCAGCACGTGATCGACCTGCACGTCGCCCACCGGGCCCCGGACGACGACCGGCCGGAGGAGGAGCGGCGCGCGGAGGCGGCTGACATCATGGACCGGCGGGCCGCCGAGGACCTGCCGTACGTGTTCATCGGGCTGCCGAGCGCGATCACCGGGCCCTACGACGACGTCGTACTGCCCACCTGGGCCGAGAAGCCCGACTGGGAGCTGGAGCTGGCCGCGGTCATCGGCCGCCCGGCCCACCGGGTGTCCGTCGAGGAGGCCCTCGGCCACGTCGCCGGGTACACCATCGCCAACGACCTCACCGACCGCGCCACCGTCTTCCGCCGGGACATGCCGCAGATCGGCACCGACTGGCTGCGGAGCAAGAACGCGCCGGGATTCACCCCGCTCGGCCCCTGGATCGTGCCCGCCGCCTCCCTCGCGGACCCGGGCGACCTGCGCCTCACGCTGAAGCTCAACGGCGAGACCATGCAGGACGAGTCCACCGAGGACATGATCTTCAACGTGGCGCGGATGGTGTCCTACGCCTCGCAGACCGCCCAGCTGCTGCCCGGCGACCTGGTGCTCACCGGCTCCCCGGCCGGCAACGGCATGCACTGGGGCCGGCTGCTGCGTGACGGCGACGTCATGGACGCCTCCATCACCGGGCTCGGCGCCCAGCGCACCCGCTGCGTGGCGGAGGTGACCCGGTGACGCCGGACCGCACCGACCCCGAGGGCTCGATCGCCCGGACCGCGAAGGCGTGCTCCAACTGGAACCGCTGGGGCGAGGACGACGTGCTCGGCACGCTCAACTTCCTCGACGGGACCAAGCGCCGCGAGGGTGCCGCACTGGTCCGGCGGGGCGTCAGCTTCTCGCTCTCGCAGCGCTTCGACATCGACGGCCCGCAGAAGGGCTGGCGCCGCCGCACCAACCCGGTGCACACCATGCTGGACACCGGCACCGACGCCGCCCTCGGCAACCAGGGCCTGCCGCACGGCATCGGCGGCGCCGACGACGTCATCGCGATGCCGCTGCAGTGCTCCACCCAGTGGGACGGGCTCGGCCACATCTTCGACCACGGCAAGGCGTGGAACGGCCGTCCCGCCGAGCAGGTCGTCACCTCCGACGGCGACCTGGTCACCGGCATCGAGCACATGGCCCCGCACGTCGCCGGACGCGGGGTGCTCCTGGACGTCGGCCGGGTCGTCGGCGAGGACGGGGAGCTGCCGGACGGCTTCGCGATCACCGAGGAGCACCTGACCGCGACGGCCGAGGCGCACGGTGTGCGGGTAGGGCGCGGCGACATCGTCCTGGTCCGCACCGGCCAGCTCGCCCGGGTGCGCCGCGACGGCTGGGGCGACTACGCCGGAGGGGCGGCCCCCGGCCTGTCGTTCACCACGGCCGGCTGGCTGCACGGCAGCGAGATCGCCGCGATCGCCACCGACACGTGGGGCTTCGAGGTCCGACCGAACGAGTTCGAGCACGCCTTCCAGCCGCTGCACCAGGTCGCCATCCCGCACATCGGCCTGCTGATCGGCGAGATGTGGGACCTGGACGCGCTCGCCGCGGACTGCGCCGCCGACGGTGTGTACGACTTCTGGCTCACCGCGGCTCCCCTGCCCATCACCGGGGCCGTCGGCTCACCCGTCAACCCGATCGCCGTCAAGTAACCAGCGGAACAAGGGAGTTCCCCATGAGCAAAGCCCGTAAGGTCCTGGTGATCGGCGGGGGCGCGGCCGGCAACGCCGTGACGGTCCTGCTGGACCGGGCCGGCCTCCAGGTGGACCTGATCGAGGCCAAGGACGACTGGAACGCCACCGCGGGCTCCGGCATCACCCTCCAGGGCAACGCCCTTCGCGTCCTGCGCGAACTCGGGGTCTGGGAACAGGTGGAGGCGTCCGGTTTCGGCTTCGGCTCGGTCGGCATCACCGCCCCCGACGGCACCGTCCTGCACGCCCAGGACGACCTGCGCACCGGCGGCGACGACCTGCCCGCCACCGTCGGCATGCAGCGCCCCCGGCTCCAGCAGATCCTCATCGACGCCGTGCGCGCCGGCGGCGCCACCGTCCGTCTCGGCACCACCGCCGAGATCCTGGACCAGGACGCCGAAGGCGTCTGCGTCCGCTTCAGCGACGGCGCCGAGGGCCGCTACGACCTCGTGGTCGCCGCCGACGGCCTCGGTTCCGCCACCCGCGCCGCGATCGGCATCACGGACAAGCCCGAACCGACCGGCATGGCCATCTGGCGCATCGCCGCCCCGCGCCCCGCCGGCGTGACCCGCACCGACCTCGCCTACGGCGGCCCGGCCTACATCGCCGGCTACTGCCCCACCAGCGACACCACCCTCTACGCGTACGTCGTCGAGGCCAACCGCGACCGCGCCGCGATACCGCCCGAGTCGTACGCGGACGAGATGCGCCGCCTCACCCGGCACTACGGCGGCTGCTGGCCGGAGATCACCGAGCACATCACCGACCCGGCGAAGGTCAACTACACCTGGTTCGACCGGCTGCTGGTCGAGGGGTCCTGGCACCGCGGCCGCGTCGTTCTCGTCGGGGATGCCGCGCACTGCTGTCCGCCCACCCTCGCCCAGGGCGCCGCGCTGTCCCTGGAGGACGCCTGGGTGCTCGCGCAGATGCTGACCGGGTCCGACGAGTGGGACGACGCCCTGTTCCAGGCGTACCACGACCGGCGGATCGCCCGCGTCCGCCCGGTCGTCGAGGCGTCCGTGCAGATCGGGCAGTGGCAGCTCGACGGGGTGCGCGACGCGGACGTGCCCGGCCTGATGGGCCGCACCATGACCATGCTGAGGGAGCTGCCGTGACCGCAGTGGACACACCCACCGTGGACGTGCACGCCCACGTCCTGCTGCCCGAGGTCGAGGCGCTGGTCGCCGGTCTGCCCGGACACGCCGAGGCCAAGGAGCTGGACGCCCGGCGCAACGGCCCCGACGCCCTCGCCGTCAGCGGCCCCATGGTGCGCGAGCGCATCCCGAGGCTGACCGACCCGGCCGTGCGGCTGGCCGCGATGGACGCCCAGGGCGTGGACGTCCAGCTGGTCAGCCCTTCCCCCTCGCACTACCACTACTGGGCCGACGAGCACACCGCCGAGAAGCTGTACCGGCTCGCCAACGAGGCCACGGCCGCGCACTGTTCGGCCGCCCCCGAGCGGCTGCGCGGACTCGGGCTGGCCCCGCTCCAGCATCCGGAGCAGGCGGTCCGCGCCCTGGACCACGCCCGGCGCCAGGGCCTGGCCGGGGTGGAGATCTCCAGCCACGCCCCCGGCCGCGAGCTGTCCGACCCGGCCTACGAGCCCTTCTGGTCCCGGGCCGAGGAGACCGGCGCGCTCGTCTTCCTGCACCCCTTCGGCTGCACCCTCGACGAGCGGCTGGACCGGTGGTACCTGTCCAACACCGTCGGCCAGCCCACCGAGAACGCCGTCGCCCTCTCCCACCTGATCTTCTCCGGTGTCCTCGACCGGCACCCGGGCCTGCGGCTGATCGCGGCGCACGGCGGCGGCTACCTGCCCACCCACATCGGCCGCTCCGACCACGCCTGGTCGGCCCGCACCGACGCGGGCGCCGGGTGCGCGCACCCGCCCAGCAGCTACCTGAAGCGGCTGTACTTCGACTCCCTCGTCCACGACCCGTACGTGCTGCGGGAGCTGGTGCGGGCGGCCGGGGCCGACCGGGTGCTGCTCGGCTCGGACTTCCCCTTCGACATGGGCACCGAGGACCCGCTCGGCGCCCTGCGCGCCGCACGACTGCCCGAGGCCGACTTCCACGCCGTCCGGGGCGGCAACGCCGCCGCCCTCCTCCGGAAGGACTGATCATCATGCGTCTGCTCACCCACCTGCGGCACGTCGACCTCGCCGTGCCCGACTACGACAAGCAGCTCGACTTCTACGCCGGAGTCTGGGGCCTGACCAAGGTCGCCGAGGACTCCGGCATCTCCTTCCTGGCCGCCGAGGGCTCCCCGGAGCAGTACGTCGTACGGCTGCGCAAGGCCGAGGAGAAGCGACTCGACCTCGTCTCCTACGGCGCCGCGAGCCCGGCGGACGTCGACACCCTCGCCGAGCGGCTGCTGGCCGGGGGCGTGCAGTTGATCTCCCGGCCGGGCAAGGTCGACACCCCCGGCGGCGGTTACGGCTTCCGCTTCTTCGACGTCGACGGCCGCACCATCGAGGTCTCCGCCGACGTCGAGGTCAGGCAGCACCGCAAGATCGAGGAGAAGGAGTCCATCCCGGTCAAGCTCTCCCACGTCGTCCTCAACTCCCCCGACCTGAACCGCACCCGCGAGTGGTACGAGCGGCACCTCGGCTTCGCCCTCTCCGACACGCTCAGCTCGCCGCACATGGGCGAGGTCATGCACTTCATGCGGATCAGCAACCAGCACCACTCGATGGCCATCGCGCAGGGCCCGCACACCGCCCTGCACCACGTCTCCTTCGAGATGCGCGGCCTCGACGAGTACATGCGCGGCTCGGGCCGGGTCATGCGGGCGGGCTTCAGGAAGATCTGGGGCCCCGGACGGCACATGGCCGGTGACAACACGTTCACGTACTTCCTCGACCCGCACGGCAACACCGTCGAGTACACCACCGAGCTGGAGAACCTGGACGAGGACACCTGGCACCCGCACGTCTACGACTTCTCCCAGCCCGAGGTCACCGACCAGTGGGGCACCGCCAACCCCATGAACGAACTCGTCGCCAAGGAGTCCTTCAACGACCCCGACCGCGGCGTGTTCGTCGCCCCGCCGGTCTGAACCACCCGGCCGACTCCGGGGACGCGGCCCGCGGTCCTGCCCCGACGCGCGCTGCCGCGTCCCCGGTATCCGGCGGCGAGACCGGCGGCAGGCCACGACCTCACGCGCGTCCCACTCCCCTGATCACACTCCGCTGGAGCCGCACCATGCGTTTCGCCGCCTACGAACACCGAGACCGTCACCGGGTGGCCGTCGTCGAGGAGGACGGCACCCTTCTCCCCCTGCCGGGCGTCACTTCCCTCACCGCACTGATCGAGGAGACCGACGGGCTCCCCGGGCTGCTCGCCGCCGGCGCCGCGGCCCTGGACGTCCCCCCGGGCCCGCACGTCTCCCAGGTCCGCCTGCTGCCTCCGCTGCGGCCCGCCTCGGTGCGGGACTTCGTGACCTTCGAGGAACACGTGGAGGGGGTGCGCCGGTCCGTGGAGGGCACCGGCGGCGTCCCCGAGCAGTGGTACGCGGCGCCGACCTTCTACTTCACCAACCCGCACGCGATCTACGGCCACCGGGACGGCATCCCGGTGCCGCCCGGCTCGGCCGTGCTCGACTTCGAGCTGGAGGTGGGCGCCGTGATCGGCCGGGAGGGCCGGAACCTCACCCCCGAGCAGGCCCGCGACCACATCGTCGGCTACACCGTCTTCAACGACTGGTCCGCGCGGGACCTCCAGGGCGCGGAGATGAAGGTCGGCCTCGGCCCCTGCAAGGGCAAGGACACCGCCACCACCCTCGGCCCCTGCCTGGTCACCGCGGACGAACTGGAGCCCTACCGGGACACCGACGGCTTCCTGCGCCTGGCCCTCACCGCCGAGGTCAACGGCGAGAAGGTCGGCGAGGACCTGCTGTCCCACATGAGCTGGACCTTCGAGGAGATGACCGCCTACGCCTCCCGCGGCACCCGCGTCGTCCCGGGTGACGTCCTCGGCTCCGGCACCTGCGGCAACGGCGGCTGCCTGGCCGAACTGTGGGGGCGCCGCGGCGAGCAGACCCCGCCGCCGCTGAGGCCGGGCGACACCGTCACCCTGACCGTCGAGGGCATCGGCACCCTCGTCAACACCGTCGTCCCCGGCGTCGAGCCCATCCCGCTCCCCGCCGGCCGGCGCCGCTCCCGGGAGCGGCCGTGAGCGGCCCGCACCCCAAGAGGCTGCTCGGCAAGGTCGTCGTCGTCACCGGTGCCGCCCGCGGACAGGGCGCCGCCGAGGCCGAGTTGCTCACCCGCGAGGGCGCCCGCGTCATCGCCGCCGACGTGACCGAGGCGCCGGGCTGCCGTCGGCTCGACGTCACCGCCGAGCGGGACTGGGCGGAACTCGCCGCCGAGCTGCGGGAGTCGTACGGGCAGGTGCACGGCCTGGTCAACAACGCCGGCCTCACCTGGCGGGCCCGCCTCGGCGACGTGCGCCCCGAGGACATGGCCCGCGTCCACGCGGTCAACGTGACCGGCCCGCTGCTCGGCATCCAGCACCTGGCCCCGCTCATGCCGCCCGGCTCCTCGGTCGTCAACGTCGGCTCCTCGGCGGCCCTCACCGCGCACTACCCGGTCGCCTACACCACCAGCAAGTGGGCGCTGCGCGGCCTGTCGAAGACCGCCGCCCTGGAGCTGGGCCCGCGCGGCATCCGCGTCAACACCATCCACCCCGGCTACATCGAGACGGAGATGACCGCCTCCGCCGCGCCCGCCTTCCGCAAGGCCAACATCAAGGAGACGCCGCTCGGCCGCACCGGCACGGTCGGCGAGGTGGCGCCCCTCGTCGTGTTCCTGCTGTCCGACGACGCGTCGTTCATCAGCGGCGCGGAGATCCCGGTCGACGGGGGCATGACCGCGCACGGCGGCGTCAAGTCCGTCTCCGACGCCCTGCGGGAGGCGGCGCCGTGAAGCGACTGACGGGCAAGGTGACGCCGATCTCCGCGCAGACCCAGAACCGAAAGGCAGTTGGCACGTGAACAAGGTCCGTCCCGGCGCCGCCGAAGCGGTCGCCGACATCCCCGACGGCGCCTCGCTCGCCGTCGGCGGCTTCGGCCTCAGCGGCGTCCCCGAAGTCCTGATCCGCGCCCTGTACGAGCGGGGCACGAGCGGCCTGGAGGTCGTCTCCAACAACTGCGGCGTCGACGGCCGCGGTCTCGGCGTCCTGCTCCGCGCCGGCCGTATCGCCCGCGTCACCGGCTCCTACGTCGGCGAGAACAAGGAGTTCGCCCGCCAGTACCTCGGCGGCGAACTCGAAGTGGAACTGACACCGCAGGGCACGCTCGCCGAGCGGCTGCGGGCCGGCGGCGCGGGCATCCCCGCCTTCTACACCCCGGCCGGCGTCGGCACCCAGGTCGCGAACGGCGGGCTGCCGTGGCGCTACGCGCCCGACGGCACCGTGGCCGTCGCCTCCCCGCCCAAGGAGACGCGCGACTTCGGCGGGCGCGCGCACGTCCTGGAGCACGGCATCACCACCGACTTCGCCCTCGTCCGGGCCTGGCGCGGCGACCACCACGGCAATCTCGTCTTCCGCCGGGCCACCGCCAACTTCAACCCCCTCGCCGCCATGGCCGGCCGCGTCACCGTCGCCGAGGTCGAGGAACTCGTCGAACCGGGCGCGCTGCGGCCCGACGAGATCCACCTGCCCGGCATCTACGTCCAGCGGGTCGTCGCCCTCACCGCCGGCCAGGCCGCCGACAAGCCGATAGAGAAGAGGACCGTACGCCCGTGAGCTGGACCCGCGACCAGATGGCCGCCCGCGCCGCCGCCGAACTCACCGACGGCTCCTACGTCAACCTCGGCATCGGCCTGCCCACCCTGATCCCCGGCCATCTCCCGCCCGGCGTCCACGTCGTCCTGCACTCCGAGAACGGCATCCTGGGCACCGGTCCCTACCCCACCGAGGACGAGGTCGACCCCGACCTGATCAACGCCGGCAAGGAGACCGTCACCGTCCTGCCCGGGGCGTCCTTCTTCGACTCCGCGCTCTCCTTCGGCATGATCCGCGGCGGCCACATCGACACCGCCGTCCTCGGTGCCATGCAGGTCTCCGCCCGCGGCGACCTGGCCAACTGGATGATCCCCGGCAAGATGGTCAAGGGCATGGGCGGCGCCATGGACCTCGTGCACGGCGCACGGCGCGTCATCGTCCTCATGGAGCACACCGCCAAGGACGGCACCCCCAAGATCCTGGACGAGTGCGCTCTCCCCCTCACCGGCGAGCGGTGCGTCCACCGGATCATCACCGACCTCGGGGTCCTCGACGTCACCGACCAGGGCCTCGTCCTGGTCGAGACGGCTCCCGGCGTCACCGTCGAGGACATCACCGCCCGGACCGGCGCCCGATGCCACCGCACTCCGCTCCGTGGCCCGGACACCGCCGACGACGGCAAGGACTGACCGGCGTCCCCGGCGGCGACGGTCCGAACGTGCCCACCCGTCGCCGCCGGTGTCTCACACGGTCCGTTCGGGGAGCGTCGGGAGCACCTTCTCGGCGATGCCGAGCAGGGCGCCGTCGTCCGGGAGGGCTCCGGACGTGCTCCACACGGTGATGTCGTAGTAGCCGCCCCGGTCCTTCGCGTCGAAGGCCACGGACAGGCTCCGGGCCAGGGGGCCCTGTTCGACCGGTCCGCCGGAACCGCCGCTCCCCAGGGCGATCTCGATCCTCATGGTGTGGTCCGAGGCGAGGACCGCGGGCCGGCCGAGGACGGAGAGCGTCCTGACGTCCGTCTCCTCGCCGTACTTCATCAGCTTGACGTACTGGGCGATCGACAGCTTGTTGTACGTGGCCGAGACGTTCACGGTGTACGTGTCGAACTGGACCTCGGCCTCCGGCTGGGCGATCTTCCCGTCGGTCAGCGGGGCGGTGTTGCTGGTGCCGGATGCCACGGTCACGGTCTCCGCGGGCGTGCCGAGGAGTTGGGCCAGGTCGGACCTGTTGAGCGCCCTGCACAGCTCGTCGCCTGTCACGGCCCGGGGCGTCTTCTTGTAGGCGCCCGGCAGTTCCTCGTCCTCCCCGCTCGGACACGAGGCGGCCTGCGGTGTGCTGCCGTCGTCGGAGGGCAGCAGCTTCGGGCCCAGCCACAGTGCGGCGCCGAGTGCCGCGAAGACGGCCACGGCCGCGACCGCCTGACCCCACGCGTTGGGTTCCTTCTCCGGGGCGGCGGGACGCTGCTCGGCCGGACGCTGCCGTTGCGGTTGCGGTTGCGGCTCGGCGGCGGTGCCGTCCGCCGTCTCGTCCGGGGCGGCCGCCGGGCCGGGGGCGCGGCGTGCGCGCAGGGCCTTGACCACCGTGTGGACGCGGGCCGCGGTGGCCAACAGGAACACCAGGCCGATACCGGCCGCCAGCCATTCGCCGTCGCGGTGGGCGAGGTACATGATGCGCACGCCGAAAACCGACCCGACCAGGATGAGCAGGGGCTCACGGACCCAGAAGGGCAGCAGACGGACGAGGAAACCGAGCATCCGGCGATCTCATCAGGCCAAGATCGCGTGTGCTGTGACGGAAGCCATAGTTCCGGCTCGCTACCCAACCGTGATGGAAGGGGGCACGTGGGGCCGGGCGCTCCCCTCCCGTCGCCCCCGCCCCGTTGCGTATCTGACTGGCACGTCAGTCAGATACTCAATGCACCCGCGCTTCAGCGGTTTTTCCTGGCGAGTGCGTTGAGTTTTTCGCAATACGCGCCTAAGGTCGTGGCCCGTGGAGACCGACGACGCACCCGACGACGTCCCCGGCGGCGCACCGACCGCCGACACCGCCGCCCGCGCCCGCGTCCGCGTCCGCGAGGTCATCGCGGCCGCGGGCGTCAGCCAGCGCGAGTTCGCGCGCCGTGTCGTCATGGACCCGTCCAAGCTGTCGCGTTCCCTGAGCGGCACCCGCCGCTTCACGGCCGCGGAGCTGGCGCGGATCGCCGACGAGGCGGGGGTGGACGCGGGCTGGCTGCTCGGCACCCGGTCCGGTGGGAAGACCACGGCGCCGTCCGCCGGGGTCGAGGGCGGGCGGCCGCTGCAGATCGTCCGCGAGACGGTCCGGCTGATCGCGGAGCACGGCTTCCACGCGGTGCGGGTCGCCGACATCGCCCGCGCCTGCGCCACCAGCAGCGCCGCGATCCACTACCACTTCCCCGGCCGCGCCGAACTCCTGGAGGCGGCCGTGCGCTGGTGCATGGACGAGGACACCGCGCGCCGCGCCGCCCGTCTCGCCGAGGCGGACGACGCGGCGGCGGAGCTGCGCCAGCTCATCGCGCTGCAGACACCGCGCACCGCACAGCAGCGCCGCCAGTGGGCGGTGTGGCTCGACCTGTGGGCCGAGGCCGCGCGCTCCACCGCGGTGGGCCGACTGCACTCCGAGTACTACCGGCAGTGGCGGGAGACCGTCGCGGACGTCGTACGCCGAGGTGTCGCGCAGGGCGTGTTCCGCGCCGGGCTCGATCCGCGGGCGGCGGCGCTGACGCTCACCGCGCTGATCGACGGCCTGGCGACGCACGTCCTCTCGGTGGGCGGACCGTCGGCCGACAGTGCCGCCGACGCGATGCACGCGGCGCTGACCACCCATGTCTCCGAGACGATCCTGGCCCCCTAGACCGGAAGCGGGCCCAGCAGCGACACAGACCCCGACCACGGGAGTTCCCGCATGCCCATGACCGAGAACGTCATCATCACCTGCGCGCTCACAGGCGCCGGCGACACCGTCCGCAAGAGCCCCCACGTCCCCGTCACCCCGGAGCAGATAGCCAGGAACGCCGTGGAGGCGGCCGCCGCCGGGGCGGCCGTCGTCCACATCCACGTACGCGACCCGGAGACCGGCGACCCGTCCCGCGACCCGAAGCTGTACCGGGAGGTCGTCGAGCGCGTCAAGGAGACGGGCACCGACGTCGTCATCAACCTCACCGCCGGCATGGGCGGCGATCTGGTCATCGACCCGGACGACCCGCTCACCCACCTCCCCGGCACCGACCTCGTCAGCGGTCTGGAGCGGCTTCCGCACGTCGAGGACCTGCTTCCCGACATCTGCACGCTGGACTGCGGTTCGCTCAACTTCGGCGACGGCTCGAACCTCTACGTCTCGACGCCCGACATGCTGCGGGCGGGCGCGCGGCGGATCCAGGAGCTGGGCGTGCGGCCCGAGCTGGAGATCTTCGACACCGGTCAGCTCTGGTTCGCCAAGCAGCTGCTCGCGGAGGGCCTGCTCGACGAGCCGACGGTGTTCCAGTTGTGCATGGGCATCCCGTGGGGCGCGCCCGCGGACCCCGGAGTGCTCCAGTCGATGGTCCACATGCTTCCCGAGGGTGCGCGCTGGGCGAGCTTCGCCCTGGGGCGGATGCAGATGCCGTGGGTCGCGCAGTCCATCCTGCTCGGCGGCCACGTCCGCGTGGGCCTGGAGGACAACCTGTACCTCGGCAAGGGCGACAAGGCCACCAACGCCCAGCTCGTCGAGCGGGCCGTGACCCTCACCGAGTCGATGGGCGCACGCGTCGCGACGCCGGACGAGGCCCGCGCCACCCTCGGCCTCAAGCCGCGCGAGTAGTCCGCCGGTCCGCCCAGACGACGAAGGGTCCTTCCCCCATGAACCCACCCGAGACGGCCTCACCCGAGACGACTTCCCCCGAGCCCAACTCACCCGAGAACGTCCGCCGCGTCGCCTGCGTCGGCGCCGGAGTCATCGGCGGCGGCTGGGTCGCCCACTTCCTGGCGCGCGGCTACGACGTGACCGCCTGGGACCCGGCGCCCGACGCCGCGCGGAGGCTGCGCCGCCTGGTCGACGCGGCGTGGCCGACGCTCACCCTGCTCGGCCTCGCCGAGGGCGCGTCGGCCGACCGGCTCACCGTGACCGACACTCTCGAACAGGCCGTTGCCGAGGCCGACTTCGTCCAGGAGAGCGCTCCGGAGAAGCTCGGCCTCAAGCGTGAGCTGCTGGCCCGCCTGGACGCGGCGACACCGCCCGGTGTCGTCATCGCCTCCTCCACCTCCGGCTATCCGATGACCGACATGCAGACGGCGGCCGCCGACCCGTCGCGCCTGGTCGTCGGGCACCCGTTCAACCCGCCCTACCTCATCCCGCTGGTCGAGGTCGTCGGCGGCGAGCGCACCGACGCGGCGGCGGTCGCCTGGGCCTCCCGCTTCTACGAGGTCGCGGGCAAGTCCGTCATCACGATGGACAACGAGGTGCCGGGGTTCATCGCGAACCGCCTCCAGGAGGCCCTGTGGCGCGAGGCGCTGCACATGGTCGCGAACGGTGAGGCGACGGTCCGGGACATCGACCTGTCGATCACCGAGGGCCCGGGACTGCGCTGGGCGGTGATGGGGCCGATGCTGACCTTCGCGCTCGCGGGCGGCGAGGGCGGCATGGCGCACATGCTGGACCACTTCGGCCCGTCCCTGAAGTCGCCGTGGACGCGCCTGGAAGCACCGGAGCTGGACAAGGAGTTGCACGACGCCGTGGTGGCGGGCTGCGACGAGGCGGCGGACGGCCGTACCCTCGCGGACCTGGTGGCCGAACGCGACCGGGGCGTCGTCGAGGTGCTGCGCGCCACCGGCCGCCTGGACCGCGGGGAGGAGCCACGGTGACGAGGCTCCCCCTGTTCCGCAGCACGGTCCGCCCGGAGTGGGTCGACTACAACGGCCATATGAGCGAGGCCTACTACGTCCTCGTCTTCGGCCACGCCACGGACGCGCTGATGGCCGCGACGGGCCTGGACTCCGGCTACCGCGGGAGAACGGGCTGCTCCCTCTACACGGTCGAGTCCCACGTCCGCTTCCTGAGGGAGGTCCCCGAGGCCTCGCACCTCGCCGTCCGTACCCGGGTGCTGGGCGCGGCGGCCCGCAAGGCGCGCTTCGCGCACGAGATGTACGTGGTGTCCGGACCGGGGGCGGGGCCGTCGTCCGGCGCGGTCCCGGTGGCGACGACCGAGCTGCTCGGGGTCCACGTCGACCGGCGGTCGGGCCGGGCCGCCGCGTTCCCGGACGCGGTCCGGCGCCGCGTCACGGACCTGACCGAACCGGCTCCGGATTGGGCGGGCCGCTCGAT
Source organism: Streptomyces sp. NPDC042336 (assembly GCF_055581985.1). NCBI lineage: Bacteria > Bacillati > Actinomycetota > Actinomycetes > Kitasatosporales > Streptomycetaceae > Streptomyces > Streptomyces sp. NPDC042336. The sequence continues at coordinate 393,789 of NZ_JBVJEA010000003.1, read as the reverse complement.
CCCCGCGGTGGCCTAGACCTATTTTGTCTAGACCTCTTGCCCGCCCGTGACGCGCAGGCTACGTTTCCCGCTGTTCGGAGTCCTCCAAATTTCCTTCAACTCCCTTGACGTGCAAGGCTGGAAGGAGCATGTCCGCATGCAGGACCGGAGTCTGTCCAGACGGACCGTTCTCGCCTCCGCGACCGTGGTCGCCGCGAGCACGGCGGGCGCCGTGGGGGTGACGGCCACCCCCGCGGCCGCGCACGGGCGCGACCACCGCCTCAAGAAGATCATCTCCAGGATGAGCACCGAGGCGAAGGTCGGCCAGCTGTTCGTCCCCTACTTCTACGGTACGTCGGCGACCTCCCCCAGCCAGTTCGACCAGGACCGCAACCTCAGGGAACTCGGCGTCCGCTCCGTGGCCGAGCTGATCGCCAAGTACCACATCGGCGGTGTCATCTACTTCTCCGGCTGGGCGAACAACATCCAGGACCCCCGCCAGGTCGCGGACCTGTCCAACGGTGTGCAGCGGTCCTCGCTCGCCCTCCCCACCCCCGTGCCGTCCCTGATCTCCATCGACCAGGAGCACGGGGCCAACGTCCGCATCGGCAGCGGCGCCACCCAGTTGCCGGGTGCGATGGCGCTCGGCGCGGGCCGCTCGCTCTCCGACGCGCGCGCCGCCGGGCGCATCTCGGGCACCGAACTCGCCGCCCTGGGCATCCATCAGAACTTCGCCCCGGTCGCCGACGTCAACGTCAACCCGGCCAACCCCATCATCAACGTCCGGTCCTTCGGCGCCGACGCGCGCGAGGTCGGGCGCATGGTGGCGGCCCAGGTGACGGGCTATCAGCAGACCGGCGTGGTGGCCTGCGCCAAGCACTTCCCCGGCCACGGCGACACCGGGCAGGACAGCCACACCGGACTGCCGGTGATCACCCACACCCGCGAGGAGTGGGACCGCGTCGACGCCCCGCCCTTCCGGGCCGCGATCGCCGCCGGCGTCGACTCGATCATGACCGCGCACCTCCAGGTCCCCGCGCTCGACCCCAGCAACGAGCCGGCCACCCTGTCGCCCGCCATCCTGAAGGGCGTGCTGCGCGGCGAACTCGGCTTCGACGGCGTGATCGTCACCGACGCCCTCAACATGGCCGGCGTGCGCACCAAGTACGGCGACGACCGCGTGCCCGTCCTCGCCCTCAAGGCCGGCGCCGACCAACTGCTGTTCCCGCCCGACATCGACGTCGCCTACCACGGCGTCCTGGCCGCCGTGCGCAGCGGGGAGATCACCGAGGACCGGCTCGACGAGTCGGTCCTGCGCATCCTGCGGATCAAGGACAAGGCCGGCCTGTTCAGCGGCAGCCCCTACACCTCCCGCGAGGAGGTCGACCGGGTCGTCGGCGCCCGCGGGCACCGGCTCGCCGCCGCCCGGATCGCCGAGCGCACCACCACCCTGCTGGTCAACGAGGACGCGGCGCTCCCGCTGCGGAGCAGACAGCGAAAGCTGCTCGTGACCGGCGCCGACCCGGCCTTCCCGACCGACGACACCCGCACCACGGTGCCCGAGCTGGCCCGGGCGTTCGAGGAGCTGGGCTACCGCACCACCCACCTCGCCACCGGCCGGGAGCCCGACGCGGCGGAGATCGACGAGGCCGTGGCCGCCGCACGGGGACGGGACGCGGTGATCGTCACCACCGACAACGTCGGCCCCACCAGTGCCCAGCGCACCCTGGTGTCCCGGCTGCGCGCGACGGGCGTCCCCGTCGTCCACCTCGCGGTGCGCAACCCCTACGACATCGCCCACCTCGGCGACGTCCCGGCCTCCCTGGTCTCCTACTGCTGGACCGAGGTCGAACTGCGGGCCGCCGCCCGGGTGATCGCCGGCCGGGTCGAGCCGCGCGGCAAGCTGCCCGTTCCCGTCCAGCGGGCCGACGACCCGACCCAGGTCCTCTTCCGCTCCGGACACGGGCTGTCGTACGACGACTGACGCCGCCCGCTCCGTCCGCGCCGCGACCGCGGGACCGTCAGCCGACCGGGCGTTCCAGGGCCGACTCCGACCCGGTCCCGGTGCTCTCGCCCTCCGAGGCGGACTCGGTGCTCTCGCCGAGGAAGCCGCCGGACTGGTGCTGCCACAGCCTGGCGTAGGCGCCCTGAGCCGCGAGCAGTTCATGGTGTGAGCCCTGCTCCACGACGCGTCCGCGGTCCAGGACGACGAGGCGGTCCATGCCGGCGACGGTGCTCAGGCGGTGCGCGACCACGAGGGCCGTGCGTCCGTCCATCAGTCGCCACAGGGCGTCCTGGACGAGGAGTTCGCTCTCCGAGTCCAGGGCGCTGGTCGCCTCGTCGAGCAGCAGGACCGGAGCGTCCCGCAGGACCGCCCGGGCCAGGGCGACACGCTGACGCTGGCCGCCGGACAGCTTCACCCCCCGCTCCCCGACCAGCGTGCCGAAGCCGTCGGGGAGCTGTTCGGCGAACTCCGTGACGTGCGCTGCCGCGGCGGCCGCGTGGATCTCCTCGTCGGTGGCCCCCGGCCGGGCAAAGGCGATGTTGTCCCGCAGGCTGCGGTGGAACATGGCGGGTTCCTGCGGGACGTAGGCGATCAGGGAGCGCAGGTCGGTCTGGCGCAGCCGGCTGATGTCCTGACCGCCGATCAGGATGCGTCCGTGGTCGATGTCGGACATCCGCAGCAGGAGCCGGGTGAGCGTGGTCTTGCCGCCGCCGGACCTGCCGACCAGGCCGATCCGGGCGCCCGCGGGCACGTCCAGGGCGAGTCCCTGGAAGATCGGCTTCGCACCCGTGTGGGCGAAGGTCACCGCCTCGAAGCGGATGCCGGTGTCCCGCGGCGCGAGGGGTTCGGGCGCCTCGGCGTCCAGCACGGTGGGCGGGTCCAGGAGCAGCTCCGTGAACTGGGCGGCCTCGGTCATCGAGCTTTCCAGCCGCCGGTAGATCTGGTTGAACTCGAACATGATCTGGGTGGCGTTGGAGTAGTAGGTGAAGGCGACGACGACCTCCTCCACCCCCTGCCCCGGGCCGCCGAAGGCGATGGCGACCAGCAGGCCCAGCACGTTGGTCAGTACGGACATGGGTGCGATCAGGGTGTCCACGCGCAGGTTGCCGTAGTCCCACGACCTCAGGGTCAGGCGCCGGGAGTCCGCGACCCGGCTGCGGTGTTCGTCGGCCTCCCGCCGCTCGGCCGCGAAGGCCCGGATGGTCTCCATGTTCATGAGGCTGTCGGCGACATGGCCGGAGACCAGGGCGACAGCGGCCTCCCGGGCGTTGACGAGCCTCTGCCGACGGCGGATCAGCGGGGTCGCGGCCGCCGCCGTCAGCGCGATCATGACGAACAGGCCGACGACGAGCATCGGTTCGTAGCTCCAGAGCACGACGGCACCGAACACCAGGGGGACGAGACTGCCCACGATCCGGTACGTCAGGGTGTCGACGAAGTCCTCGAAGCGCTTGCCGTAGCTGAGCACCCGTTTGGTCAGGGAGCCCGCGAAGTTGTCGTGGAAGAACGCGGCGTCCTTGGCGAGGAGTTCGTCCATGCCGCGCACGTACAGGTGCTCCATGCCGAGGGCCTCGACGCGGTTCAGACAGTGCTGCCCGATCCGCCAGACGGTCTCGGCGAGCAGCAGCGTCACACCGAAGCCCAGCACGTACGGCAGCGCCGGGCCCAGGGCGAGGCCGCCCTCGTCGGCGGCCTGTCCGGCCAGCTTGGCGATCAGCAGCGGAGCGACGTAGCGGATGCCGATGTTGCCCACGGCCGGCAGCAGCAGCGCGGGCAGGGCCAGTCGTCGTAGTCGCAGCAGTTCCCGGCCGTAGTGGCGCAGCGCCAGGACGACCGCGCTCCTGCCCGGCGCCGGTCCTCGCGTATCTGTTGTCCCCATCACACCCCCGGAGGTTCGGAAGCGGGAAGTTTCCCGTCGGACGGGGGTCACAGTCCAGGCAATTACCGCGCACCGTCGAGAACCGGACACCGCGGGATCACCCCGGACGGGCTACGCAACGTGACATTGTATAGTGAGGGGTCGTTGGCTGGACGGACGCAGGAGCACGGATGCCGCACCTCACCTCGCGGGCGATCTCCGTCCAGACCCATCTGCGCGATCAGGTCGCCGACGCGCTGCGGGCCGCCCTCATCGCCGGTGACCTGCGTCCCGGTGTGGTCTACTCCGCCCCCACCCTCGCCGCCGAACTGGGCGTCTCCGCCACCCCGGTGCGCGAGGCCATGCTGGACCTGGCCCGGGAGGGCCTGGTCGAAGCGGTGCGCAACAAGGGGTTCCGCATCACCGAGATGACCGAGCGGGACCTCGACGAGTTCACCGAGATCCGGACCCTGATCGAGGTTCCCACCGTGGGCCGCGTCACCGCGACCGCGACCGCCGGGCAGTTGGAGGCGCTGCGTCCGCTGGCGCAGCAGATCGTCACCGCGGCCCGGGAGCACGACGTCCTCAAGTACCTCGAAGCCGATCACCGCTTCCACCTCGAACTGCTGGCCCTGGCCGGCAACCACCACCTGGTGGAGGTGGTGGCCGACCTGCGCAAGCGTTCCCGCCTGTTCGGGCTGGGCAGCCTCGACGAGGCGGGGCGGCTGGTGGCTTCCGCCCAGGAGCACGTCGACCTGCTGGACCTGATGGTGGCCGGCCGCGGCCAGGAGGCCGAGGAGTGCATGCGCACCCATCTCGCGCACGTCCGCACGCTCTGGGCGGACGGCACCGCCGGGTCCGTCAGAGGGTGAAACCCGCCGGGTAGGGGTCCGAGGGGTCGAGCAGGTACTGCGCGGTCCCGGTGATCCAGGCGCGGCCGGTGACGGACGGCAGGACGGCCGGGCGGTCCCCGACCGTGGTCTCCCCCAGCACCCGCCCGACGAAGCGGGAGCCGATGAAGGACTCGTTGACGAAGTCCTGACCGGCGGGCAGCAGACCGCGGGCGTGCAGCTGCGCCATCCGGGCGCTGGTGCCCGTGCCGCAGGGCGAGCGGTCGAACCAGCCCGGATGGATCGCCATGGCGTGCCGCGAGTGCCGGGCGGTCGATCCGGGGGCCTCCAGGTAGACGTGGTGGCACACGTCGATCTCCGGGTTCTCCGGGTGGGACACCGTGTTCTGCTTGTTGATCGCGCCCATGACGGCCAGTCCGGCGTCGAGCAGCGGCTGCTTGTGTGCCCGCCCGAAGGGGATGCCGAGGTCGTCGGTGCGGACGAAGGCGTAGAAGTTGCCGCCGTAGGCGATGTCGTACCGCACCGCACCGTATCCGGGGACGTCCACGACCTGGTCGAGTGCGTGGCAGTACGAGGCGACGTTCTCCAGGGTCACCGACTCGGCGTGGCCGTCGCGCACCCGCACCCGGGCCGTGACCAGTCCGGCCGGGGTGTCGAGCCGCACCAGGGTCTCCGGCTCGGTCACCTCGACCATGCCGGTCTCGACGAGGACCGTCGCGACCCCGATGGTCCCGTGCCCGCACATCGGCAGGCAGCCGGAGACCTCGATGAAGAGCACGCCGTAGTCGGCGTCGGGCCGGGTGGGCGGTTGCAGAATGGCCCCGGACATCGAGGCGTGCCCGCGCGGTTCGCACATGAGCAGGGTGCGCAGGTGGTCGCGTTCGGCGACGAAGCGCTGCCGTTTCTCGAACATCGTCGCGCCGGGGAGGACGCCCACCCCGCCCGTGATCACGCGGGTGGGCATTCCCTCGGTGTGCGAGTCGACGGCGTGGTAGCAGACCGTCGAACGCATCGTCAGTTCACCCCGGCGTCGACGAGGGCCTGGGTGGCGGCGCGCACGACGGCCTCGGTCTCCGGGCCGAGCGGCTGTCGCGGCGGGCGGCAGACACCACCGCGGCGGCCGGTCATCTCCTGGCCGAGCTTGATGGCCTGGACGAACTCCGTCTTGCTGTCCCACCGCAGCACCGGGTGCAGTTGACGGTAGAGCGGCAGCGCCGTCTCCAGGTCGCCCCGCACGGACGCCTCGTACAGGGCGAGACAGGCCCGGGGGAAGACCTGCGGGTACCCGGCGACCCAGCCCTTGGCCCCGGCGACGGCCACCTCCAGCACGGTGTCGTCGGTGCCGATCATGAGGTCGAGGCCCGGGGCCAGCTCGGAGATCTCGTAGCAGCGCCGGACGTCGCCGGAGAACTCCTTGACCCCGACGATGAACCCTTCGGCGTACAGCTTGGCCAGCAGGTCGGGGCGCAGGTCCACCTTGGTGTCGATGGGGTTGTTGTACGCGGTGACGGGCAGACCGGCCGAGGCCACCCGCTCGAAGTGTTCGAGCACCGCGCGGTCGTCGGCGCGGTAGGCGTTGGGCGGCAGGCACATGACGGCCTGGCAGCCCGCGTCCTTGGCGAACCTGGCGTGCCGCTCGGCCTCGCGACCGCCGTAGGCGCCGACGCCCGGCATGACGGTGAACCCTTCGGGGGCGTTGGCGAGGGCGGTCTCGACCACGCGGTCGCGCTCCTCGTAGGTGAGGGTCTGGTACTCGCCCAGTGAGCCGTTCGGCGCGACGCCGTGCATCCCCTGCTCGGCGAGGTGTGCGACGCTCTCGCCGTAGGCCGCGAAGTCGACCGAGAGGTCGTCGTTGAACGGCAGGCTGGTCGCGACGATGACGCCGTGCCAGGGCTTGCGGGTCTCGCTCATGAACACTCCTTGTCGGTTTCACCGTTGTCCGTCGACGCGGGCGGTGCCGTCGATGCCTGCGGTGCGGTCAATGCCTGTGGTGCGGTCGGTGCGGTCGGTGCCGTCGGTGCTTCGTCGAGGTCGGCGAGCGCCCCGAGGGTGACGGGCGTCGCGACGAGTCGTTCCGCGGGCTCGTACGCCCGCCGCCCCGCCGTGAGGCAGTGCACGGCGGGCCCGCACATCCGGCCCTGGCACCAGCCCATGCCGGCCCGGGTCAGCTGCTTGACCTGCCGGTGGTCGTGGGCGCCGTCGGCGCGGGCGGCCCGGATCGCCCCGGCGGTCACCTCCTCGCAGCGGCACACGACCGTCTCGTCGGTCAGCCACGAGGGCCAGGCGGGAGGCAGCGGGTGGGCCAGCGCCATCGCCCGGGCGAAGGCCCGCTGCCGGGCCACCGCCGAACGCACCGCGGCCAGGCGCCTGTTCGCCGGTACGGGGGTGGCGCCGGCGTCGGCGAGGACCGACTCCGCGGCCAGGCGGCCCTCGTTCACGGCGAGCGCCGCCCCGCCCACACCACAGGTCTCCCCGGCGGCGTAGAGACCGGGGACGGTGGTGCGCTGGCCGCCGTCGACCGCGGCCACCACGTTGCCGTCCGCCGAGTCGGTGAGGGCACAACCGAGGGTGACGAGCAGGTCGAGCTGCGGTGCGAAGCCCCAGCCGACGCCGACCGCGTCGACCTCGACGCGTCGCTCGGTACCCGGGCGCGGGCTGCCGTCCGGCGCCAGCGCGGCGATCCGCACCGAGGTCACGCGGGCGCCGCCCTCCGCCGCGACGATCGCCGTGCGCGGGCGGACGGGGACGCGGTGGCGCACGAGCGCGGCGGCGTACCCGGCTCCCTCGGCCCACTTGCCGGGATTGCGCAGCAGCGCGCCGGGGTGCCGCAGCCACGCCCGCGGGTGGGCCGCCTCGCACACCGCGACGACCTCGACGCCGCGCGCCGCGAGTCCGGCGGCGACCGGCAGCAGGAACGGTCCGGTGCCGCCCAGCGCCACCCGGCTTCCGGCCGCCACTCCGCCGCCCTTGAGCAGCGCCTGCAGTCCGCCGACGGTCAGCACCCCGGGCAGGTCCCAGCCCGGGAAGGGCAGTTGACGGTCGTAGGCGCCGGTGGCGGCCAGGAGCCTGGGCGCCCGCAGGACGAGGGCGGTCTCCCGCGGCGCCTCGCGACGGTCCACCGCGTGCACCGCGAACCCGTCGCCCTCTCGGACGGCGGACCAGACGTGGTGCCCCAGGCGCAGGTCGAGCCGGCCCGCGGCCCGGCCCGCCGCCAACGCCTCGCACAGGGCGCGGTACCGGCGCAGTCCGTGGTGCAGGTCGTCGGTGGGGATGGCCGCGCGGGCGCGCTCCGGCGGGTGCCGCCAGTACTGGCCGCCGACGGCGGTGCCGGAGTCCACCAGGACGACGCGCAGTCCCCCGGCCAGCGCCGTGGCCGCCGCGGCCATACCGGCCGGGCCCGCGCCCACGACGACGAGGTCCGCCGGCTCACTCATCGTCGCCCTCCCGGGTCGTGACGGTCATGCCGGGCCGGGCCGGCACCAGGCAGGCGCGCTGTCCGCGGGCTCCGTCGACGGTGACGAGGCAGTCGAAGCAGACGCCGATGCCGCAGAAGACGCCACGCGGGCGGCCTCCGACGCGGGTGGTGCGCCAGGCGAGGCGGCCCGTGGCCACCAGGGCCGCGGCGACGGTCTGTCCCTCGACGAACGGCAGGGGCTCGCCGTCGACGACGATCTCGCTCACTGGGGCGCACCTCCGGGGGTCAGGAAGCGGTCGGGGAGAAGGCCGGTGTGGGCGGCCGGATCGGCGCCGCGCCAGGGGCGGCCGAGCAGGTGGGCCGTCACGAGCGCGCCGGTCGCGGGGGCGAGGCCGATGCCCGCCCCCTCGTGACCGCACGCGTGCAGGACGCCCGGCACGCGCGGGTCGGGGCCGACCACCGGCAGGTGGTCCGGGCAGTACGGCCTGAACCCCCGGTAGGCGCGCATCAGATGGACTCCGCGGAGGAAGGGGAAGAGCCGGCACGCCTGGGCCGCGAGCCTGGTGACCACGGCGGTGTTCATCGTGGTGTCGAAACCGACCCGTTCCCGGCTGGCGCCGATGAGGATGGTGCCGCCGCGCGTGCCCTCCACGACGCACGAGGTCTCCAGTCCGGCGTCAAAGGAGGCGACATTGGCGACGTAGTCGGCGGAGTAGACCTTGTGGCGGACCATCGGCGGCAGCGGTTCGGTCACCAGGACGAAGCCGCGGCGCGGCAGCACCTCGACGGGAGCACCGAGCCGTCGCCCGACCTCACCGCCCCAGGTGCCGGCGGCGTTGACGACGGCGTCGGCGGGCAGCACGTCACCGGCGGCCGTCCGGACGCCGGTGACCCGGCCGTCCCGGCCGGTCACCGCCCCGGCCACCTCTCCCGGGTTGAAGCGCGCGCCGCGCCGCACGGCGGCTCGCAGCAGCGCGGCCGCCGCGAGCACCGGCTGCACCTGCGCGTCCTGCGGGTAGTGGACGCCGCCGGGAATGTCGGGCGCGAGGTGTGGTTCGAGGTCCCGCACCCGGTCGACCTGCTCGACGCGGACACCCGCCGCCTCCTGCCGGGCGGCGAACTCCTGGAGCGTGGCGAGGCCTTCGGGACCGCTCGCGACGACCAGGCCGCCCTTCGCCTCCAGTTCGAAGGTGTCGGGGCCCAGCTCCCGGCCCGCCTCGTCCCACAGTGTGCGGCTCAGCCGGGCGAGGTCGAGTTCGGGGCCGGGTTCCTTGTCGGAGAGGAGGACGTTGCCCTCCCCGCGGCTCGTCGTCCCGGCGCCGACGGGTCCGCGGTCGGTGACCGTGACGTCCAGGCCCGCCGAGGCGGCGTGGAAGGCACAGGCGGCTCCGACGACTCCGGCGCCCACGACGACGACCTTCAGGGTCAACGGCTCCTCCTCCGCGCACGCACCTCACAGTGCAATGTCACATGCCATGGGTGAGGTTATACATCCGGCAGGCTGAAGACAACGCCCACTTCGTGCCCCGCGGCCGGAGCGCGGTCAGAGATCGACTCGGGTGCCCAGGCCGGTGAGGGCGCCGACCGGGTCGAGGTCGGGTGTGCCGCGCGGCCACCAGTCCTCGCGGCCGGGCTCCGACTCGTACGCGAACCAGAGCCCCACCCGGCCGAGTCTGAGCTGGACGTGTCCCCGGGGGTGGGTGAGGCGGTTGCGCCAGGGGCGGAAGGCGGGGAGGTCGGCGGCGAGCAGCAGGGGGCGGGCGCGGTCGAAACGGCCGGCCGGCGGGTCCCAGGGCTCCTCCAGGACGTCGAGTCCCTCAGGTCCGCCCTGCCGCCAGGCGGCGACGGCCCGCGCCAGCTCCGCCGTGTCGCGCCCGGCGGCCGAGGCGAGGGACGCGTAGAGCGCGCGGGTGCCCGCGGTGAGGCCGGAGCCGGGGCGGGCGGCGGCGAGCCGCACGGCGTCCTGCCACAGCGTCAGTCCGCCGACGGGGTCCCGCCCCGTGGTGAGCAGGGCGTGGGCGCGGGCGGCCGCGTCGGTGGCCAGCTGGTCCAGCGCGAACGGGTCGGGGCCGCCCGGGGCGGCCGGGTAGGCCGGTGGCTGTTCGGGGTGCGGGGGTGCGGGCAGCGGCGCCGGGAGGGGCGGCAGGGCGCGCGGGGTCAGCGCCTCTCCGGCCCGGACGCCGGGCAGGGGCGCCGGTCCGCGGTCCTGGGCCGCGCGTGCGGCGCGGGCCGCGTTCCGCCGGGACAGGGCGTCCAGCAGCGCGCGCTCGCCCCGGCCGCGCAGCAGGAGCAGGACGAAGGGGTCGGCGTCGAGCAGACGTGCCGTCTGGTAGCAGAGGGCGGCGGCGTGCTTGCAGGGGTGGCCGGAATCGGGGCAGCTGCACTGCGGGGTGAGGTCGCCCGGGCCGGGCAGCAGCGGGACGCCTCGGTCGGCCAGGTCGGCCAGGGAGTGCGGGAGTTCCTTGTCGAGGAGGGCGGCGATGTGTCCGGGACGTTCGACGGCGGCGTCCAGGAACCGGTCCCAGTCCGCGTCGCCGAGCGTCCGCAGCCGCACCTGGACGCGGTACGGCCGGGCACGGCTGCCCTGTACGTAGGCGAGGGCCAGACCGGGCGTCACGGTGATGGCGTCGACACGCCCCCGCTCCGCGTATCGCCGCCCGCGCTCCAGCCGGGCGGCGTCCAGGGCGCCCTCCTCCAGCGCCGTCACCCACGCGTTTCCCCACCACGTCCCGGCGAAGCCCTCGTCCGCGGCCTTCCGGGGCGGCAGCGCGGGGAAGGTGCGCCGGAGATCGCCGTCACGATCCGGGGCGGCCATCGAACGGGGCGCGCGAGGCTGCGCGGGCGACGGTGCGGCGAAGGCCCGGCGGCCAGCCGCGGACGGCTGCTGCGGCCGCCGGGACCCCCCGGCGTCGGGCTCCGGCCCCTCCGGACGCGACGCGTACCCGGCCCGGAGCGCGGCGGAAGCGGCTCCGCCGACAAAATCCCCACCGGGCAGACCCGACGGCTGCCGCGAGCGCCGGGCCCACTCGGCATCGGAGCCCTGGCCGTCCGGCCCAGGTCCCGCTTCGGGGGAGGCGGAAGCGGCCCCGTCGGCAGGGCCCATGCCGGGCACCCCCGACGGCCGCTGCGGATGCCCCGACCGCTCGGCATGGGAGTCCGGACCTTCCGGGTGCGACGCACGCCCGGCCTCAGGAGAGGCGGGGGTGGATACGGCGGCAGGGCCCACGCCGGACACCTCCGACGGCCGCTGCGAGTGCCCCGACCGCTCGGCATCGGAGTCCGGGCCTTCCAGGTGCGACGCGGGTCCCGCTGCGGGAGAAGCGGGGACCGCGCCCGGCGAGGGGGCCGGCTCCTGGTGCGCGGTCGCTCGGCCCTGGGCGGCGGCCGCACCGGGCGACTCCCCGGCGGGCGGGGCCTCCTCGGCCGGGTCCGCCTCCGGGGGCAGTCGGAAGGCACCCGCGGCGAAGTCCCGTACGGCACGGGCGCGGGCGTCGGAGGTGCCCGAACCGCCCGCCCGGCGCTGACGACCGGCCGGAGGTGACGACCGCCGTGCGTGAGCGGCGCTCTTGGCCGACCCGCCCTCGGAGGCCGCGTCCGCCTTCGCCTGCCGACGCGCCGCCCGCAACGCCTCGCGCGCCACGTCCGCCGGCCGGGCGGACCCGGCGCCCACGGAGCCGGGGAGTGACACCCCGTCGGGATCACCCGGGCCGCGCGAGCCGTCTGCGTCGGCCCTGTCGTCGCACCGGCCGGTCTTCTCGCCAGGAGCGGCGGGCTCCCCCACGGGCCCCCGGTCTCCCGAGCAGGTCGGTTCCCCCGGGACTCCGCGATCTCCCTGGGCCGCCGAACCGGCCGGCTTCGCACGATGCTTCGGGCCCGCCGGGTCCGCGGGGCTCTGTCGCTCCTGCGGCGGCACCTCGGCGGCGTCGGGCTCGTCGGGCGGCGTGCCCGGCAGGTCCGCAGCGCCATGCGCCCCCGCCTGCCGCGCGGTGCGTGCGCCGCGCAGTGCGGCGCGGGCGATGTCCCCGGGGCGCGGCGGGGTGTGCTCCGCCGGCTCCCGGCCCGGATCGTCCTCCTGCCCCTGTGCCGGGGCCGACGGCGACGACGGGGGCGGGGGCGGTGATGTCGACGCCCCGCGGTCCCCCTCCCCCTCCGCGTCCGTCGTCTCGCCGCGCTCGCGTGCCTCCCGCAGGGCGCGGCGGGCCTCGTCGGCGGGCCGGGGGGTCATGACGGCCTCCGCAGGGACACGAGGTCGGACAGTTCACGGGCCGTCAGTTCGGTGAGGGCCGACTCCCCGGAGCCGAGGATCGCGTCGGCGAGGGCCCGCTTGGACTGGAGCATCTCGGCGATGCGGTCCTCGACCGTGCCCTCGGTGATGAGCCGGTGGACCTGGACCGGCTGGGTCTGTCCGATGCGGTAGGCGCGGTCGGTGGCCTGCTCCTCCACGGCCGGGTTCCACCAGCGGTCGACGTGCACGACGTGGCCGGCGCGGGTGAGGTTGAGGCCCGTACCGGCGGCCTTCAGGGACAGCACGAGGACGGGGATCGCCCCGCTCTGGAAACGGTCCACCATCCGCTCGCGCTCCGGCACCGGCGTACCGCCGTGCAGCAGGTCGACCGGGACCGCGCGGGCGGCGAGGTGCGCGGTGATGAGGCGGGCCATGCCGACGTACTGCGTGAAGACCAGCGCCGAGCCGTCCTCCGCGAGCACCGTGTCCAGCAGCTCGTCCAGCAGGGCGAGCTTGCCCGAGCGCGCGGTCATCCGGTCGGCGCCGCCCGGCGGGTGCTCCTCCTTCAGGAACAGCGCGGGGTGGTCGCAGATCTGCTTCAGCGAGGTCAGCAGCTTGAGGACGAGACCGCGGCGGCCCATGCCCTCGGCCTCCTCGATGGCGAGCATCGACTCGCGCACCACCGCCTCGTACAGCGCGGCCTGTTCACGGGTGAGCGGGACGGGGTGGTCCGTCTCGGTCTTCGGCGGCAGCTCGGGGACGATGCCCGGGTCGGACTTCCTGCGGCGCAGCAGGAAGGGGCGGATCAGCCGGGCCAGGCGCTCCACCGCCTGGTCGTCCTCCCCGTTCTCTACCGCGCGCGCGTGCCGGGCGCGGAAGGACTTCAGGGGGCCGAGCAGCCCGGGGGTGGTCCAGTCGAGCAGCGCCCACAGCTCGGAGAGGTTGTTCTCCACGGGGGTGCCGGTCAGCGCCACCCGCGCCGGGGACGGGATGGTGCGCAGGGCCTTCGCCGTCGCCGAGTACGGGTTCTTGACGTGCTGGGCCTCGTCCGCGACGACCATGCCCCAGGGCTGTTCGGCCAGGGTCGTGGCGGCGGACCGCATGGTGCCGTAGGTGGTGAGGACGAATCCGCCGGTCAGGTCGTCGAGGGTGCGGTCGGCGCCGTGGAAGCGGCGGACGGGGACGCCGGGCGCGAACCGCTCGATCTCCCGCTGCCAGTTGCCCAGCAGGGAGGCCGGGCAGACCACCAGGGTCGGTTCGGTCCGGTCCCTCTTCAGGTGCAGGGCGATGACGGTGACGGTCTTGCCGAGGCCCATGTCGTCGGCGAGGCAGCCGCCGAGGCCGAGCGAGGTCATGAGGTCGAGCCAGGCGAGCCCGCGCAGCTGGTAGTCGCGGAGGGTGGCGTGCAGGCCGGGCGGCGGTGCGGCGGGGCGCACGCCTGCCGTGAGCCGGTCGCGCAGGGCGGCCAGCGCGCCGACGGGCACCACGTCGACCGTCTCGCCGTCGGCCTCCGCGCTGCCGGTGAGGGCGACGGAGAGGGCGTCGACCGGGTCGAGCAGGCCGAGGTCGCGCTTGCGGGCCCGGCGGACGAGCGCCGGGTCGACCAGCACCCACCGGTCGCGGAGCCGGACGACGGGCCGGTGGGCCTCCGCGAGGGTGTCCATCTCTGCCTCGGTGAGCGGGTCGCCGCCGATCGCGAGCTGCCAGCGGAACTGGAGGAGGTCCTCGCTCTCGAAGAAGCCCGTGCCGTCGGTCGCGGAACCGGGCGCGGTCCTGATCACCGCGGTCGCGGTGAGGTCCTGGGCCAGGTCGCGGGGCCAGTGCACGGCGACCCCGGCGGCGGCGAGCCGGCCCGCCGCCACCCCCAGCAGGTCGGTGACCTCCTCCTCGGACAGGGCGAGCACGTCGGGCACGTCCTGCTCGGTGAGCCGGTCCAGCGGCGGCCAGACCCGGGCCGCACGCCGTACCGCCAGGGCGGTGTCCACGCGCGCGCGGGCCCCGAACGCCGCGTCGGCCGCCCCCGACCACAGGTCCGCCGCGTCGGCGACGAGAGTGGGGTCGGCGAGGCTGTGCACCTGGACGACGGCCGCTCCGGCGTGGCGCACACCGCCGCCTCCCCCGCCCCCCGGCACGTCCTCCTCGCCCCGGTCGAACAGGTCGTACGCCGACAGGTCCAGGCGGAGCGAGATCCGCACGCCCGCGTCCATGCCGGCGGCGACCTCCGCGGCCCAGTCGTGGGCGTCGGGCAGGTGCTGGGCCGTGCGTGCGGCGAACGGCCGGCCCGCGGCGTGGGGTGCGGCGGGGGTGCGGGGCAGGGTGTCGGCGACCGCGTCCAGGAACGCGCGGACCAGCGCTTCCGGCTGCGGCAGCCGGATCGGTCCCGGGCCGTCGAGCGGGACCGCGTGGCCCTCCGGAGGCAGGGCGGCGGCCACGGACCGCAGGTGCGCGATGTCCTCGGGGTCGAGCGGGCCGGCCCGCCAGGCGTCGTGTCCGGTCGCGGTGAGGCCGGGCAGCAGCCGGCCTCGCGCGGTGAGCCGCAGGGCGTGCAGGGCCGCCGCGCCCCAGCAGGCGGTGGCCGGGTGTGCGGCCGGATCGTGCCGGGCGCGCACCAGCAGCGGCAGCGCCTCGGCGAGTGGCAACGACAGCGCGGGGGCGGTCCCCCGCCGTACCCCGGCGCCGTGCCGCCGCACGACGGTCAGCTCCGTCGGGCCGCCGGGCCGGTCGCCGTCCGTCTCTCCGGCGACGGCGTCGACCGGGCCGCCGTCGGGGTCCCAGAAGGCGACCCGTCCCTCGCGCGGGAGGGGCGCGGGCAGGAAGACGGCCGCCAGCCGCACGGGGACGGACACGGTCGGCGCCTCGGCCCGCACCGTCTCGGTCACGGCCACGTCACCCATACGTCCTGTCACCTCCCGCCCGTCTGCCCGATCAGCTGTCTTCGACTCTACGGGCGGGGTCCGACAATCGGCTCCGACGGCCTGTTGCCGGGCCCCGGACCGCCGGACGCTACGGAACGGTGTGCGAGACGACGTACACCATCGGGTAGTCCGGGTCGGCCATGTTCACGACGACGTCCTGGGTCGGCGCCGGGTTCTCCTGCTCGTTGACGACGCCCCACCAGGAGCCGGACCCGCCGAACTCCCAGCCGGTGACCCGCTGGGCGCGGTCGCTGATCGCGATCCTGTCCTTCTTCAGCGCGTCCCGGTCGACGCCCAGTCCCGCCAGGAAGACGTCGAGACCGGCGGCGGTGGTCTCGAACTGGACGTAGAGCCGGCTGGTCTTCCAGTTGTTCGTCTCGTAGTACGCGACCTCTTCGGCCGGCACCGGGACGGGCACCTCGTAGATGCGGCGCTGCAGCTTGGAGGGCCAGCCCTCGGTCATGCCGGTCGCCGCGTACTTCGCCTCCTTGTCCCGGCCGCTGTCGCGGCTCTGGCTGGCGGAGATCGCGAGGTAGCCGGCCGGGACGCCGATGAGCAGCACGATGGTGAGCAGGGTGAGCGCCCGCCGGCGGATCATGTGCCGGCGGCCCTCCGCCGCGGGCCCGGTCGCCTCCGTCGGACCGGGCTGGTGGGGCAGGGATTCCGTCACAACGACTCCTGGGACGTGCGGCGGGCCTCGGCGTACCGCTCGTAGCGCTCGTAGCGCTCCACCCGGCGCCGCTTGGCCCGGCGGAACCGGCGGGCGACCAGGCGGGACAGGTCGGCGGCGCCCACCATGCCGGCCTCCGGGCCGAGCTGGGCGCGGACGATGCGGGCTTCGGGCCGGTAGCCGCGGCCGGTGAGCTGGCGCTTGAAGGCGTCGCGCGCGGGGCCGATCAGCAGGTCGTCGGCGGCGCTGACCCCGCCGCCGATGACGAAGCAGGACGGGTCGAGGGCAGCGGCGAGGTTCGCGATGCCGACGCCGAGCCACTGTCCGATGTCCTGGAGCAGCTCGACGCACATGGCGTCGCCCTGGCGGGCCAGCTCGGTGATCATCGGGCCGGTGATGTCGCCGATGCTGCCCTTGACGTGCTCGATGATCCCGTAGGCCACCGGCGAGTCGGCGGCGGCCAGCTCGCGGGCCTCCCTGACCAGGGCGTTCCCGGAGCTGTACTGCTCCCAGCAGCCGCGGTTGCCGCACGGGCAGCGGTGGCCGCCGGGGACGACCTGCATGTGCCCGAACTCGCCGGCGACGCCGTACTTGCCGCGCTTGACCTGGCCGTCCTCCAGGATCGCGCCGCCGATGCCGGTGCCGAGCGTGATCATGACGAGGTGGTCCTCGCCGCGGCCGGCGCCGAAGCGCCACTCGGCCCAGGCGGCGGTGTTGGCGTCGTTGTCCACCAGGACGGGGACCGCGAGGCGGCCGGCGATGCGGTCGCGCAGCGGTTCGTTGCGCCAGGACAGGTGGGGGGCGAACAGCACCCGGTTGCGGTCGGCGTCGACCCAGCCGGCCGCGCCGATGCCCACGGCGTGCACGTCGTGCCGGTCGGACAGGTCCAGGACCAGCTCGACGATGGTGTCCTCGACGACCTTGGGGCTCTTGGACTTGTCCGGGGTCTCCGTGCGGAGCTTCTCCAGGATGTTGCCGTCCGCGTCGACGACGCCCGCCATGACTTTCGTGCCGCCGATGTCGATGCCGACCGTCGGCACGCGGGGCGCCGTGAGGTGCGAGCGGCGTTCCCTCGTGCCCACGGTGCGCAGGACCGGGGCGCGGCGGGAGCCGATGGGGGCGGTGAAGTCGCGGTAGGTGCTCATCGGGTGCGATTGTGCCGCACGGGTGTGCCGGGTGCCGAATGGGACAGGGGCGGGGTGGTTCCCTTGTTCGCCGGGTGCGGGTGCGTTGTGGCTGGTCGCGCCCGCGCGGCGGAGCCGCAAATCAGCACAGTCCCGCGCCCCTAGCGGCGTTCCAGTTCGTGGCGTAGATCGTCCAGCTCCGTTCCACCCGCCATCTGCCTCGTCAGCTCGTCCAGGGTGATGTCTTCGCGCTCGTGGTTGCCCACCATCGTGCCGCGCTTCAGCAGGACGAACCGGTCCCCCACCAGGTACGCGTGGTTTGGGTTGTGGGTGATCAGCACAACACCGAGGCCCTGGTCGCGTGCCGCCGCCACATATTTGAGGACCACACCCGACTGCTTCACGCCAAGTGCCGCCGTCGGCTCGTCCAGCACCAGGACCTTGGCGCCGAAGTACACCGCGCGGGCGATCGCCACGCACTGGCGCTCGCCGCCGGAGAGGGTGCCGATGGGCTGGTCGACGTCGCGGAGGTCGATGCCCATGCGCAGCAGCTCCGCGTGGGTGGTGCGGCGCATGTGGTCGACGTCCATGCGCTTGAACGGGGCGACGCCCTTGCGCGGCTCGGAGCCGAGGAAGAAGTTGCGCCAGACCGGCATGAGGGGGACGACGGCCAGGTCCTGGTAGACGGTGGCGATGCCGCGGTCCAGAGCCTCGCGCGGGGAGGACAGCCGGGTCTCCTCGCCGTCCAGGCGCACCGTGCCGCCGTCGTGCTGGTGCAACCCGGAGATGATCTTGATGAGGGTGGACTTGCCCGCGCCGTTGTCGCCGAGGACGCAGGTGATCTCCCCGGCCTGGACCTCCAGGGACACGCCTTCGAGGGCGCGTACGGTGCCGTAGTTCTTGCTGACTCCGGACAGCTCCACGAGCGCCGTACGGCTTTCGGTCTGCGTCACTTGGTGGCCTCCGCGCGCTTGCGGACCCAGGCGTTGAGCAGGGTCGCGAGGAGCAGCATCGCTCCGAGGAAGAACTTGAACCAGTCGGGGTTCCACTCGGCGAAGACGATGCCCTTGCTGGTCATGCCGAAGATGAACGCGCCGACCGCCGAGCCGACGGCGCTGCCGTAGCCGCCGGTGATGAGGCAGCCGCCGATGACGGCCGCGATGATGTAGATCAGCTCGTTGCCGACGCCCTCGCCGGACTGGACGACGTCGTAGGAGAAGAGCAGGTGCTGGCCCGAGATCCAGGCGCCGAAGCCCACGCCCATGTAGAGGCCGATCTTGGTCTTGGTGACCGGGACGCCGACCGCGCGGGCGGCGTCCTTGTTGCCGCCGACCGCGAAGATCCAGTTGCCCGCGCGGGTGCGCAGCAGGATCCAGCTGGCGACGGCGACCAGGGCGAACCACCACAGGATGGTCACCTTGAAGCCGACGCCGCCGATGGTGATCGTGGAGGCGAAGACGTCGCGGGCGGAGGGGAAGCCCTCCATGTCGGCGATCGACTTGGTGGAGACGGTGCCGTCGATGAGCTTGGTGAACCCCAGGTTCAGGCCGGTCAGCATGAGGAAGGTCCCCAGCGTGATGATGAAGCTGGGGAGCCTGGTGCGGGTGAGCATGAAGCCGTTGAAGGCGCCGATCGCCAGGGTGACCAGCAGCGACACGCCGACGCCGACCCAGACGTTGGCGGTCATCTGGTAGCTGAACATCGACGACACCAGCGCCGAGGAGGTGACCATGACGCCCGCGGACAGGTCGAACTCGCCGCCGATCATCAGCAGCGCCACCGGGACGGCCATGATGCCGATCGTGGAGGCGGCGTAGAGGACCGTGCTGAGGCTCGAGGCGCGCAGGAAGCTGTCGGCGAAGAACGCGAAGAAGACAAAGACGGCGATCGCGCCGACGACGGAGCCCAGCTCGGGGCGGCCGAGGAGTTTGCGCAGCGGGGAGGTCCGCAGAAGCCGTTCGTCGGCCTCCTTCACCTGCGTGGCGTTCATCGGGTGCCCCGCTTCGTGTAGTCGGCCAGCGCGGCGGCGTCGTCCTTGGTGATGATCTGCGGACCGGTGAGCACCGGCCGGCCGCCGCCCAGGACGTCGGCGTTGTACTTGTACAGCCACAGCAGGTCGACGGCCTCGTAGCCCTGGAGGTAGGGCTGCTGGTCGACGGCGAAGCCGAGGGTGCCGTCCTCCAGTCCGGCGGCCACCTTGGCGTTGAGGTCGAAGGTGTCGATCTCGGCCTTGCTGCCGGCGCCCTGCTTGGCCTTGACGGCGGTGTCGGCGTAGGGGGCGCCGAGGGTGACCACGGCGTCGACGGACTTGTCGGTCTGGAGCTTGGCCTCGATGGCGGACTGCACGTCGGGCATGCTGGTGCCGTTGACGTAGAGCCGCTGGACCTTGCCGTCGAAGGTCTTCTCCACTCCGTCGCAGCGCTGCTCGTGGCCGACGTTGCCCTGCTCGTGGAGCACGCAGATCGCCTGCTTGCGGCCCCGCTCGTTCAGCTCCTCGCCCACGGCCTCGCCCGCGATCGTCTCGTCCTGGCCGACGTGGGTGAGGGCGCCGAACTCCTTGGACTCCTGGGAGCCGGAGTTCACGGTGATCACCGGGATGCCCGCCTGGTGCGCGCGGGCGAGGGCGGACTTCATGGCGTCGGGCTTGGCGAGCGTGACGACGATGCCGTCGACCTTCTTGTCGATGGCCGCGTTCACCAGCTGGGCCTGCTGCTGCGCCTCGTCGTCGTGGGAGTACAGGAAGTTGATGTTGTCCTTGACCGCGGCCTGCTCGGCGCCGCTCTGGACGATGTCCCAGAACGTGTCGCCGTCGCCCGAGTGTGTGATCATCGCGAAGGTCCAGCGG
The DNA here is from genome assembly GCF_055581985.1 of Streptomyces sp. NPDC042336. Classification (NCBI taxonomy): domain Bacteria; kingdom Bacillati; phylum Actinomycetota; class Actinomycetes; order Kitasatosporales; family Streptomycetaceae; genus Streptomyces; species Streptomyces sp. NPDC042336. Next base: position 373,902 of record NZ_JBVJEA010000003.1, on the reverse strand, counting down.
GGAGTGTTCACCGCCGCCCTGCCCTCGGCCGACGCGGCCTTGCGGGCGTCCTCGGCGCGCTTGCCGCCGGTGCTGCTGCACCCGGCCAGGGACACCGACAGTGCCCCAGCCAGCGCGATGCCCACCCATGTCCGAAACCGTGCCACGAGGCCGTGCCCTTCTCGCTGTGCCGTGCTGTGCGTGCGGGGGTCTGTCACAACCCCGGCCGGGTTCTGGAAACCCCAAACGCCCCATTGTCCGACACACAAGCGGAGCGCGTGCCTCCGGGGATCGGCCGACGGTCACATTGTCCGGACATTGCGACGAACCCGCACGGCGGGAGCCCTCGGTGGCAGCCGCCGGTGGGAGCCGCCACCGCAAGGGCCGCTCAGGGCCGCACGAGCAGCTGGAACTCGAAGGAGTAGCGGGACGGCCGGTAGGTGTGGGTGCCGAACTCGACCGCGCGTCCCGTGTCGTCGAAGGTGGTGCGCTCCATCGTGAGCAGCGGGGCGCCCGCGTCCTCGCCGAGCCGCTCGGCCTCACCGGTGGTGGCGGCGCGGGCGCCGATGGACTGCCGGGCACTGTGCAGGGTGATCCCGGCGGCGCGCATCAGCCGGTAGAGGCCGGTGGCCTCCAGCTGCCCGGTGTCCAGGTCGACGAGGCCGGGCGGCAGGTAGTTGCACAGGTACGCCATCGGCTCCCCGTGCGTCAGCCGCAGCCGCTCGATGCGGTGCACGTCGCTGTCCTCGGCCACGCCGAGCGCGGCGGCGATCTCCGCGGGCGCGGGGACGACGGTGTTGACCAGCACTTTCGTGGCCGGGCGCTGGCCCGCGGCCTCCAGGTCGTCGTAGAGGCTGCTGAGTTCCAGCGGACGCCGGACCTTGCTGTGCACGACCTGGGTGCCCACACCGCGGCGGCGCACGAGCAGGCCCTTGTCGACGAGCGACTGGATGGCCTGGCGGACGGTGGGCCGGGACAGACCGAGCCGCGCGGCCAGCTCGATCTCGTTGCCCAGCAGGCTGCCGGGCGTCAGCGCGCCGTGCTCGATCGCCGCCTCCAGCTGCTGCGACAGCTGGAAGTACAGCGGCACGGGGCTGCTGCGATCCACGCTGAGGTCCAGCGACACGGTGGGGTCCACTTCTGGTTTCGGCACGGGCCGAGCGTAGCCGCGTGCGCAGATGACGGGAAGTTGTGTAGTTCGATTGTCCGGACATACGCATTGACAGGCAGCGGCTGTGCGCCCACTTTGATTCCATGCGCATCGGGGTCATCGGAACGGGCCGCATCGGTACCGTTCACGCCAACACACTCAGCCGCCACCGCGACGTCGGATCCCTGATCCTCACGGACGCCGACATCACCCGGGCCCAGGACCTCGCCCACCGGCTGGGCGAGACGGCGGCACCGGGAGTGGACGAGATCTTCCAGTGGGGTGTGGACGCGGTGGTGATCACCACGGCGACGCCGGCCCACGCCGAGCTGATCGGCCGGGCGGCCCGCTCGGGGCTGCCGGTGTTCTGCGAGAAGCCCATCGCGCTGGACCTGCCGGGCACGTTACAGGCGATCGCCGAGGTGGAGGCCGCCGGGACGATCCTCCAGATGGGGTTCCAGCGCCGCTTCGACACGGGCTACAGCGGGGCCCGGGAGGCGGTCCGGTCCGGGCGGCTCGGCCGGCTGCACACCGTCCGGGCGGTGACGAGCGACCAGACCCCGCCGCCGGCCGGGTACCTGCCGCAGTCGGGCGGGCTCTACCGGGACACGCTCATCCACGACTTCGACGTCCTGCGCTGGGTGACCGGCCGGGAGGTCGTCGACGTGTACGCGGCCGGGTCCGACGCCGGTCCGCCGATGTTCCGCGCGGCGGACGACGTGGACACCGGCGCGGCGCTGCTCACGCTGGACGACGGCACGCTGGCGACCGCGACGGCGACGCGGCTGAACGGGGCGGGCTACGACGTCCGCATGGAGCTGGCCGGGGAGCTGGACCAGATCGTCGTGGGCCTGGACGACCGTACGCCGATCGCCTCCACCGAGCCGACCGGGCCACCGGCCGCGGACAAGCCGTGGACGGGCTTCGTGGAGCGCTTCGGGCCCGCCTACGAGGCAGAGCTGACCACCTTCGTGCAGGTGGTGCGGGGCGAGCGGGCCAACCCCTGCGACGGGCGCGAGGCGCTGCAGGCCCTGCGGATCGCGGAGGCCTGCGACATCTCCCGGCGCGAGCGCAGACCCGTACGGCTCGCGGAGGTCCCCGAGGCGCTCGCCCCTTAGCGGGTCCCGGGGCGCTCACTCCTCGGGGCGCGTCGTCCTGGTGGTCGTCTCTCGGGGCGTGTCGTCCTGGTGGTCGTCTCTCGGGGCGTGTCGTCCTGGTGGTCGTCTCTCGGGGCGTGTCGTCCTGGTGGTCGTCCCTCAGGGCGCGTCGTCCTGGTAGTCGTCCAGGAGCCCCGCGTCGTACGCCAGCAGGGCGATCTGGACCCGGTTGTCCAGACCGAGCTTGGCCAGGACGCGGGAGACGTGGGCCTTGACCGTGGCGACGCTCATGAAGAGGTGGGCCGCGATGTCGGCGTTGGCCATGCCCCGGCCGACCGCGACGGCGACCTCGCGTTCGCGGTCGTTGAGGGCCTCCACGCGGGCACGCGCCCGCGTGTGGCGGGCCTGGCGCGCGTCGGGGGCGGTGCCGGCCGCCTGCTCCATCAGCCGCCGGGTGACGGCGGGCGACAGGACGGGGTCTCCGGCCGCGACCCTGCGCACCGCGTCGAGGATCTCCGCGGGCGGCGTGTCCTTGAGGACGAACCCGGCGGCACCGGCGCGCAGGGCGCGCAGCACCTGTTCGTCGGCGTGGAAGGTGGTGAGCACGACGACCTGGGGCGCGTCCGCGCGGGCGCGCAGCCGCTCGGTCGCCGTGAGGCCGTCCGTCCCCGGCATCCGGATGTCCATGAGGACGACGTCGGGGCGGGTGCGGTCGACGAGCGCCCCCACCTCGTCACCGTCGGCGGCCTCGCCGACGATCTCCACGTCCTCGGCGCCGCCCAGCATGAGGGACAGCCCGGCCCGCACCAGCGGGTCGTCGTCGACGAGGAGCAGTCTGATCGCAGTCATGCGTCATACGTAATCACGGTCGTCGCCGGCCATCCGGCGGAAGTTCAGCCCCACGGCAGCCTCGCCCGTACCTCGAAGCCGCCGCCGGGTGTCGGACCGTGCTCCAGGGTGCCGCCCGCGAGCGTGGCCCGCTCGGTCAGCCCGATCAGGCCCTGCCCGGAGCCGGGCACGTGGGGCACCTCGCCGCGGGGCGGGGCGTTGCGCACCGACAGGGCGAGTCCGTCACCCGGTGCTCCGGTGACCGAGACGGTGACCTCGGTGCCGGGGGCGTGCTTGCGCGCGTTGGTCAGCGCCTCCTGGGCGATGCGGTACGCGGTCCGGCCGACGGCGGCGGGGACCGCTCCGGGGTCGGGCACGCGGTCGGCGAGGGTGACCTTCATGCCGGCCTCCCGGGACTCGGCGACCAGCGCGTCGAGTCCCGCGAGCGTCGGCTGGGGGCGGCCCGCGTCGTCGGAGTCCCCGGCCCGCAGGACGCCGATGATCTGCCGAAGGTCCTGGAGGGCCTCGTGCGCGCTCTCCCGGATGACGCCCGCCGCTCGCGCGACCTCCGCCCGGGGCGCGTCGGGCCGGAACTCCAGGGCGCCCGCGTGCACGCTGAGCAGCGTCAGCCGGTGGGCGAGGACGTCGTGCATCTCGCGGGCGATGGCCTCCCGGGCCAGCCGCTGCGCCTGTTCGGCCCGCAGCTCCGCCTCGGCCTCGGCGTGCCGGGCGCGGTCGCGCAGGCTGAGCAGGAGCTGGCGCTTGGCGCGGACGAGCATGCCCCAGCCGAGCACCGTGGCCGCGAGCAGGAGGGCGATGACGAGGGAGGCGAGGAAGGGCAGCCCGGGCTCCGGACGCATCCAGTAGTACAGGGGCACCACGGCGAGACTCGCGCCGCCGATCCAGGCCACGTACCGGAAGGGCCGGTGCACGGCGAGCGTGAACAGGGCGGCGAGGACGGCGCCGCCCGCGGTGGCCGAGACCAGGGAGACGGGCACCATGGCCACGGCCAGCCCGACCGGCCACCGCCGACGGAGCCAGACGGCGGCACAGGCCAGGGCGCCGATCAGCTGGTCCGCGACCGCCATGGCGGGTGGGAGGCCGGGCTCCTGGTCCAGCGTGTCCGCGGCCAGCAGGCCGATGGTGACCGCCAGCAGGAAGCAGGCGAAGTCGACGGCCCAGTCGCGTGCGGTGCGCCGGGGCCGGCCGCCGGGCCGCCGGGGCTGCGGGTACAGGTCCTCGACCAGCGCCGCCGGCAGGACCCAGCGCCGTTTCGCGAAGGCCCAGGGCACCGTGTCCCGCTCATCACTGTTCACAGTCGACAAATCTACGCAGGGGTGGCGGCCGGAACGGCCGGTCGGGCGGGACCGTCGACCAAAGTCGCGCGGGCGGCGACTTTGGTCGCGCGGTACGTGCGCGCGGAAGCCTCCCGTCGGGCAGGACTCGCCCCGCGGCCGATGTGTGTGGGGGGACCGCGGGGCGAGAGTCGGGATCATGAAGAAATTGCTGGAGTTCCTGGGCCTGCTCGCCGTGCTCCAGGGCGCGATGGGCCTGGTGCACGAGTTCACCGACTGGAACACGGGGCTGGTGCAGCGGATCGGTTTCCTCGACGGCTACGAGGTCTACGCGAGCGTGGCCCTGCTCGCTCTCGGCGGCGCGCTGTTCGCCGCCGCCGAGAGCCGCAAGTCCGGGTGAGTGGGGGGTCCGGACTCGGCGGGCGGGGCCTCAGCAGCCGTAGTCGACGAGGTCGAACGACGCGTAGTGGTCGGCCGTGTAGTAGTCCTCCTGGTTCTCCTCACCGGTGACGATCCGGCGGGCGCCGCGTGTGTCGGAGCCCGGCGTGATCACGGTGTACTCGTGGTAGTACCCGGTGGTCCGGCTGGGCAGGATGCCCTCCCGGTTCTGGAAGACGGTCCCGTCCTGCTCGAACGGATAGGGACCGCCCTGCTCGATCAGGTCGAGTGTGTCGTGCGCCTGGGAGGGCAGGTCGCTGTAGCAGATCTCGCCGACCGCCGCGGGGGCGGCGCCGGCCGTGGTCGCGGAGACGGTGCCGCCCACGAGGAGGGCGGACAGGACTGCGGCTGCTGCGCCGAGCCGAGCGGCGCGTGGGGGGAATCGCATGCGCTCATGATGACGCGCGTAGACAGTGGCATGTCAATGACAAGACCGTGGAGTTTCCCGGGACGTCCCATGTGTTTTCCGCGTGTTCACACCACTGTTCGACGCGCGCGGCGCGCGGCTCAGGTCGACGTCCGTTCACCGCCAGCGCGGGCACGGCGGCCCGGCTGGGATGGACCCATGAACACGAACACGCACACCAACCCACTGGCCACCGCCGCCACCCCCCTGACCGGCCGCACCGCCCTCGTGACCGGCGGCAGCCGGGGCATCGGCGCGGCGAGTGTCCTGCGACTGGCACAGGAGGGCGCGGACGTGGCCCTCACCTATGTGAACGGCAAGGACGCGGCCGAGGACGTCGTACGGGCCGCCCGCGCCCTGGGACGCCGGGCGGTGGCCCTGCGGGCCGACTCCGCCGACGCGGACGAGGCGGCGGGGGCGGTCGAGCGGGCCGCCACGGCGCTCGGCGGCGGCCTGGACGTGCTGGTCAACAACGTGGGCCTCGGCCTGCTCGGCCCGCTGGAGAGCCTCTCCCTCGCCGACGTCGACCGGCTGCTGGCGGTGAACGTCCGCGGCGTCTTCCTGGCCTCGCAGGCGGCCGCGGCCCGCATGACCGGGGGCGGGCGGATCATCACCGTCGGCACCTGCATGACCCAGCGGGTGCCGGGGCCGGGCGGGACGCTCTACGCCATGAGCAAGTCGGCGCTGATCGGGCTGACCAAGGCGCTGGCCCGGGAGCTGGGGCCGCGCGGGATCACGGCGAACATCGTGCACCCGGGGCCGATCGACACCGGCATGAACCCGGCGGACGGCCCCTACGCGGACGCGCAGGCGGCCATGACGGCGCTGGGCCGCTTCGGCACCGCGGACGAGGTGGCGTCGGCGGTGGCGTACCTGGCCGGTGCCACCTATGTCACCGGCGCGGAGTTCGCGGTGGACGGCGGCCACGCCGCGTAACCCCGCCCGGGCATGCGCGCGGGGCGCACCGGTGCTGTCGGGCCGGTGCGCCCCGCGGGTCCGGGCCGGGCGGCGGGGTCAGCCGCCCAGTTCCTGGTGGCGGGCGGCGAGGTGGGCGGCGCCGTCCTCGGTCAGGGAGCCGAACAGGCGCAGCCGGGAGATGCCGCCGTCGGGGAAGATGTCCACGCGCGCGTGGGTGCCGACGGCCGCCTCCGGCAGGACGAAGCGGTGGTTGGTGTCGGGCTGCATCCGGGTGCGCGGGAGCACCTCGCGCCACTCGCCCGCCTCGCCGTCCTTGACGGAGACGGACGCCCAGCCGGCCGAGTTGCCCTTCAGGTACGCCGTGTCGATCTCGATCGCGCGGATCCGGGCGCGGTCCACCAGGCGGTACTGGATCCAGTCGTTGCCCCGGTCGCGGCGGCGGCGGGTCTCCCAGCCGTCGTCCATCTTGCGGGAGCGGCCCGGCTGGATGGTGTTGGTGGCCGGCGAGTAGAAGAGGTTGGAGGCGTCCTCGACCTGGCCGCCGTTCTCCAGGGCGACCACGTCGAAGGTGCCGAGGGCGGTGAGCCAGGCGGGGTCCGGGACGACCTCGCCGTACACGCGCAGGCGGGCGATCCCGCCGTCGGGGTGCTGCTTGAGGCGCAGGTGGGTGAAGCGCTGCTCGGCCGAGACGGCGAAGCCGTTGGCCGCGTGGCCGCCGACCGCGGTGCGCGGGACGAGGGTCGTCCACTTCACGTCGTCCGCGAGCAGCTCCTCCGGGGAGGGCGAGCCCGCGACCGAGGCGCCCTCGACGGAGACGGCCTGCGGGTAGTTGCCGCGGAAGTGGGCGGTGTCGACGACGATGCCGCGGATCACGCCGGGGGCGCCGAGGCGGATCAGCGCCCAGTCGTGGTCGTCCTCGGTGGGCCAGGGGTGCTCGGCCGAGGCACCGCGGCGCCGGCGGGTCTCCCAGCCGTCCATGACCTTGCCCTTGTGCCCGAAGTGCTCGGGGTCGAACTCGGCGGGCTCGGGCACCAGCAGGTTCTCGCGCTGGGCGAAGAACTCGTCGTTGGCGGCGACGACACCCGCGCCGAGCTGCCGGTCGGCAAGGTTGGCGTACTGGGTGAAGGGAAGGTCGGCGGTGCGGTAGTCCGCGTACGGGTCGCCGCCTCCGTAGGGGTTCGCGTCTCCGGTGAAGCTGGCCAACGAGGGGTTCTGCTGGGCCGTCACGGTGATCAGGTGTTCCTTTCGGGGCCGTTCGGGATGGACTGGGTTCAGGGGGTCCGGGGCGTCAGGCCCGGTCGAGGAGCTGTCCCTTCGGGTCGGTGAACGCGCCGTCCGCCACGATGCGCTCGCCGCGCAGCCAGGTGGACTTCACGACGCCGTACAGGGTCTTGCCCGCGTACGCGGTGACGCGGTTGCGGTGCTGGAGGGCGGCCGGGTCGACGGTGAAGGCCTCGTCGGGGGCGAGGACGGCGAAGTCCGCGTCGTGGCCCGGCGCGATGGCGCCCTTGCGCGCGTCGAGCCCCACCAGGGCGGCCGTGCGCGCCGACATCCAGCGCACGATGTCCTCCAGGCCGAGGCCCCGCCCGCGGGCTGCGGTCCACATGGCCGGCAGGCTGAGCTGGAGGCCCGCGATGCCGCCCCAGGCGGTGGCGAAGTCGTCGGTCTTGAGGTCGGCGGTGGACGGGGAGTGGTCGGTGACCACGCAGTCGATCGTGCCGTCCGCCAGCGCCTGCCAGAGCAGGTCCTGGTTGGCGGCCTCGCGGATCGGCGGGCAGCACTTGAACTCGCTGGCGCCGTCCGGCACTTCCTCGGCGGTGAGCGTGAGGTAGTGCGGACAGGTCTCGACCGTCACCTTGACGCCGTCGGCGCGGGCCTCGGCGATCAGCGGCAGGGCGTCGCTGGAGGACAGGTGCAGCACGTGCACGCGCGCGTTGAACCGCTTGGCCTGCGCGAGCAGGGTCGCGATCGCGGTGTCCTCGGCGTCGCGCGGGCGGCTGGCAAGGAAGTGGGTGTACTTGGGGCCGCCCTGCTGCGGGGCCGCGGCCAGGTGGTGCGGGTCCTCGGCGTGCACGATCAGCAGGCCGTCGAAGGCGGCGATCTCCGCCAGGGACCGGGCGAGCTGCTCCTGGTCGAGGTGCGGGAACTCGTCCACGCCCGACGGCGACAGGAACGCCTTGAAGCCGAAGACCCCGGCCTCGTGCAGGGGACGCAGGTCCTTGACGTTGTCCGGCAGGGCGCCGCCCCAGAAGCCGACGTCGATGTGCGCCTTGTCGGCGGCGACCTCGCGCTTGGTGCGCAGGTTGTCGACCGTGGTGGTGGGCGGGATGGAGTTGAGCGGCATGTCGACGAGGGTGGTGATGCCGCCGGCGGCCGCGGCGCGGGTGGCGGTCCAGAAGCCCTCCCACTCGGTGCGGCCGGGGTCGTTCACGTGCACGTGGGTGTCGACCAGGCCGGGCAGCACGACGTGGTCGCCGACGTCCTCCAGCCGGGCGCCGTCCGGGACGGGGGCGTCGTACGGCAGGACCGCCGTGATCTTCTCGCCGGTCACCGCGATCGACGCGGCGCGTGTCCCCTCGGGGGTGATGACGCGCGTCGAGCGCAGCACCAGTTCAGCTCCGGACACCCGAAACCCCTCTTTCTGCCGCCGAGTTTTTTCAACGTTCTGTTGAAGTCTCCTGTCGAAGGAGTCTTCATTCCCGCTTCCGTGCCGTCAAGAGGCACCCTTTGTGCGGGCATGCCCACGACTCAGCCCTGGACGTTTCCACAAAGCGGAATTAGAATTCCAGCAAGCAGAACGTAGCTACGTACAAGCCGGTAGTCAACCGGCCGCCGGGTACGCTTCTTTCCTCCCGCCAGCCCCGAAAGGAACGTGCCGTGCCGACGTCCAGCGCCAGCACCACCGACTCCGCCAGGTCCGCCACCGGAGGCGTCCAGTCCCTGGAGCGCGCCTTCGACCTGCTCGAACGGATGGCGGACGCGGGGGGCGAGGTCGGCCTGAGCGAGCTCTCGGCGAGCAGCGGACTGCCGCTGCCGACCATCCACCGCCTGATGCGCACCCTCGTGGCCTGCGGATACGTGCGCCAGCAGCCCAACCGGCGCTACGCGCTCGGCCCCCGCCTGATCCGCCTCGGCGAGTCCGCCTCCCGACTGCTCGGCACGTGGGCCCGCCCGCACCTGGCCCGCCTGGTCGAGGAGACCGGCGAGACGGCGAACATGGCCCTGCTCGACGGGGACGAGATCGTGTACGTCGCCCAGGTGCCGTCCAAGCACTCGATGCGCATGTTCACCGAGGTCGGCCGGCGTGTCCTGCCGCACTCCACGGGCGTCGGCAAGGCGCTGCTGGCGAGCTTCCCGGCGGACGAGGTGCGGGCCCTGCTGAGCCGTACCGGCATGCCGGCCGCGACCGACAAGACGATCACCACGCCGGACGGCTTCATCGCGGCGCTGGAGGATGTGCGGCGCCAGGGCTACGCGATCGACGACAACGAGCAGGAGATCGGCGTCCGCTGCCTGGCCGTCTCGGTGCCGGACTCCCCCACCGCCGCGGCCATCTCGATCTCCGGCCCCGCGGGCCGCGTCACCGAGGCCGCGACCGACCGGATCGTGCCCCTGCTCCAGCAGGTGGCGGCGGAGCTGTCCCAGTCCCTGCTGAACTCGAACGGCTCCAACGGCACCCCCGCCGCCTGAGGCATTTTGCCGGGCAGGGGACTCAGCGGCGCGGCGGGTCCCCGAACAGTTCCACCGCGTGCCGGACCTCCGTCAGCCCCGGCCCCAGGGCGCTGACGGAGCCGATCGCGCCGGCTATCAGCAGCAGGGAGCGGCGCAGCCGTGGCGCCTCGGGCACGCCGTGGCCCGCCATGGCGGCGAGATCGGCCAGCTCGTCCTCCGCGATCGCGCGGTCCGGGAAGTCGGCGGGCAGCAGGGCGAGTTGACGGCGCAGCCGGGACACGGCGGTCCGCAGTGCCACCACCCTGACGTCCTCGTCGCCGACGGTCACGTGCCTTTGCCCCAAGCTCCGCAACACAGCCCCTCCCCCTCGCACCCCGTTGTGCGCGGGCCAGTAAACGCCACCCCGCGCCACGCGCGCCACCGCACAGACCGAAATTCAGTCTTCGGAAAGTGTCCGGAAACCCCGCGCACGCCCAAGTGTTTGGCGGGCGGTCAGGTATGCAGGGGGCATGAGAGACCACGAGGGACCGGCAGAAGACCAGGTGGGCGGCCGGGTGGCGGGGCTGCTGCTGGCCGCCGGGGGCGGCCGACGGCTCGGCGGCCGCCCCAAGGCGCTGCTCGAAAATCACGGACACCCACTCGTCGAACACGCGGTCGACACATTGCGCGCGGCCGGCTGCACCCGCGTACACGTCGTCCTGGGGGCGCGCGCCGACGACGTACGCGCGCGAGCGGCACTCGACGGCTGCGTTCTCGTGGACAACCCCGACTGGGAGCAGGGCATGGGGTCGTCGCTGCGGGCCGGGCTCGGCTCACTGGCGGGGACCGGGGCCCGGGCCGCGCTGGTCTGCCTGGTGGACCAGCCCGGCATCGGCGCGGAGGCGGTGGCCCGGGTGCGCGCCGGATACCGGGACGAGACGTCACTGGCCTCGGCGGCGTACGCGGGCGTGCGCGGGCATCCCGTGCTGCTCGGCGCCGCGCATTGGGCGGGGATCACGGCGACCGCCACCGGCGACCGGGGTGCCCGCGCCTATCTGAGGGAACACGAGACGCAGATCGCGCTCGTCGAGTGCGGGGACGTGGCGCGGCCGTACGACATCGACACCCCGGCGGACCTGGTCCACCTTGAGTGAGGGAGGTGGCACCGAGCGCCACCTTCCCTCGACCCGGAGAATCTCGACATCAACAAACCATTGAAGTTCCACGATGAGGAAACTACTATCCACTGACCAGAAGCACTCCGCTGCACGGCGAGTGCGTAATGCCCCCTACGCACCCTCTGGCACCCGGTGCCACCGCTGAAGGAAGTGACAGCTCATGTCCGCACCAGCGCCGTCCACGCTGGCCATCGTCGACGCCGAGCCCCTGCCCCGGCAGGAGGAGGTCCTCACCGATGCGGCGCTCGCCTTCGTGGCCGAGCTGCACCGGCGGTTCACGCCCCGGCGTGACGAGCTCCTCGCCCGCCGTGCGGAGCGCCGCGCCGAGATCGCCCGCACCTCCACGCTCGACTTCCTCCCCGAGACCGCCGCGATCCGCGCGGACGACTCCTGGAAGGTGGCTCCCGCTCCGGCCGCGCTGAACGACCGCCGCGTCGAGATCACCGGGCCCACCGACCGCAAGATGACCATCAACGCGCTCAACTCGGGCGCGAAGGTGTGGCTCGCGGACTTCGAGGACGCCTCCGCGCCGACCTGGGAGAACGTGGTCCTCGGCCAGCTCAACCTGACCTCGGCCTACACCCGCACCATCGACTTCACGGACGAGCGCACGGGCAAGTCCTACGCCCTGCGTCCGGACGGCGAACTGGCGACGGTCGTCATGCGCCCGCGCGGCTGGCACCTCGACGAGCGCCACCTCCAGGTGGACGGCCGTCCGGTCCCCGGCGCCCTGGTCGACTTCGGCCTGTACTTCTTCCACAACGCGCAGCGCCTCGTCGACCTCGGCAAGGGCCCGTACTTCTACCTCCCGAAGACAGAGTCCCACCTGGAGGCCCGCCTCTGGAACGAGGTGTTCGTCTTCGCGCAGGACTACGTCGGCATCCCGCAGGGCACGGTGCGCGCCACCGTCCTGATCGAGACGATCACCGCCGCGTACGAGATGGAGGAGATCCTCTACGAGCTGCGCGACCACGCCTCCGGGCTGAACGCCGGGCGCTGGGACTACCTGTTCTCCATCGTCAAGAACTTCCGTGACGGCGGCGCCAAGTTCGTCCTGCCCGACCGCAACGCGGTGACGATGACCGCCCCGTTCATGCGGGCGTACACCGAACTCCTCGTGCGCACCTGCCACAAGCGGGGCGCGCACGCGATCGGCGGCATGGCGGCCTTCATCCCCTCGCGCCGGGACGCCGAGGTCAACAAGGTCGCCTTCGAGAAGGTCCGGGCCGACAAGGACCGCGAGGCCGGCGACGGCTTCGACGGCTCCTGGGTCGCCCACCCGGACCTGGTCCCGATCGCCATGGAGTCCTTCGACAAGGTCCTCGGCGACAGGCCCAACCAGAAGGACCGCCTGCGCGAGGACGTCGACGTCAAGGCGGCCGACCTGATCGCGATCGACTCCCTGGACGCCAAGCCGACGTACGCCGGCCTCGTCAACGCCGTGCAGGTCGGCATCCGTTACATCGAGGCGTGGCTGCGGGGCCTGGGCGCCGTCGCCATCTTCAACCTGATGGAGGACGCGGCCACCGCCGAGATCTCCCGCTCGCAGATCTGGCAGTGGATCAACGCGGAGGTCGTCCTCGACAACGGCGAGCAGGTCACCGCCGACCTGGCCCGCAAGGTCGCCGCCGAGGAGCTGGCCAGCATCCGCGCCGAGATCGGCGACGAGGCCTTCGCGGCCGGCAACTGGCAGCAGGCGCACGACCTGCTGCTCACGGTGTCGCTCGACGAGGACTACGCCGACTTCCTGACGCTGCCGGCGTACGAGCAGTTGAAGGGCTGACGCCGCACCCGCTCGACGAGTCCGCGCCCCCGGAGCCGAAGCACGGCACCGGGGGCGCGGGCGTGGGTCAGCCCAGGTGCACGGACCAGTCCTGCTCGGCGGGCGGCTTGCCGTGCAGGTCCGGGACCCGCTTGAGCCAGTCGGGGCGGCCCCGCTGCGTGCGCGCCGCGCGGGCGGCGTTCTCGGCGGCCAGCTCCTCGCGGCTCGGGAAGCCGGTGGGCAGCCACTGCCGGGAGGCCCGTACGCGCGCGTGGAGGTAGTCCACGTAGGCGGCGCGCACCTTCTCCGCCGTGTCGAGGTCGCCCTCGCAGGTCAGCCACGCCTCGGGCACCCGGCCCACCACCTCGCGCAGCAGCTCCTCCGTCACCTTCGGCGCCAGCTCGGCGTCGGCGGCCGGGACGTCGGGCGTGTAATGGCCGAGGGCGTGGTGGCGGAAGTCGTACGCCTTCTCGGGCGGGGAGGCGCCCCAGCGGTGGTGGAAGACGAGGGCCGCGCCGTGGTCGATCAGCCACAGGCGCGGGGGTGCGGTGCCCAGGGTGGGCCAGACCATGAGGTTGGAGCTGTGCACCGTCCGGTCGACGTTCACCGTGAGGGCGTCCAGCCACACCACGCGCCCCGCCTCCCGCGCGTCCACCGGGAACACCTCGGCCAGCTCGGGCGTGAAGTCGGCGCCGCCCGACAGGTAGTCCATGCCGAGGTTGAGCCCCGCGCTGGCGTGCAGCAGGTCCCGCACCTCCTGGTGCGGCTCGGCTTCGGCGATCGCCGGATCGAAGTGCGCGAGCACCAGCTCCGGCACCCGCAGCCCCAGCTCCCGGGCCAGCTCCCCGACGACCACCTCGGCTACCAGCGCCTTGCGGCCCTGCGCGGAGCCGGTGAACTTCAGGACGTAGGTGCCGAGATCGTCGGCCTCGACCACGGCGGGCACGGAGCCGCCGGAGCGCAGGGGCTCGACGTAGCGGGTGGCGGTGACTTCGGTGAGCATGGGACGAGCATATGGACGCGCCCGAGCGTGGAGAAACGACGGCGCCTCGGCCGGCCCGGCGGACCTCACGCCGTCCCGCAGCGGCCGCGGAGAGTTTCCACCCCGTCCCCTTCCAGATCGTCGCAGTACGTCGCGCGTCCGGTCATGGCCATCACCAGGGCCACGGTGGGGCCTGACACCAGGGGCCCGGAACCGGTCGCGAAGGGGCCGTCGTCCGCGACGAGCCTCAGTCCCACGATGCGCTTCCTGGCGACGACCACGAGGTCCGAGCCCTGGTAGTACTCGGCCACCCGTGTGACGACGTCGACCGGGTAGTCGTGCCGGATGCCCAGCGGACGCCGTATGTCCTCGCCGTGCACCAGGGTCTCGCCCAGCACGGCGACGACGGGCAGGGCCGGCTTGGTCGTGCTCGGCACGACGCCCCTGAATCGCGCGAGGGTCTCGGCCGGGTCCGTGCCCAGCTGCTCGGCCAGCCGTACGGCGACCTGCTTGTCGAAGTCGAACCGGCAGCGGATCACCCCCGCCAGCCAGCGCACGGTGTTGAGACTCGCCCCCGCGGTGAGGTGCGCCAGTACCTCGCGCACCGTCAGCCCGGCGCACAGCGACGGCGTCGCCCACTGCTCGTCGGTCAGATCCGCGAGGTCGGAAGCCAGCGCCGCTCGCTCCGTACGGATCAGGGGCCAGACGCCTGCCTGGCGGCGGCGTTCCGCGGTCAACTCCGGATCAGTCATGCGGGAAGGTCTCCTGTCGTCGGCGTAGGGCGGGAAGGTTCGTGAAGGAGACTCTCATCCCCGCGCGAAGTCATCGCCCGCGAGCGATCTTTTTCCACGCGGCGGCAGAGCCGGTTCCGCGCGGACCGTTGTGCCGACGGGTACGCGGCCGAACACGCCCCACCGGTCCGCCGGCGCGTCCACGAGCGGCAGTCCGCGTCCGTGCTCGGCCTCCGAAGCCCCCGTGACCGTCGGACGGCGCTCACCCCCGGCTGTCGGAGACGTCGGTCCGCAGCGTGTACGCGTCCAGCCGCAGCAGCACCTCGCACCCCGCGCCACTGTTTCGGATCTCCCCGGCTCGTCGGCCGGGGGCCGGCTCAGCTCGACGCGTCGCCCCGTCGCCGCTCGTCGCCGGCCGCGGCGGGGACGGCGTTGTCGATGAGGACCGCGGCGATGGCGGCGGCGGTGGGGAAGGCGTCGGCGTCGAGGACCCGGGTGCGGGCCGCGGCGCCGTCGAGGAGCAGCGCGAGCTGCTCGCCGAGCTGTTCGGGGTCGGCGGCGCCGGCTTCGCGGGCGGTGTCGGCGAGCCGCGCGGCGACGGCCCTCTTGTACTCGCGTGCGTACCGGGATGCGGGATGCTCGGGGTCGTGCAGTTCGACCGCGGCGCCGATGTAGGGGCACAGCGGGGTGGTGGGGGGGACGTCGAAGGCGGCGAGGAGCCGTTCGCGGGGTGTGAGGTCGGTGCGGTCGAACACGCCGGACAGAACGGTGGGGTCGAACCGGCGCAGGTACTCGGCGACGAGCTCGTCCTTGCCGGCGAAGTGCTGGTAGGCCGTGCGCTTGGACACCTCTGCCGCCGCGCAGAGCTGATCCATGCCCGTGCGGTTGATGCCCTGCTCGCGGAACAGCCGCTGGGACGCGCCGAGGATGCGCTCGCGAGCGCCCCGGCCGCGGCGGCGGCCCGTGGGGCCCTTCTCCAACTCCGTCATGGGAGTCATCGTACCCGAATCCGGTAACGACCGGTGTACATAACTTGCGCCCCGGCCACCCGCCCCGTACGTTAAGGACACGGGTCGGTGTACTTAACGCTGCCGCCCCGGCCACACTCGGCACCACCGACCCAAGGGAACGACCATGGGAAAGCTCGACGGCAAGGTCGCGGTCATCACCGGCGGCACCACCGGCATGGCGCTGGCAGGCGCGAAGCTGTTCGTCGAAGAGGGAGCGCACGTCTTCATCACGGGCCGCCGCCAGGACGCCCTGGACGAGGCCGTGAAGCAGATCGGCCGCAACGTCACCGGCGTCCAGGGCGACGCCGCCGACCTGGACGACCTCGACCGCCTCTACGACACCGTCAAGCGGGAGAAGGGCAGCCTCGACGTACTGTGGGCCAGTGCGGGCGGCGGCGAACCCGCCCCGCTCGGCGAGATCACCGAGGCACAGTTCGACACCTGGTTCGGACTCAATGCCCGCGGCACCCTGTTCACCGTCCAGAAGGCGCTCCCGCTGTTCAACGACGGCGGCTCCATCCTCATGACCGGCTCCAACGCCTCTCTCGGCGCCTTCCCCGGCTGGAGCGTCTACGCCGGCAGCAAGGCCGTCCAGCAGGCCTGGGCCCGCGTCTGGCTCAACGAACTCAAGGACCGCCGCATCCGCGTCAACGTCCTCACCCCCGGCCAGGTCGCCACCGCCAAGCAGGCGGAACTCTTCGACGAGGCCACCAAGCGCCAGTTCGAGTCCCTCATCCCCCGCGGCCGGATGGGCCACCCCGACGAAATCGCCACCGCCGCCCTCTTCCTCGCCTCCGACGACTCCAGCTACGTCAACGGCATGGAACTCGTCGCCGACGGCGGCACCACCGCCGTCTGAACCGGACAACACACGACCAGGGCAGGACATCTCATGAGCAGCATCAGCATCATCGGCACCGGGAACATGGCCCGTACCCTCGGCGCGCGGGCGACAGCGGGCGGCAACACCGTCGAGGTCATGGGCCGCGACCGGGCCAAGGCCGCCGCCCTGGCCAGGAGTCTCGGCGGCGGCGCCACGACCGGAGAGTGGGGCACCGCCCCGGCCGGGGACATCGTCGTCCTGGCCCTGCTGCACAACGGCGTCGTGCCGGCCGTCACCCAGTACGGAGACGCCCTCGCGGGCAAGATCGTCGTCGACATCAGCAACCCCTTCAACTCCACCTTCGACGGACTGGCCCACCACGAGGAGACCTCGATCGCGCAGGAAGTCGCCAGGGCGGCCCCGGCGGGCACCAGCGTGGTGAAGGCGTTCAACACCGTCTTCCGCCACGTCCTGGAGAAGGGCCGGCCCGACGTGTTCATCGCCGGCGACGACGTTCCGGCCAAGGCAACCGTGGCGGCGTTCGTCGAGAGCCTCGGGCTGCGCCCGCTGGACGTCGGCGGCCTGAAGATGGCGCACTGGCTGGAAGGAGTGGGCGTGGTCACGGTGGGCCTCGCCAACCACGGGGTGGGGAACCTGGACTTCTCCCTCGGCATCACCGCACTTCCCGCCTGACGAGACGGGGTGGTGCCACCGCACGACGGAACGCTCCGCCTCGGAGGTCCTCCCGGGCGGAGCGTTCCGTCGTGCTCCCCGGTCAGCCGTCCGCCGCGCTGCCCCGGACGACACAGGACCGGCTGTTCTCCCAGCCCCACCCGTCACCGTCGGGGTCCGAGGCGCTGCCGTTCACGCAGTACGGGTACCCGTTGGGCGCCGTACCCCCAGTGCTGCCACCGTCGCCGCCGCCGTAGACCGTCGCCCTCTTGGACGTGGCCGCGATGCCGTTGCTGCCGTTGAAGAAGCGGTCGCCCCAGCTGGTCAGCGCGTTCGGGTCGAAGCCGTTGACCATGTCGAGGTACTCGACACCGCCGCCGTTGCCGCTCCAGGACCAGCCGATGTAGCCGACGCCGAGGGACTGGGCGGTCGCCATGATGGCGTCCTCGTCGGGGTTGCCGTCGCTGTGCTGGTTGCCGAACTCGCCCACGACGATGGGCAGTTTGTTGCCGACGAAGGCGTCGAGGTAGTCCCGCACCTCGGCGGCGGTGTCGTAGACCCCGTACATGTGGATGGAGAAGACGGTGTTGCGGTCGGGGTCGGAGGCGAAGACCGAGGCGGCGTTGGAGCGCATCGTGCCGGACCAGTCCTGACCCCAGTTGGGCGCGTCGACCATCAGGGCGTGGTCGATGCCGGCACCCCGGATCCTGGCGATGGCCGACTTGGTCGCGTCGGTCCACGCGGCGTAGTTCGTGTTGCCGAAGGGCTCGTTGCCGATGTTGACGACGACGTAGTCCTCCTGGCCCGCCAGCGCGCTCTTCACGCTGATCCAGTAGTCGGCCGCCTGGTCCAGGCTGGTCGCGGCGCCGTCCTCGCCGTACCCGGTGGTGTCGTGCACCTCCAGGACGCAGATGACCTTGTTGGCCTTGCACTGGCCGATGAGCGCGGAGACCTGGGTCGCGCTCGTCTTCGTCCAGCGGCCGCCGCTGCCGAGTACGACGCGGACGGTGTTGGCGCCCTTGGCCGCGATGTCGGCGATGGAGCTGGTGCGGTCGGGGTACCAGGTGTACGCGTGGTTGACCCCGCGCATGACGAACGCGTTGCCGTTGCCCTCGACGACGCGTCCGTCGCTGACGTGGATTCCGCCGGCCGCGGCCTGCGCCCTGCCGGTGGAAGGACCGGCGAGGGACAGGAGCAGTCCGAGGACGGCGGCGAACGCCAGCCCCGCGGTCGTGATCAGCGTGCTTCTCGACTGCCGCATGAGTCTCCTTCTGCGATGGATATAGGCATGAACCTGACAACGTTGTCCCGCTGCAAGCCGCCTTGACCGGTTAACCGATACGGAACGTAGAGGGGGCCGAGACACCTGTCAATTGTCTCGTCAGGGTGAACTGCACAGGTGGACGCCGTGAATGGAAGGCTTGTCTGTGCTGGTCAGCCAGTTTAGCGGTTTAGTGAACGAGGGGGCGCGGCATCACGCCGCGCCCCCTCGACCGACCGCGTCCCGCCGCCCCTACGCCGGAGGCGGGGCGGTCGACGCCCGCGGCACCAGGGACGGCGTCGCGACGGGCTGGGACGTCACTTCGTGGCCCGCCAGCACCTCGAACAGCACCCGCGCGACCTGTGCGCCGAAGCCGTGCACGTCGTGGCTCATCGCCGACAGGGTCGGATGCGTCAGGCGGCACAACTGGGAGTCGTCCCACGCCAGCAGCGACAGGTCGTCCGGCACGGAGACGCCCATCTCGGCGGCGACACCGAGACCGGCGACCGCCATGATGTCGTTGTCGTAGAGGATCGCCGTGGGCCGCTCGGCGGACAGCAGCAGGGAGCGGGTGGCGCGCGCGCCGTCCTCGCCGGAGAACCCCGTCTCGACGTGCGGCCCGCGCTCCAGGCCGACCGCGGCCATGGTCTGCTCGAACGCGGTCGTCCGGATGGCGCTGTGACCGAGCCCCCGGGGGCCGCCCACGTGGGCGATGCGCCGGTGCCCCAGCACCGCCAGGTACCGCACCGCCTCGGCGACTGCGGCGGCGTCGTCGGTCCACACCGACGGGAACCCGCCGGTGAGGGACGGGTGACCGACCGCCACGGCCGGGAGGCCGATGCGCCGCAGCGGGGCGATCCGCGGATCCTCGCGATGGAAGTCGACCAGGATCGAACCCCCTATCTGCCGCTCCCGCCACCAGCGTTCCTGCAACCCGATCTCCTCGTCCAGCGAACCGACGAGGCGCAGCAGCAGGGAGCAGTCGCGCTCGGCCAGCACACTCTCGATGCCGGAGACGAACTCCATGTAGAACGGCTCCAGGCCCAGCAGCCTGGCCGGCCTGCAGATCGCCAGCCCCACGGTGTCGACGGACCGGCGCGACAGGCTGCGCGCCGAGGAGTTCGGGGCCCAGCCCAGTTGCCGGGCCGCCGCGAAGATCCGCTCACGGGTGGCGTCGGAGACCCCGGGTTTGTCGTTGAAGGCGAGGGACACCGCGCCCTTGGACACACCGGCGGCCGCGGCGACGTCCTTGATGGTGACCCGCACGGAGGGTGCGCTCACGCCGGTTCCACGCAGAACAGTGCCGCGCGCACGGCGTTGGCCCCGGTCTCTGCCGCGCCCGTGACCCGCAGCCGGAGCTGCTCGCCGGGCAGCAGGGTGCGCAGTCCGGTGTCGCAGACAGCGTCCGGTCCGAGCCGGTCGGCCTGCAGGAGGAGGTCACGGACGAGGGTGTGTGCGGTTACCACGACCTCGACATTACCCGTCCCGGCACCCACCGGGGACTCCACGGCCACGTCGTAGCGCGGTACCGGGTAGGCGAAGTCCCGGTCCGTGACGGAGAAGTGCACGCTCCGCAGGTCCTCGCTGTCGGCGACGAGGAACTCCTTGGCCGACCGCGGTGCGGGGGCCAGGTCCTGCGGCACGGCCCGCCGGTGCACGGAGCGGGCGGCGACGGTCACGTCGAGCACGTGCTCGGCCACCTCGACGCCGTCCGCCCGCAGCCGCCGCAGGGTCACGCGCGTCTGCCAGGGCTCGGCCGCCTGGTTGACGACGGCGAGTACGGGGCCGTCGTCGCCGTCGCCCGGCTGGAGCGTGAGGAGCCGGTCGGCGTAGACCCGGCGCAGCTCGTGGTAGAGCGGCTTGAGCCGGCCGTCGCCGTCGATGGCCGCCCAGGAGCTGACCGGCCAGCAGTCGTTGATCTGCCAGACGACGGTGCCGGCGCACACGGGCCAGTGGGAGCGCCAGTGCTCGATCCCGGTGGCGATCGCGCGGGCCTGCACGACCTGGGTGAGGTAGTGCCAGCGGTCGAAGTCGTCCTCGGGCAGCACGAAGTGGCGTTCCAGGCCCCGGTTCAGCTTGCCGTTGCCGTCTTCGGCCTTCTGGTGGTGCAGCATGCCGGGCGAGTCGGGCGCGAGACGCTCGCCGGGCAGCGCACGTCGCAGGGTCGCCATCGCGGGCGGTGCCTGCCAGCCGAACTCCGACACGAAGCGGGGCACCGAGTCGCGGTACTCGGCGTAGTCCCGGCGGTTCCAGACCTCCCAGGAGTGATACGTGCCGTGGGCCGGGTCGTTGGGGTGGTGGTCCCAGGAGCCGGACCAGGGACTGCCCGCGCTGTAGGGGCGGGTGGGGTCGAGTTCGGCGACGATCCGCGGGAGCAGGTCCAGGTAGTAGCCGCCGCCCCAGGAGTCGCCGCCGAGTTCGGGCTCCCAGTCCCAGTCACGGAAGCCCCAGAGGTTCTCGTTGTTGCCGTTCCACAGGACGAGCGAGGGGTGCGGCATGAGCCGGACAACGTTGTCGCGAGCCTCGGCCTCCACCTCGCCGCGCAGCGGCTGCTCCTCGGGGTAGGCGGCGCAGGCGAAGAGGAAGTCCTGCCAGACCATGAGGCCCAGCTCGTCGCACGCGTCGTAGAAGGCGTCGTCCTCGTAGATGCCGCCGCCCCAGATCCGCACCAGGTCCACGCCCGCGTCGGCGGTCTGGCGCAGCCGGGTGCGGTAGCGCTCCGGGGTGATCCGGGACGGGAAGACGTCGTCGGGGATCCAGTTGACCCCGCGCGCGAAGATCCGTTCGCCGTTGACGACGAGGGTGAAGCCGGTGCCGTGCCGGTCCGCCGAGCGGTCCAGTTCCACGGTCCGGAAGCCGATGCGCCGGTGCCAGGAGTCCAGGGGCCGCTCCTCGGAACCGGGGCCGGCCTCGACGAGTGCGAGTTCCAGGTCGTACAGAGGCTGGTCGCCGTAGCCGCGGGGCCACCACAGGGCGGCGTCCGGCACCTCCAGCGTCAGTACGGCGTGCGTCCCCTCCACCTCGCCGCGCGCCACGGCGAGGCCGTCCCCGACGGTGGCCCGCACGGCGAGCGAGCGGGCCGTCCCCTGCGCGGTCCGCTCGACCTCCACGCGTACCTCGACGCGGCCGGTGCCGCGGTGGACCGTCACCAGCGGGCGTACGTCCGCCAGCCGGGCCGTCGACCACCGCTCCAGCCGGACCGGGCGCCAGATGCCCGCGGTCACCAGGGTCGGTCCCCAGTCCCAGCCGAAGCTGCACGCCATCTTGCGGATGTACTGGAACGGCTCCGGGTAGACGTTGGGGCGCTCCCCCGTCAGTGCCCGCACCGAGGCCGCCTCGTCGTAGGCGGAGGCGAAGTCCACCGCCAGGAGCCCGTGGTGGCCGGTGACGTCGAAGCGGTGGCGCCGGTGCATGTTCCGGGTGCGGCCCAGCTCCCGCCCGTCCAGGGTGATGGTCGCGGCGGTGTCCAGGCCGTCGAAGACCAGGTCGGTCCGCTCGAACCGCTCACCGGCGGTGTCGGCGGCCCCCAGGTCGCGGACGTAGGTCCAGGCCCGCCGCCCCACCCAGGCCACGTCGGGTTCGTTGACGCCGAGGAAGGGGTCCGGGATCAGCCCGGCCGCGAGCAGATCGGTGTGGACGCAGCCCGGGACCTGGGCGGGCAACAGGTTCTCGCTGTGGCAAAGGCTCCAGCCCTCGGCGAGCGGGACGACTTCCTTCATGTACGGCTCCTTCGGCGGGACGGGCCCGGTGTCGTAGGCAACGCGGCTCAACCTAACCCCACAGAAGTGAACCGGTCTAGCCCTCTTTGATCGACAGAAGCCCTCGCGCGGGCGCAGTCACCGCACGGATATCTTCGCGCCACCTCTCACCTCAGGTAACGATTGAGTATCGCGGAGGATGAGGAAGCTTTACCGGTTCACGAGCGGCTGACATAGTCGCCGTCAGCCACCACCGGAGCCCGAGCCGTAATCCTTGGAAAGGAGCTGGGCACATGGGGAAGAGGACGCTGAGCGTCGCACTGCTCGCCACCGCGATGCTGACCGTCGCGGGGTGCAGCGGAGGGGGAAGCGCGGACGCCGGCGAGACCGCCGCCGCGCCGGTGAACCCGGACGGCGTCTCGGGGGACATCACCGTGCTCACCAATCGCACCGACCTCGTCGAGGACGGGACGATGAAGAAGTACGCCGCCGAGTTCAACAAGACCTACCCCGAGGTGAAGGTGAAGTTCGAGGGCCTCACCGACTACGAGGGGGAGGTGAAGATCCGCATGAACACGGAGGACTACGGCGACGTCCTGCTGATCCCGTCGGCGGTCGCCAAGGGTGACTACCCCAAGTTCTTCGCTCCGCTGGGCGAGACCTCGTCGATGAAGAGCACCTACCGCTTCACCGACAAGACCGAGGTCGCGGGCAAGACGTACGGCATCGCCACCTTCGGTACCGCCAACGGCCTGGTCTACAACAAGGCACTGTTCAAGAAGGCCGGCATCACCGACTGGCCGACGACGAGCGAGCAGTTCCTCGACGACCTCCAGGCCGTCGAGGACAAGACCGGGGCGACCCCGTACTACACCAACTTCAAGGACGGCTGGCCGCTCGAAAGCCCCTGGACCAACGGCGTCGGCTCGATCAGCTGCGACACCCAGGCCTCCGACAAGCTGGCCTCGATGGACAAGCCCTGGGCCGAGGGCAACGACCTCAGCACCCTCGACACCCTGCTCTACGACATCGTCCACCACAAGCTGTCGGAGAAGGACCCGGCCACCACCAACTGGGAGAGCTCGAAGACCCTCCTGGCCAAGGGCAAGGTGGGCAGCATGATGCTCGGCTCCTGGGCCGTCAACCAGATGCGGGACGCGGCCGAGACGGCCGGGCGGAACCCCGACGACATCGGCTTCATGCCGGTCCCGTCACAGAAGGACGGCGCCTTCTGCGCCACCCTGGTCTCCGACTACCAGCAGGCCGTCAACATCCACTCGGACCACAAGGAGGCCGCCCGGGCGTGGATCGACTGGTTCACCGAGAAGTCCGGCTACGCGGCCAAGGAGGGCGCCGTCTCCGCCCTGAAGGCCGAGGGCATGCCGGCGACACTCAAGGATTACGTTGACAACGATGTCAAGCTGATCGAGCGTTCCGAGGCGAAGACGGCCGACGTCAACGCCATCGACAACGCCTCGGAGATCGGACTCAACAAGCCCGACTACCGCAAGAAGCTCATCGACATCGCCCGCGGCGCCACGGACGGATCACTCGAGGACTACTTCGACGACCTGAACAAGCGCTGGTCCGAGGCCAGGCAGACCGTCGGCTCCTGACCCGGCACCCGTCTGAACCCAGCACCCGCCGGGTCCCCTCCCCCGCCTCCGCGGCGAACGGGACCCGGCACCCAGTGCCCTCAGCGGACGACGAAAGGCCCTGGCTCCGCAATGACCCGAACCGCATCCACCGCTTCACCACCCGCTCCGGCCGCCGGGCCGGAGGGGGTCGGCGAACGACCCTCCCGGCACCGCGCACGGACCGGCTCCTCCTGGCACGACCGGCCGCTGCGCAAGCTCACCCCGTGGCTGTTCCTGCTGGCGCCCCTGGCCCTGCTGATCACGTTCACGTACGTGCCGGTGGGCAACATGATCTACTACAGCTTCACCGACTGGGACGGTGTCAGCCCCGCCCGCAACTACGTCGGCACGGAGAACTACACCGAGATCTTCACCCGCCCCGAGCTGCTCCGGGTGTTCGCGGTGAGCTTCTACTACCTGGCGGCGTCCGTCGTACAGATCGTCATCGCCCTGTACTTCGCCGCCGTCCTCAGCTTCGACCTGCGCTTCAGGAACCTGTTCAAGGGCATCCTGTTCTTCCCGTACCTGATCAACGGCGTCGCGATCGGCTTCGTCTTCCTCTACTTCTTCCAGGACGGCGGCACGCTCGACTCGGTCCTGTCCTGGTTCGGCGTCGGCACCGACCACGCCTGGCTGGGGACTCCGGAGTCGGCCAACGCCTCCATGGCGGGGGTGTCCGTGTGGCGCTTCACCGGTCTGAACTTCGTGCTGTTCCTCGGCGCGATCCAGTCGATCCCCGGCGAGCTGTACGAGGCCGCCCAGCTGGACGGCGCCGGCCGCTGGAAGCAGTTCCGGCACATCATCGCGCCGAGCATCCGGCCGGTGCTGAGCCTGAGCGTCATCCTGGCGATCTCCGGCTCCCTCTCCGTGTTCGAAATCCCGTACATCATGACCGGCGGCGCGACGGAGACCTCGACGTTCGTCATCCAGACGGTGAAGTTCGCCTTCCAGTTCAACAAGACCGGCCTGGCCTCGGCCTGCGCGGTGGTGCTGCTGGCGATCATCCTGCTGATCACCTGGATCCAGCGCCGCCTCGTGCCCGACGAGAAGGTGGATCTCGTATGACCCTCACGGCCCCCGCCCGCCCGCAGGAACGGCCGCGCCGCCGTCCGCGCGTCAGCACGGCGCTGACGTACGTGTCACTGGTCGTCGCCTCCGCCGTGGTGCTGCTGCCGCTGCTCGTGATCTTCCTGACCTCGCTGAAGTCCTACGGGGAGATCTCCGACGGCCAGGGCGCCCTGGCGCTGCCCGACGACTGGCTCAACTTCTCCAACTACGCCACGGCCTTCACCGACGGCCACCTGCTCCAGGCCTTCGGCAACACGGCCTTCATCCTGCTGTTCTCCATCACCGGCACCGTGATCATCGGCTCGATGACGGCGTACGCCATCGACCGCTTCGACTTCCGCTTCAAGAAGCTCGTCATGGCGCTGTTCCTGATCGCCACGCTGGTGCCGGCCGTGACGACGCAGGTCGCCACCTTCCAGGTCGTCAACAGCTTCGGGCTGTTCAACACCCGCTGGGCCCCGGTCCTGCTGTACATGGGCACCGACATCGTGGCCATCTACATCTTCCTTCAGTTCATCCGCGGCATCCCGAGGTCCCTCGACGAGGCCGCGCGGCTCGACGGCGCCAACTCCTTCACCATCTACCGGAAGATCATCTTTCCGCTGCTGAAGCCCGCCGTCGCGACCGTGGTCATCATCAAGGGCATCACGACGTACAACGACTTCTACATCCCCTTCCTCTACATGCCCTCCGAGGACCTCGGGACCATGTCGACGGCCCTGTTCCGGTTCAAGGGGCCCTTCGGCGCGCACTGGGAGAACATCTCCGCCGGGGCCGTCCTCGTCATCGTGCCGACCCTGGTGATCTTCCTGTTCCTCCAGCGCTACATCTACAACGGCTTCGCCCAGGGGGCCACGAAGTAGCCCGCCGGTCACAGCCCCGCGAGGAGGTCCGCGAGCGGGGCCGGTGGCCGTCCGGTGCCGAGGGCCTCCACCAGGAGGCCGCCGTAGCGGATCTTGCGGCCCTTCTTGGTGCTGAGGAAGCGGCGCAACTGCTGCTGCCGGGTGCGGTCGTGCTGCGCGGGCTGGCCCAGGAAGGTCTGCCAGGGGCGCAGTTCGCCCTCGGCCCGTATGACCTCCTCGACCCGCGCCGTGCCGAGGGCGCGGATCATCTCGTCCTCCAGGTCGGCCACGCAGACGTGGAAGTCCCGCGGGGCACCGGCCCGCTGCCAGCCCCGGTCGTAGAAGGGCTCCTCGCGGGCGTCGCAGAGGCCGGTCAGGCGCAGGCCGAGGCCGGGCGGGCCGAGCAGACCGGCGAAGCGGCCGACGCTCATCGCGCCGCCCATCGACACCACGGCCACGCCTTCGGCGGTCAGGTCGCGGTCCTCGCGGGCCGCCAGCGCCTCGACGGCGGCGAGGTCGCTGGGGCCCTCCAGCAGCACCGCCGTCCGCAGTCCGAGGTCCGCCGCCAGCTGTGCCGCCGTGTCCCCGGCGCCGCCCGCCGCCCAGCGGGCCAGCTCGTCCCGGAACGCGTCCATGTCCGCCA
The DNA here is from genome assembly GCF_055581985.1 of Streptomyces sp. NPDC042336. NCBI lineage: Bacteria > Bacillati > Actinomycetota > Actinomycetes > Kitasatosporales > Streptomycetaceae > Streptomyces > Streptomyces sp. NPDC042336. The sequence continues at coordinate 347,833 of NZ_JBVJEA010000003.1, read as the reverse complement.
TGCGGTGAGTGTGCACCACCGGGGTGCGCTGCGGCACGGGATTTCCGGGCGTCGTGAAGGGCCGCCGCTCACGCCCCGCGCAGCGGGTTGGGCAGGGGGCGGTAGCGGGCGTCGGCGCCGTCCGCGCCGGTCCAGCGCAGCAGGAGGTTGGTCTTGGCGGGGAGGGTGGGAGCGGTGAGCAGGGCGGGGATCTCGGGGAGGTCGTGGCGGGCCAGTTCGCGGCGGACGGCGGGCCAGGGGTCGAGGCCGGGGTGGTGTTCGGCGAGGGCGGCGGCGATCTCGTACAGGTGGTTGACGACCAGGCAGTAGACCAGGCGCTCCCAGCCGGCCGCCCGTGGGGTGTCCGGCAGGAGCTTGACGCCCTCCGCGTCCCGGAACAGGGCCTGCACGGGGGTGCCGGCCGGGTCCACGGCGACCAGGGTGTTCTGCAGGTGCGCCTCCAGGACGACGCCGTCGTCGGCGAAGGCGGTCAGGACCGGCGGGACGACGACGGCGAGGTACGCCTGCCACCAGGCCGCCGGGTCCGCGGTGGCCGTGAGCGGGCTGCCGGGAAAGCCCTCCACGAGCGCGGCGGCCAGGAGCGGGGTCGCGCCGGGCAGGAGGTGGTCCCGCACGCCGTCGCGGACGACGACGGCCAGTTCCTCGAAGGCGAAGTCGGCGGTGCGGTGGCCGCGGTCGCCGAGCCAGGCGGCGGGGGGCCCGACGGAGGCGAAGGCCTCGCTGACCGCCGTGTCGGTGCGGCGCAGTCTCATCAGGTCGTGGCGCCACAGACGGCGGATGTCGTTGGTGACCCGCACGTCGAGGCTGAACTTCAGGAACAGGTCCCGTCCGGGCAGGTACTCGGGCGCGTAGACCGTGCGGATCGCGGCCGTCGGCCAGGCGAAGAAGCCGGTCGTGCCCACCCGGACGAGCCGGCCGTCGGCGAAGGCGGGGGCGAGGGCCGGTGCCGTCAGCTCCAGCTGCCAGGGGTGGGCGGGCAGCAGCCGGTAGCCGGGCGGGGCCTTGCCGAGGGCGTCCAGAGCGGCGGTGTCGCCCTCGTCGACGACGGTGTCCTCGCGCGCGGCGAGCAGTGTCAGCGGGAAGCGGGCGTGCGCCTCGGGCGCGTACGGCAGCCACCCGGCGTGCGGACCGCCGCCGCGGGCCTTGGGGGCGGGGTGGTGGGTGTGGCCGGTGAGCAGGCCCTGCTCGGAGCGGAGGTACGGGTCCGCGGGCGGGGTGGCACGCGCGCGTGCCGTCAGCAGCGCGGCCACCGCGTCCCGGCTGTCGGTCATCTCGGTGGGCAGTTCGTGATTGCTCACACCGGTGTGCCGGCGCAGGGCCTCGGCGACCAGCTTCACCAGCTCGGCGTGGTCGACGCGGTGCCACCCGTGCGCCGTGCGGACCTCGGGTTCGGCGGGCCGGCGGCCCCCGCGCACCCGCAGCAGCCTGCCGCCGGGCAGCCGGTAGACGGGGCGGGCGCCGGGGCCCGGCAGGGGTTCGGCCACCTCGCGCAGCAGGCAGTTCAGCAGCGGTACGGCCGCGTGGGCGTCGGCGCGGCGCGCGATGTCGTCCCGGGAGTCGGCGCCGGTGGGCGGGGGCAGGAGATCCACGCGTTCCACTCGTTCCCTACGGTCGGTCCATGGCGGAGAGGACGGAGACGATCAGTATGTCTCTCGTCGGGTGCGTCGTACGTCGCTCGTCATGCCCCTGTCGGCCCTGAGCCGTGCCGCCGTGCCCGCACTCGTACCCGTACCCGAGGAGCCAGCCCGTGCATCGTCCCCCCAGCGCAGCGGCCGCGGTCGCCGACGAGGTGGCGGCCGTCCGTCCCGCTCTGGCCGCCCGGTTCTCTGCCGAGCGGCCGGGGGCCCGCGCGGCCGTGCTGTCCCGGCTCTGGCGTGCGCTCGCCTTCGAACCGCTGCCGTGGATCGAGGGGCGCGAGCGGTCCGGGGACGGACTCGTCCTGCGGCTGCGGGACGGCCGCCGGCTGACCGGACCGGCCGCAGACCCGTACCGCACGGACGCGTACGTCACGGTCGTCCGGCTGGACGAGGCCGCTTACGAGGACCCGGAGCGGCTGATGACCGACCTCGCCGTACCGCGGTCGGCGGAGTTCGCCGCCGAACTCGGGCACAGCGCCGCGTCGTTGGCGCTGTCACGGGCGGCGCAGTCCCGGACCGTGCGGGAGGGGGCGCGGGAGAATCACCCGGACGAGTGGCCGGACAGCGACTGGGGCTGGGAGCGCCGGGTGGTCGACGGTCACCCGTACCACCCGGGCTGCCGTGCGCGGCCGGGTTTCTCCGTCGCGGAGCAGCTGGCGTACGGGCCCGAGCACGGGCCGGTGGTGGAGCTGGGGCTCGTGCCGGTCCCGGCGGCGGAGTGCCTGGTGACGGGGGTGTGGCCGCGGGAACTGCGGGACGGGGCGCGGCTGCTGGTCCCGGTGCATCCGTGGCAGGCCGCGCATGTGCTCAAGCGCTCGTGCGAGGCCGGGCCCGCCGCCCGTCCGCTGATGTCCCTGCGGACCCTCGCCGTGCCCGGCTCACTGCACGTGAAGACCGCGCTGAGTGCCCGGCTGACGTCCTCGGTGCGGGACATCTCGGTGGCCTCGGTCGCCGCCTCGGCGGACCTGTCGGCGTTCGGGGAGCGGCTGGCGGCGCGCCTGGACGGCCTGCTCCACGTGACCCGCACACCGGGTGCGGCCACCGCCCACTCCCCCGACCTGGCCGCCGTACTGCGCGAGTCGCCCCGGGTGTACGCCGCGCCCGGCGAGCACGTCGTCCCGGTGGCGGCGCTGGCGACCACCGGGCTGCCGCGCTCCGCCGCGTGGCTCGCCGCCTTCGCCCGTCTCGCGCTCACCGTCGGGCTGCGCGCGCTGGAGCTGGGCGTGGCGCTGGAGGCCCACGGCCAGAACCTCCTGGTCGTGCTGTCCGCGACGGGCGACCCGCTGCGCCTGGTCTACCGCGACCTGGCCGACATCCGCGTCTCCCCGGCCCGCCTGGCCCGGCACGGGATCGCCGCCGCCGGTCTGCCCGCCCGGATCCTCACCGACGAACCGGTCGCGCTGCGGCGGAAGTCGTTCGGTTCGCTGGTGGGCGGCGCGCTGGCCGCGACGGCCGGTTCGGGCCCGGCGCTGCGCGAGGCCCTGGAGACGGTGGCAGCCGAACTGCCCCGCACGCAGGACACCGTGGCCCTGCGCGAGGAGCCACTGCCGGTGAAGGCGCTGACGGCGATGCGGACTTCGCCGGCAAGGACCGGGGATCTGTGGACGGAGCTGCCCAATCCGCTGCGGTGGGGGTGAAGTCGGGGCGTCGGCGCGGTTCGTCGGCGCGGTCTCGTTTTGGAGCCCGGCACCACTGATCAATAAGATCCGCCGATGATCACAAGAACACGGCTGGCGGCGGGTGCCTGTGCCCTGCTCGCCGCGCTGGCGGCCGGGACGGCGTTCCCGGCCGGGGCGAGCGCCGGTGAACCCACGGGTGAGGACGCGCCGAAGGTCGACCTCGTGCTCGACGTCAGCGGTTCGATGCGGACGCGGGACATCGACGGCGGTACGCGCATGGCGGCGGCGAAGCAGGCGTTCAACGAGGTGCTCGACGCGACGCCGGAAGAGGTGCAGTTGGGCATCCGGACGCTCGGCGCGGACTACCCGGGCGACGACCGCAAGACCGGCTGCAAGGACACCGCGCAGCTCTACCCGGTCGGCCCGCTGGACCGCACCGAGGCGAAGACGGCGGTGGCGACCCTGTCGCCGACGGGCTGGACGCCGATCGGGCCCGCGCTGCTCAAGGCGGCCGACGACCTCGACGGCGGCGACGGTTCCAAGCGGATCGTGCTGATCAGCGACGGCGAGGACACCTGCGCCCCGCTGGACCCGTGCGAGGTGGCCCGCGAGATCGCGGCCAAGGGCATCGGGCTGACCATCGACACGCTGGGCCTGGTCCCCAACACCAAGATGCGGCAGCAGCTCAGCTGCATCGCCGAGGCGACCGGCGGCACGTACACCTCGGTCGAGCACACCGAGGAACTGACCGACAAGGTCAACCAGTTGGTGGACCGGGCGGCCGACCCGGTGGTGACGCCGGTGGCCACCGAGGGCGCGGACGCGTGCGCGAAGGCGCCGACGCTCGAGTCGGGGCTGTACACCGACCGCGAGGAGTTCGGACAGCAGCGCTGGTACCGGGTGGACGTCGAGCCGGGGCAGGAGCTGCGCGCCTCGGTGAGCGTGGGCGCCGACCGGGCCGTGAACCCGTCCTACGGGGTGCTGCTGCGGGCGGTGACCGTGCACGGCCGGGAGATCGTGCGCGGTGAGGCGGCGGGCAACGGCCGCACCGACGTGCTCTCGACAGGCCTGCGGTACCCGAAGGCGGAGAGCGACGACGACGATGACGCGACGGCCGAGGCCGTGTGTCTTCAGGTGACCAACTCCTTCTCCGTCGCCTCCGGTGTGAAGACCACGCCCGGTCTGCCGCTGGAGCTGACCGTCGACGTCGTGGACGGTCCGGGCGACTCCGACGACGTGGCCGCCTTCGGCCTCGGCCGCGGCTGGTGGCTGCTCGGACTGCTGGTGCTGGTCGGCTTCGTCGCCGGTCTGCTGTGGGGCTGGCTCTCGCGCTGGCGGTTCGCGATCTGGAGGACCAACTGATGCGATTCACCCGAGCGTTGAGCGCGGCCGTGGTGCTGCTCGGCCTCGCCGCGGCTCCCGCGGCGGCCGACTCCTCGCCCTCCGCGAGCCCTTCGGGGGACGGTGACGCGCCGACCGCGGCGGGCACGTCCTTCCGTACGGCGGCCGAGTTCGAGCAGGGGGAGGTGGCCACGGCGCACGGCGCCGCGGGCGACTACCTGTACTGGTCGTTCCCGGCCGACGCCGGGCAGCGGCCCACCGTGAAGGCCACGGTGAAGCTGCCCGAGACGCACGCCGCCCAGACCTGGCGGGTGGACGTGTACGACGGTCTGCGCCGCCGCCAGGCCTGCCAGTGGGGCGCCCAGGCCCGCACCGCGCGGTCCGGCACCTCCTCCGTCGAGCTGGCCTGCGTCCTGCGCACCGTGCGCGCCTGGACCGAGCCGTGGGCCAACGACCCGCTGCCGGGCACCTATTACGTCCGGCTGACGGCGGTGAACGTGCCGACCTCCGACCTCGGCGTGCCGGTCTCCGCCGAGGTCCGGGTGGACTCCAAGGACATCGGCGGCGCCGCGGCGGTGGACGGTTCGCTGGCCGAGCCGCTGGTGCCGGGCATCGCGGTGACGTCCGGCGCGGGCGAGGACGGCGAGGAGGAGCGCGGTGCCGTGCTGTCGGCCATCGAGCCGGACGACGGCTGGTCGTCGGGCTGGTGGTCGGACCGCTGGGTGTGGAGCGGGATCGGGGCCGTGCTGGCCGCGCTCGCGGGCATCGGCGGTTACGCGCTGACCCGGGGTTCGGGACGGCCGTCCCGGGTGCCGCCGGGCGCCTGACCGGTTCCCGCGGGGCCCGCCCGTCCCGCCGGGCGGGCCCCGCGGCGTTTCAGCCCTCCCGCAGCGCCTTGGCCGCCGTGCCGTCACCGGTCACCTCGACGCGGCCGGCGCGCACCGCCTCCCGCAGGCCGATCTCGCCGCGCCCGAGGGCCGCGCACGTCGCGGCGTCCAGCACGAGCCGGGCGTCGGGCTCCCCGGGCGCGGCCCCCTCGCCGTACACGGGCCCCTCCGCCGGGCCGTCCGCCGGGCCCGCCGCCGCGGCGGCGTACAGGTGGAACTCCCCCTCCTCCAGCCTGACTTCGACCAGCCCCTGCCCCGCCCCCGCCTCCCGCAGGGCCCGCAGCAGGGGCAGGGCGAACCAGTGCGCGCGTACGGCGTCCGTGGGCCGCCGCTCCTCCAGCTCGCCGGCGCCCCACGCGCCCAGCGCCTCCAGCACGGGCAGCAGACCGCGTCCCCGCGCGGTGAGTTCGTAGACGTACGCGGCGCCGGGCGGGGGCAGCCGGCGCCTGGTCGTCAGTCCCTCGCGCTCCATGTCCTTGAGCCGCGAGGCGAGTACGTCCGTGCTGACGCCGGGCAGGTCGGCGTGCAGGTCGGTGTAGCGCCGCGGACCGGCGAGCAGCTCCCGGACGATCAGCAGGGTCCAGCGGTCGCCGACGGCGTCGAGCGCGCGGGCGGCGGAACAGTACTGGTCGTAGCTACGGCGAGGGCGAGGTGACATGCGACGCAGTGTAGACAAGTTGTTGGACTTTCCAAGCTGCTACTTGGTAAAACCAAGCAACACCAGATTCCGGAGGGGAAGCCGCGCATGGAGTTCCGGCAGTCGAACAAGCTCAGCGAGGTCTGTTACGAGATCCGCGGCCCGGTCATCGAGCACGCCAACGCGCTGGAGGAGGCGGGGCACAGCGTGCTGCGCCTGAACACCGGCAACCCCGCCCTCTTCGGGTTCGAGGCGCCGGAGGAGATCGTCCAGGACATGATCCGCATGCTGCCGCGGGCGCACGGCTACACGGACTCGCGCGGCGTCCTCTCCGCCCGCCGCGCCGTCGCCCAGCGCTACCAGGCCCTCGGCCTGGAGGTGGACGTGGACGACGTCTTCCTCGGCAACGGCGTCTCGGAGCTGATCTCCATGGCCGTACAGGCCCTGCTGGAGGACGGCGACGAGGTCCTGATCCCCGCCCCCGACTTCCCCCTCTGGACGGCGGTGACCACCCTCGCGGGCGGCAAGGCGGTGCACTACCTCTGCGACGAGCAGGCGGAGTGGTACCCCGACCTGGCCGACATGGAGGCGAAGATCACCGACCGCACCAAGGCGGTCGTCATCATCAACCCCAACAACCCCACCGGCGCCGTCTACCCCAAGGAGATCGTCGAGGGCATCCTCGACCTCGCCCGCCGGCACGGCCTGATGGTCTTCGCCGACGAGATCTACGACCAGATCCTGTACGACGACGCCGTGCACCACTCGGCCGCGTCCCTCGCCCCCGACCTGGTGGTGCTGACCTTCTGCGGCCTGTCCAAGACGTACCGGGTGGCGGGCTTCCGCTCCGGCTGGCTGGTGGTGACCGGGCCGAAGCAGCACGCGAGGGACTACCTGGAGGGCCTGACCATGCTGGCCTCCATGCGCCTGTGCGCCAACGCGCCCGCCCAGTACGCCATCCAGGCCGCGCTCGGCGGCCGCCAGTCCATCCGCGAACTGACGGCCCCCGGCGGACGGCTGCACGAACAGCGGGACGTGGCCTGGGAGAAGCTGAACGAGATCCCCGGCGTCTCCTGCGTCAAGCCCAAGGGCGCGCTCTACGCGTTCCCGCGCATCGACCCGGCCGTCCACAGGATCCACGACGACGAGCGGTTCGTCCTGGACCTGCTGCTGCGGGAGAAGATCCAGGTCGTCCAGGGCACCGGCTTCAACTGGCCGAGCCCGGACCACTTCCGCATCCTGACGCTGCCCCACGCGGAGGACCTGGAGGCGGCGATCGGCCGCATCGGGCGCTTCCTGAGCGGCTACCGGCAGTAGCCGGGCCCTCGGTCGTAGCCTGGGGGCATGGGTGATCTTTTTCTGGTCCGGCACGGTGAGACCGAGTGGTCGCGCTCCGGGCGGCACACCGGGCTGACGGACGTCCCGCTGACCGAGAAGGGGCGGGAGCAGGCTCGGAGCCTGGTGCCCCTGATCCGGTCGCACCGGATCGGGGCCGCCTTCGTCAGCCCCTTCCAGCGGGCCCGGGAGACGGCCGAGCTGATCGGGCTGCACGAGGTGCGTATCGAGCCGGACCTGCACGAGTGGGACTACGGCGGCTACGAGGGGATCACGACCGTCGAGATCCACCGCAGCCGGCCGGACTGGTTCCTGTTCACGGACGGGGTCGCGCCCGGACCGCCGGACCACCCCGGGGAGACCCCCGAGCAGGTGGGTGAGCGGGCCGACCGGGTGCTGGCCACGGTGGAGGCCGCGTTCGCCAACACCGAGGGGTGCGTGGTGCTGGTGGCGCACGGGCACTTCCTGCGGGTGCTGACCGCCCGGCACCTGGGCCTTCCGCCGTCGCAGGGGGCACTGTTCCAGCTGGGCACGGGCACGCTGTGCCGGCTGGGCACGGAACACGGGCGGCCGGTGATCGCCGCCTGGAATGTCAGACCCCCGTCGTAGTCTTCGGAGGTGGCCTTCGAAGCGGCCGCGCGGGAGAGCGCCGGGGGAAGGAGGGACGCCGTGGCACTGTCGCCCACCGCCGCGCAACGGCGTGTCATCGACGCCGCCGATCCCGTCACCGGACGGCTGCGGGGTACGCCGGCCCAGCTCGCGGCGCTGGTGAAGCGGGGGCTCGCCTTCCGGCATCCGCGCCCGCCGCACGACCACTTCCTGACCCCGGCGGGGCACCGGATCCGGGAGGCGGCCGACGCGCCGGAGGAGCCGAAGGCACCGGAGCCCGCCGGAGCCCCGGCCGCCGAGGGTGTGTTCGCCGCGCGGGTCGGCGGGGAGGACACCGCCCCGGGCGACGCGGGCCCCGCGCGGCTGCGGGAGGTGCGCGGCGCCTGGCAGGGGCTGCTGGAGCTGCGCCGGATGACCCACCCCGACGGGAGCACGGACCGGCCGTGCGCGTGGGAGCGGTCGCATCTCGTGCGGGCCGCCGCGCTCGCCCTGGAGGCGGCCGGGCACCGTCCGGCCGGACCGGACGGCGACGACGGATACCGGGTGCGGGCGACGCCGCAGCCCGAGGCGGTCGCCGTGTACGAAGGCGACGGCGCCGCGCTGCGGGAGTGCGCGGCCACGCTGGAGCGGGCGGGCTGGCAGACCGGGGAGCACACCGAGCCGCGCACGCGGGCCCGTTACCTGCTGGCCTCCCCGCGGAAGGTGTGACGCCCGCATGCCAGGATCGGTCCGTCCGTACGTGTGCGAGGAGAGGCAGCAGCCGTGAGCGAACCGTTCTCCGTTCCCGTGACCGTCCGCGGGTACGAGACCGACACCCAGGGCCACCTGAACCAGTCCGTGTACCTGAACTACGCGGAGCACGCCCGCTGGTCGCTGCTCCAGGCGGCCGGTATCCGGCAGGCGGACCTGGTGGCCCGCGGGCTCGGACCGGTGGCCCTGGAGACGACCATCCGGTTCCGGCGGGAGCTGCTCGCCGGTGACGAGACCACGGTGACCTGCGCGTTCGAGTGGGGTACGGGCAAGACCTTCCGGATCCGGCAGCTCATCACCAAGACGGACGGCACGCTCGCCGCCGAGGTCGAGGGCGTCGGCGGGCTGATGGACCTGACGGAGCGCAGGCTGGTGCCGGACCCGAGGCAGCGCTTCAAGGAACTGGCGGCGCGGCCCGAGCTGTTCGGGCTGTAGCCCCGGTACGGCCGCGTCAGGCGTCGGTCAGCTCCGGGGCTGGCGCCCGGTGTCAAAGGCCGCGCGCGCATCGGCGATGTAGTGCCGGTTTGCGCTCGGCCCAGTCCGTCAGCTGTTGTGGCCCCGACCGGGACCGCGCCGGCAGGGCCGAAGCACGGTGCCCGGCGAGACCGCGGCGCACCGGACCGGGGGCGCGGGCAGGGGGCCGGTGTCTCTGTTCGGAGGTGCCGGCCCCCTGCCCGCGGTGGCGCGTCGGACGCGTGGGTCACGGCATCGCGGCGGCCCGGGAGGACTCGGTGATCTCGTCGCCCGCCTCCATCGGGTGGGTGACGTCCTCGGCGTCGCGTTCGCGGCCGCCGATGTGGTTGAAGACGAGGTTGAGCAGGACCGCGGCCACGCAGCCGGTCGAGATGCCCGAGTCGAGGATGATCCTCGCGTTCTCCGGGAACGAGTGGTAGAACTCCGGCGCCGCGATCGGGATGATGCCGACGGCCAGGGAGACCGCCACGATCAGTACGTTGTTGTCCTTGTCCAGGCTCGCCCGGACCAGGGTCTGGATGCCGCTGGCCGCGACCGAGCCGAAGAGGACCACGCCGGCGCCGCCCAGGACCGGGCGCGGGACGACGGCGATCAGCGACGCCGCCATCGGGCACAGGCCCATCAGGACCAGGAAGCCGCCGCCGACCGCGACGACGTAGCGACTGCGGATCTTCGTCATCGCGACCAGCCCGATGTTCTGGGCGAAGGCGCTGCACATGAAGCCGTTGAAGACCGGGCTGAGGGCCGAGCCCAGGGTGTCGGCGCGCAGTCCGGCCGCGATGGTCTTCTCGTCGGCCGGGCGGTCCACGATCTCGCCGAGGGCGAGCATGTCGGCCGTGGACTCGGTCATCGAGACCACCATCACCACGCACATGGAGACGATCGCGGCGATCTGGAACTGCGGGGCGCCGAAGTGGAACGGCGTCGGGAAGCCGACGACGTCCGCGTCCGCGACCGGACCGAAGTCCGTGACGCCGAACGGGATGGCGACCAGCGTGCCCGCGATCAGGCCGAGCAGCACGGCGATCTGCTTGACGAAGCCGCGGGTGAAGCGGCGCAGGAGCAGGACGATGACGAGCGTGATGGCGGCCAGGCCCAGGTTGGTCGACGAGCCGTAGTCGTCGGCCGTGGGGCTCGGGCCCTGTGCCCAGCCGAAGGCGACGGGCAGCAGGGATATGCCTATCAGGGTGATGACGGTGCCGGTGACGACCGGCGGGAAGAAGCGGATCGCCTTGCTGAAGAAGGGGGCCGCTATGAAACCGAGAAGTCCGGCGACGATGACGGCGCCGAAGATGATCGGCAGCGCGTCGGACTTGTCGTCGGTGGAGGCGACGACGGCGGTCATGGGGGCGACACCGGCGAAGGTGACGCCGTTGACGAAGGGCAGCCGGGCGCCGATCTTCCAGATGCCCAGCGTCTGGAGGAAGGTCGCCAGGCCCGCGGTGAACAGGCAGGCGCCGGTGAGGAAGGTCAGCTCGGTGGCGCTCAGGCCGATGGCCGCGCCGACGATCAGGGGCGGGGCGACGACCCCGGCGTACATGGCGGCCACGTGTTGCAGGCCGGTCGTCGCCATCTTGAGTGGCGGGAGTTTCTCGTCAACAGGGTGGTCGGCCACGGCGGCGTTCCTCCGGTCGTTTACACGTCGACTCTGACGTGGGTGTCAGGGAGGTGGTGCAGGTGCTGGTCGTGCGGGACCGGGACGGTCCGTTCGGGGGAACGGGCGACCGCTCCGGGGCGTGCGCGCAGGGGCGCACGCCCCGGAGTAGGCCACCGTGGACCCCGCTCGGGTCCACGGTTACCGGCCGGGAGCCGTCCCTCCCGGCCGGAGATCAAGTGGTGTTCTGTTGTACGGGTGTGGCGCGGCGCTCAGCCCGTCGCGGCGATCCGCGCCAGCCGCCGGGCCTCGTCCCGGGTGGAGCGGGCGAGGGCGTCCTCGTCGACCGTGAGCAGCCTGCCGTCCTCGACGATCTGCCGTCCGTTCACGAACGACGCCGTGACCGGGGCGGGGGCGCCGAAGACCAGGGCGGTCACCGGGTCGGCGATCGAGGAGTGGGCGAGGGTGTCCATCCGCCACAGCACCAGGTCGGCGAGCTTGCCCGGCTCCAGCGAGCCGGTCTCGGCGGCCCGGCCCAGGACCCGGGCGCCGCCGTGGGTGCCCAGGCGCAGCGTCTTGCGGGCGTCCAGCGCGGCCTCGCGGTGGGCGCCGAGACGGTTGATCAGCAGGGCGCCCCGCAGCTCGGTGTGGAGTTCGCCGGACTCGTTGGAGGCGGTGCCGTCGACGCCGAGGCCGACCGGGACGCCGGCGGCGAGCAGGTCGGGGACCCGGGCGATGCCCGCGGCCAGGCGGGCGTTGGAGGAGGGGCAGTGGGCTACGCCGGTGCCGGTACGGGCGAAGGCGGCGATGTCGGAGTCGTTCATGTGGACGCAGTGCGCCATCCACACGTCCTCGCCGAGCCAGCCGGTGGACTCGAAGTAGTCGGTCGGGCCCATGCCGAACAGCTCGTGGCAGAACTTCTCCTCCTCCACGGTCTCCGAACCGTGGGTGTGCAGCCGCACCCCGAGCCGGCGGCCCAGCTCGGCGCCCTGGCGCATCAGTTCGGTGGAGACGGAGAAGGGCGAGCAGGGCGCGACGGCGACCTGGGTCATCGCGTCGAAGGAGGAGTCGTGGTGCTCCCTGACGGTGGACTCGGTGGCGGCGAGCGCGTCGTCGAGGCTCTCCACCGCGAAGTCCGGCGGCAGCCCGCCGTCGGACTCGCCGCGGTCCATGGAGCCGCGGGCGAGGGTGAAACGGACGCCCGTCTCGCGGGCGGCGCGGATGATCGCACCGGACAGGTCGCCGGCGCCGCGCGGGTGGATGTAGTGGTGGTCCGCGGCGGTGGTGACGCCGCCGCGGGCCATCATGGCGAGGGAGCCCTGGGCCGCCGTGTACGCCATCGGCTCGTCGATGCGCGCCCAGGTCGGGTACAGGGCGACCAGCCAGTCGAACAGGTTGTGGTCGGTGGCCAGGCCCCGGGTGAGCCACTGGTAGAAGTGGTGGTGGGTGTTGATCAGTCCGGGGGTGACCAGGTGTCCGGTCCCGTCGATCCGGCGTACGACGTTCTCCAGGTCCGCGGGTGCCCCGCCCGCGCCGACGGACTCGATGCGGTTGCCGGCGAGCACGACGTGGCCGGAGGCGTACTCGGTGCCGTCCGCGTCCACGGTGGCGATCGCACAGTTCTCGATGACGGTGCGTCCGTCTGCCGATGCTGCTGCCATGCTGCTTCCTTGCCTTTCGGTGGGGCCCGTGGGCGGGGAGTCGGGTACCCACGGGGAGGGCACGGCAGGACCCTAGGAGGATTTGAGTGCCGGAACCGTGCCGCGGCTCCGGGTGCCGAGGTGGTGGAAGAACAGGTTGAGGGCGACCGCGACGATCGCTCCGGCGCTGATGCCGGAGCCCAGTACGGTCTGCGCCCAGGCGGGGAACTCGGCGTAGAAGGTCGGCGCCGCCAGCGGGATGATGCCCGCGCCGAGCGCCACGGCGACCAGGATGATGTTGGAGCTGTCGTCGAGTCCGGCCTCGGAGAGCGTACGGATGCCGCTGACGGCGATCGAGCCGAAGAGCACGATGCCCGCGCCGCCCAGGACCGGCATCGGGACCAGTGAGACGACCGCGCCGAGGACCGGGAAGGCGCCGAGGACGAGCAGGGTGGCGCCGGCGACGGCGACGACGTAGCGGCTGCGTACCCGGGTGAGGGAGACGACGCCGACGTTCTGGGCGAAGGCGGAGGTGGGGAAGCCGCCGAAGACGGGGCCGACCAGCGTGGCGAGGCCGTCGGTGCGCAGCCCGCGGGTGATGACCTTGGCGTCGGCGCGGCGGTCGCAGATCTCGCCGAGGGCGAGCATGCCGGCGCTGGACTCGGTCATCAGGACCAGCATCACGATGCACAGCGACAGGATGGCCGCGGGCTGGAACTCGGGGGCGCCGAAGGCGAAGGGCGTGGGCAGCGCGGCGACCGGCGCCGACTTCAGGGCGCCGAAGTCGGCCATGCCGAAGGGGATGGCGGCCAGGGTGCCGATCAACAGGCCGAAGAGCAGAGCGACTTGCTTGACGAAGCCCTTGCCGAAGCGCTGGATGACCAGGATGACTGCGAGGGTGAAGGCGGCGAGCGCGAGGTTGCGCATCGAGCCGAAGTCGGCGGCGGTCTTGTCGCCGCCCTGGGCCCAGCCGACCGGGACTGGCATCAGCGTGACGCCGATGAGGGTGATGACGACGCCCGTGACCAGCGGCGGGAAGAAGCGCAGGAGTCTGCCGAAGAACGGGCCGACGGCGAGGCAGAAGACACCGGCGACCATCACCGCGCCGTAGACGGCGGGGAGTTGGCTGCCCTTGGCGTTGGTCTCGACGATGGCGAGGATGGGCGCGATGCCGGCCGAGGAGGCGGCGTTGACGAACGGCAGGCGGTTGCCGACGAAGCCCTTGACGCCGAGGGTCTGGAGCAGGGTGGCGACGCCCGCGATGAGCAGCGAGGCCGCGATCAGCCGGGTGCGGCCCTCCAGGTCGAGTCCGCAGGCCTGGCCGATGATGAGCGGAGGAGTGACGACGCCCGCGTACATGGCGGCGATGTGCTGGAGCGCGGCGGGGACGAGCCGCGAGGGGTGGAGCTTCTCGTCCACCGGATGCACGGACGTGACGGCGTCCTCGGTGTGCACGGGTGGGGTGGAACGCGGGCCTGTGGCGGGCCCTTTCGCAGGCAGTGCCATGGTGTTTCCTCCGGTGTGGCGCGCCACCGGCCCCGGGGGGACCGGTGGCGCGCGTCCCGCGTCAGAGGTTGGTCATGTCGACCGGGATGAGTTGCTCGGCGCCGTCGCGCAGGATGGTGGCCTCGATCAGGCCGTAGGGGCGGTCGGCGGCGTAGTACACGGCGCCGTCCTTGGCCTCGTTGTCGATCCCGAAGGGCGACAGGTCCGAGCGGAAGTGGTGCTTGTTGGGCATCGAGAAGCGGATCTCGTCGACCTCGTCGCGGGAGTTGAGCACCCGCACACCCATCTCGAAGAGGGTCTGCTGGAGCGAGTACGAGTAGGTCTCGGCGAACGCCTGGAGCGCGTGCTTGCGCACCCCGCCGTAGGAGCGGTCCCAGTCGGGGGCGTGCGAGTCGATGCCGTCCCAGTTGTGCCGCCACCAGGTGGAGACGGTGGTGGCCAGGATGCGGTCGTGGTCCTCCGGCAGGGTCGTGTACTTGTCCTTGAGGAAGCCGAAGAACTCGGAGTTGGTCGAGTTCAGGACGGTCAGGTCCTTGAAGCCGGAGAGCACCTGGATGCCGTGGCCGTCGTAGGTGATCTGCGCGACGCGGGTCTCCTGGCCGGTGCGGACGAAGGAGTGCGCGATCTCGTCCGCGCCGACGAAGCGGGCGCCGCCCTTCGACGTCTCGATCCGCTCCCAGCCGTACTCCTCGATGCGGATGCGGGCCCGGTGGATCGGCTCGTTGTTGTCCACGAAGTGGCGGGCGAGCTTGACGCCGAGGTCCTCGGCGCTCTCGATCCCGTGCTCCTTGGCGAAGGCGAACACCGTGTTCTTGGTGGTGTCGGTCGGCAGGACGTTGGCGTTGGAACCGCTGCGGTGGACCTCCTCCATGTCGCCGGACAGGGCGACGGAGACGTTCAGGTCCTTGATGTGGTGCGTGTCGCCGTCACGCGTGATCTTGACGACGCGGTTCTCTGCCTTGCCGTACTGGTTCTGTCCCAGGACGAAACGGGTCATGGTGTCGGTCAGCTCCCTCGGTAAACGGAGTAGCCGAACGGGTTGAGCAGCAGCGGAACGTGGTAGTGCTCGCCGGGCACCACCGCGAAGGTGATGGTGACCTCGGGGAAGAACACGGGCCGGCCGTTCTCGCTGTCCCGGAGCGCGGGGGCGTCCTGCTGGGCCGCGGCTTGTTTCTTGGCGAAGTACGTCTCGGTGTCGAAGTCGAGCCGTACGTGGGTGGTGCCCTCCGGCAGGGCCGGGAGGTCCTTGCACCGGCCGTCGGCGTCGGTCGCGGAGCCGCCGAGCGTCTGCCATTCCCCCTCGCGGCCCGTACGGGCGGCGAGCTGGACGGAGACGTCCCCGGCGGGGCGGCCGGCGCTGGTGTCCAGGATGTGCGTGGACACGGAGGCGGTGGTGCTGGTGCTCATGGTCGGGCGTCCTGTTCGACGAGTCGGGTCAGGCGGATGCGGTTGATCTTCCCCAGTTCGGTGCGGACGATCTCCCGCTCCTGCTCGGGCGAGTTCCCGATCCGCTCCTTGACCGCGTCGCGCATCTGCTCCCCGGTCCGGCCGGTGGCGCAGATGAGGAAGACGTGGCCGAACTTCTCCTGGTAGGCCAGGTTCAGTTCGAGCATCTCCGCCTTGAGTTCCTCGGCGGCGCCGGCCATGCCCGCCTGTTCGCGGGACGAGGTCGGGTCGCCCGGCTTGGGGCGGCCGATCGGCGGGTGTCCGGCCATCGCCTCGGCGAGGTCCTCGGCGCTCAGCCCGGCCATGGCGGCGTCGCTGGCGGCGTACAGGTCCTCGGGGGTGGCGAAGGGGCGGGCGGCGAGCAGTTGCCGGGCCCACGCCGTGGAGGCGCACGCCTCGTGGAGTTCGGCGCGTGCCGAGGACTCCTCGAGGGCGTTGAAGCGGGCCAGGCCCGACGCGGAAGTGGACGTCACGGGAGCCTCCGTGGCCTTGTGCTGAGCGGGCGTGCCGATAGCTAACGCGCTCGGAAACAAGCCGTCAACACTTTGTTGAAAATTCGGGGTCAGAAAAGCCGCCGCCCGGTTACCGGACGGCGGCTTCACACGCGAAGGAACCGTGCAGGTCAGGTGCCCTTCTCGCGGTTGAGGTAGTTGTACACCGTGAAGCGGCTGACGCCGAGGGCACTCGCGACGGTCTCCACGCCGTGTCGCACGGCGAAGGCGCCGCGCGCCTCCAGGGCCCGGACGACCTCCTGCTTGGTACGGCGGTCCAGCTCGGCCAGCGGCCTGCCCCGCCGGCGCTCCATGGCGGCCAGGATGTGGTCCAGGGAGTCGGCGAGCTGGGGCAGGCGTACGGCGACGACGTCGACGCCCTCCCAGGAGAGCACGACGTCCTCCACACCGGCCTCGTCCGGCGGCAGCATCTCGCCGCCCATGGCGTCGACCAGCGGCTTGACGGCGGCGATGAACGGCTCCTCGGCCGGGCCGGTCACCGGCCGCCCGTCCCTTCGGCGTCTTCCCCTCCGGCACCGTCCCCGACCACGTTGACCTGGAGCGAGATCCGGGTGGCGCCGGCCTCCAGGGAGCGGCGCAGCAGCGCGTCCACGGCGGTGAGCACCCGGTCGGCACCGCCCTCGGCGGTGTTGCCGAACGGGCCGACGTCGACCGCGTCCAGCTCGGCGGCCTCGACGACCTCCCGGGCCACCACCGCGTGGGCGGGCGCCTCGTCCAGGTCGAAGGGCTCGGTCGTGAACTCCACTCTCAATCGCACGCGGTCAACCTAACGCGGGGTGACCGCATTGCGCCGCCCCCTCTTGACAAGGCCCGCACTCCCCCGGCAATCTTCCATTAAGCAGAAAAAAACTTCCGTAATACGGAAACACCTTCGAGCGGAAGGGAGCGCGGCACCCGATGGGATTCGCAGACCAGCGCTTCAACGTCAACCTGTCGATCCTCTACACGGAACTCCCGCTCCTGGAGCGTCCCGCGGCCGCCGCCGCGGCCGGCTTCACCGCGGTCGAGCTGTGGTGGCCGTGGATCGACTCGCCCACCCCCGAGCAGTCCGAGCTCGACGCCCTGAAGTCGGCCATCGAGGACGCGGGCGTCCGGCTCACCGGCCTGAACTTCTACGCCGGGCGGCTGCCCGGACCCGACCGCGGCGCGCTGTCGATCCCCGGCGAGGAGTCGGACCGCTTCCGCGCCAACATCGACGTGGCCGCCGACTTCGCGCAGTCACTGGGCTGCACGGCCCTCAACGCCCTCTACGGCAACCGCGTCGAGGGTGTGGACCCGGCCGACCAGGACCGGCTCGCGCTGGAGAACCTGGTCCTGGCGGCCCGCGCGGCCGACCGGATCGGCGCGATCCTCCTGATCGAGGCGCTCAACGAACCCGAGTCGCCGCTGTACCCGCTGGTGTCGGCGCCGGCCGCGATCGCGGTCGTGGACAAGGTCAACGAGGCCACCGGGCTCGGCAACGCCAAGTTCCTCATGGACCTCTACCACCTGTCCATGAACGGCGAGGACCTGCCGCAGGTGATCGACGCGTACGCCGCGAAGACCGGCCACGTGCAGATCGCCGACAACCCCGGCCGCGGCGCCCCGGGCACGGGCTCCCTCCCGCTGGAGGACCTGCTCGACCGCCTGGGGAAGGCCGGCTACGACGGCTGGGTCGGCCTGGAGTACAAGCCCGGCGACGACCCCAGCGGCCAGTCCTTCTCCTGGCTGCCGGCCGAGGCCCGCGCGGCCCGCTGAGCGCCACCCCGCAGGAATTCTTCACAGATTTTCAGAGAGGCACCCATCATGAGCACGCTCCCCAAGGTCGCCTGGGTCGGTCTCGGCATCATGGGCTCCCCCATGTCCGAGAACCTGATCAAGGCGGGATACCAGGTCACCGGCTTCACCCTGGAGCAGGAGAAGCTGGACCGCCTGTCCGCCGCCGGCGGCACCGCGGCCGGCTCGATCGCCGAGGCCGTGCGCGACGCCGACGTGATCGTCACCATGGTGCCCGCGTCGCCGCAGGTCGAGGCCATCGCCTACGGCCCCGACGGCATCCTGGAGAACGCCAGGTCCGGCGCGCTGCTGATCGACATGTCCTCGATCACCCCGCAGACCTCGGTGGACCTCGCGAAGGCCGCCGAGGACAAGGGCGTCCGCGTCCTGGACGCCCCCGTCTCCGGCGGCGAGGCCGGCGCCATCGAGGCCGTGCTGTCCATCATGGTCGGCGGTGAGCAGGCCGACTTCGACGAGGCCAAGCCGCTCCTGGAGGCGCTCGGAAAGACCATCGTGCTGTGCGGTCCGCACGGCTCGGGCCAGACCGTGAAGGCCGCCAACCAGCTGATCGTCGCCGTGAACATCCAGGCGTGCGCCGAGGCCGTGGTCTTCCTGGAGAAGTCCGGCGTGGACCTGAAGGCCGCGCTGGACGTCCTCAACGGCGGCCTGGCCGGCTCGACCGTGCTGACGCGGAAGAAGGACAACTTCCTGGCCCGCGACTTCAAGCCGGGCTTCCGCATCGACCTGCACCACAAGGACATGGGCATCGTCACCGACGCCGCCCGCAACGTCGGCGCCGCACTGCCGGTGGGCGCCGTGGTGGCCCAGCTGGTCGCGTCGCTGCGCGCCCAGGGCGACGGCGGCCTGGACCACTCGGCGCTGCTGCGGGCCGTGGAGCGCCTCTCCGGCGCCCAGGTCTGAAGCACCGCCCCTGGACCTCCGGGTGGCGCCGCCGCTGACACCTGTCCTGTCGCGCCCGAGCGGCGGCGCCACCCGGAACCACGTCAACCCGCTTCAACAAACTGTTGACGTGCCACTGTCTCAAATCTAGGCTCCACGAAGCGGAAACAAGTTTCCGCTGAACCCTCGCTCAGCAGGTCACGGAAGGTCCACGATGTCGCAGCGCGTGCTCACCACCGAGTCCGGTGCCCCGGTCGCCGACAACCAGAACTCCGCTTCCGCCGGCATCGGCGGCCCGCTCCTGATCCAGGACCAGCACCTCATCGAGAAGCTCGCCCGCTTCAACCGGGAGCGCATCCCGGAGCGCGTGGTGCACGCCCGCGGCTCCGGCGCCTACGGCCACTTCGAGGTGACCGACGACGTCAGCGGCTTCACGCACGCCGACTTCCTGAACACGGTCGGCAAGCACACCGAGGTCTTCCTGCGCTTCTCCACGGTGGCCGACTCCCTCGGCGGCGCGGACGCGGTCCGCGACCCGCGCGGCTTCGCGGTGAAGTTCTACACCGAGGAGGGCAACTACGACCTCGTCGGCAACAACACCCCGGTGTTCTTCATCAAGGACCCGATCAAGTTCCCCGACTTCATCCACTCGCAGAAGCGCGACCCGTTCACGGGCCGTCAGGAGCCGGACAACGTCTTCGACTTCTGGGCGCACTCGCCCGAGGCCACGCACCAGGTGACCTGGCTGATGGGCGACCGCGGCATCCCGGCGTCCTACCGCCACATGGACGGCTTCGGCTCGCACACCTACCAGTGGACGAATGCCAAGGGCGAGTCCTTCTTCGTCAAGTACCACTTCAAGACCGACCAGGGCATCCGCTGCCTGACCGCGGACGAGGCCGCGAAGCTCGCGGGCGAGGACCCGACCTCGCACCAGACGGACCTGGTGCAGGCGATCGAGCGGGGCGTGTACCCGTCCTGGACGCTGCACGTGCAGCTGATGCCGGTGGCCGAGGCGGCGAACTACCGCTTCAACCCGTTCGACGTGACCAAGGTGTGGCCGCACGCCGACTACCCGCTCAAGCGGGTGGGCCGGCTGGTGCTCGACCGCAACCCGGACAACGTCTTCGCGGAGGTCGAGCAGGCCGCCTTCTCCCCGAACAACTTCGTCCCGGGCATCGGACCCTCGCCCGACAAGATGCTCCAGGGCCGTCTGTTCGCCTACGCGGACGCCCACCGCTACCGCCTGGGCGTCAACCACACCCAGCTCGCGGTGAACGCCCCGAAGGCCGTGCCCGGCGGCGCCGCCAACTACGGCCGCGACGGCCTGATGGCGTCCAACGCGCAGGGCCGGCACGCCAAGAACTACGAGCCGAACTCCTACGACGGCCCGGTCGAGACCGGCCGTCCGCTGGCGGCCCCGCTCCCCGTGTCCGGCCACACCGGCACCCACGAGGCGCCGCTGCACACCAAGGACGACCCCTTCGTACAGGCCGGTGCGCTGTACCGGCTGATGAGCGAGGACGAGAAGCAGCGGCTGGTCGCCAACCTCGCCGGCGGCCTGTCCCAGGTGTCCCGCAACGACGTCGTAGAGAAGAACCTCGCGCACTTCCACGCCGCCGACCCCGAGTACGGCAAGCGCGTGGAGGAGGCGGTCCGCGCCCTGCGCGAGGACTGATCCACCGGCTCGCGCACGGAACCCGGCGGGGAGGCCGGGGCCGTGTGCGCGGCCCGCGCAGGCACCGGAGCGGCCCGGATGAGGGGTGACCGCCAGGTGCCGGCGCGGACAGGGCGAGGACCGCGGCGGCCTGCGAGCCAGTGCGGTGGTGAAGGGCACGGACGCTCCTCCTACGACCTGAGGGGAGGAGCCGTTCCGGCCCGTCGCACCGCCGCGGTCCCAGCCACCCGCCTCTTCGTGGAAGAGGCCCCCAAGACCCCGTCCGGCGGCGCGAACGACCTGTCGCGCCCAGCCTCGCGCCGCCGGACGGACACCACGTGAGGTGCTCCCACCGAGAACCTTCACCGGCCGAGCAGCGCCGGATGCGGACGGTCCCGCATCCGGCGCTGCTCGGCGTTCACCGGGTGCGGATTCCGCTCCCGCGCAGCAGCCTGGAGGCATGGCAACGGCACACCCACCCGAGCGTCCGCACATCGTGGT
This sequence comes from Streptomyces sp. NPDC042336, assembly GCF_055581985.1. Classification (NCBI taxonomy): domain Bacteria; kingdom Bacillati; phylum Actinomycetota; class Actinomycetes; order Kitasatosporales; family Streptomycetaceae; genus Streptomyces; species Streptomyces sp. NPDC042336. The sequence continues at coordinate 327,033 of NZ_JBVJEA010000003.1, read as the reverse complement.
CCACTCCCCCGCCCTGGACGGCTCCCGCCGGGTCACCTCCGGCGAGGAGACCCTGGGCGTCGCCTCGCACATCGAGGACGTCGCCGAACTGCTGCGGCTGGCCGACCTGTACGTCACCGACGTGGAGGACAGCGACCTGGTCGAGTGGCAGGGCGGCGGCCCGGAGGACTGGCCGGGCCTGCACGAGCACCACGAGCACCGCGGCGACTGAACGCGCGTAGGAGTCCCCCGCAGCGGGCACAACCCCGGCACAACACGGGGCGCACGGGGGGTGGTGTCGTGGACGGTGGCACGGACATCGAGTGGGAGCCGCACCAGATCGCGCTGCTGGGCGGCGGGCCACCGGCGGCCGTCACGGTGGCGGTGGTGGCCCTGCACCTGCTGGGCGCCGTCGAGAACGGGCCGCGCAGGACGCTGATCGCGTCCGGGCCGGAGCCGGAGGACCTGGGGCCGTTCGAGGGGACCGTGCTGGACTGCCTGCACGAACCGCTCACCGCCCGGGAACTGGTCCGGCACCCGGACGTGCGCCTCGCCGTTGCCCTGACGCGCATCCCGCTCGCGGAGGGCGGGCTGCTGGGGCACCCCTGGCTGAGACCGACCCGCGGCGCCCGTCGGCGCGTGGAGCTGTGGCGGGAACGGCACCCGCTGCCCGCCGCCAGGCACGGGCTGACGGACGACGACACCCTGCTCGCGGTCGCCCTGCACGGCGACGCCGCCCTGCGCCTGCTCCTGCCGCGCTTCGCGCTGCGCACCGGGCTGGCGGCCCCGGACGGCGCGCCGTCCGGGGGAGTCCGCTTCTCCCTGGGCCGCGGCAGGTTCCCGAGATGGCGCGACGAGTACGAGGACTCGGTCTCGGGCGCCTGGGGCGGCGGCACGGACCACGGCGACCACGTCGGCGGCGGCTCGGGCGGTGGCGGCGGCACCGACTGAGCCCACGCACACGAGAGCGGCCCGCCCCGTGGAGGGGCGGGCCGCTCTCGACGCTCAGCGAGCCGAAGGGGTCAGACCTTCAGCGGCTTGATCGCGGTGGGGGCGTGGCCCGGTTCGGTCGCCACCTCCTCGAACTCCACCACGTTGGAGATGTCGTTCGTGCCCGACATCGAGATGTTGGTGACGCGCTCCAGGATCGCCTCGACGACGACCGGCACCCGGTGCTCGGCGGCCAGCTTCTTGGCCTGCTCCAGGGCCGCGCCCAGCTCGTTCGGGTCGGTCACCCGGATCGCCTTGCAGCCCAGGCCCTCGGCGACCTTGACGTGGTCGACGCCGTAGACGCCCAGCTCGGGCGAGTTGATGTTCTCGAACTCCAGGTTGACCTGGAAGTCGATCTCGAACGCCCGCTGCGCCTGGCGGATCAGGCCCAGGTAGGAGTTGTTGACCAGCACGTGCACGTACGGGATCTTGTGCTGCGCGCCGACGGCCAGTTCCTCCAGCATGAACTGGAAGTCGTAGTCGCCGGAGAGCGCCACGACCTGGGCGTCCGGGTCGGCCTTGGCGACGCCGAGGGCGGCCGGGACGGTCCAGCCGAGCGGTCCTGCCTGGCCGCAGTTGATCCAGTGCCGCGGCCGGTAGACGTGCAGCATCTGGGCGCCGGCGATCTGGGAGAGGCCGATGGTGGAGACGTACCGGGTCTCCGGTCCGAAGGCCTTGTTCATCTCCTCGTAGACGCGCTGCGGCTTGATCGGGATGTCGTCGAAGTGCGTACGGCGCTGGAGGGTGGCCTTGCGCTCCTGGGCGGAGGCGGCCCACTGGGAGCGGTCGGGCAGCTCGCCGGCCGCCTTCAGCTCGCGCGCGACCTCGACGAACAGCTCCAGGGCCGCCTTGGCGTCGGAGGCGATGCCGTAGTCCGGGGCGAAGATCTTGCCGATCTGGGTCGGCTCGACGTCGACGTGGACGAACTTGCGGCCGGCCGTGTAGACGTCCAGCTTGCCGGTGTGGCGGTTGGCCCAGCGGTTGCCGATGCCGAGGACGAAGTCGGACTCCAGGAAGGTCGCGTTGCCGTAGCGGTGCGAGGTCTGCAGGCCGACCATGCCGGCGTTCAGCTCGTGGTCGTCGGGCAGGATGCCCCAGCCCATCAGGGTCGGCACGACCGGGGTGCCGGTCAGCTCGGCGAACTCCACGAGCAGGTCGGCGGCGTCGGCGTTGATGACGCCGCCGCCGGCCACGATCAGCGGGCGCTCGGCCGCGTTGAGCAGGCCGATCGCCTTCTCGATCTGGGCGCGGCTGGCGACCGGCCGGTAGACCGGGAGCGGCTCGTAGGTCTCCGGGTCGAACTCGATCTCCGTCGTCTGGACGTCGATCGGCAGGTCGATCAGGACCGGGCCGGGGCGGCCGGAGCGCATCAGGTGGAAGGCCTGCTGGAAGACGCCGGGGACCTGCGCGGCCTCCAGGACGGTGACCGCCATCTTGGTCACCGGCTTGGCGATCGAGGCGATGTCGACGGCCTGGAAGTCCTCCTTGTGGATCACCGCGGTCGGCGCCTGGCCGGTGATGCACAGGATCGGGATCGAGTCGCCGGTCGCCGAGTACAGACCGGTGATCATGTCGGTGCCGGCCGGGCCGGAGGTGCCGATGCACACGCCGATGTTGCCGGGGTGGGTGCGGGTGTAGCCCTCGGCCATGTGCGAGGCGCCCTCGACGTGCCGGGCGAGGGTGTGCTGGACGCCGCCGGATGCCTTGAGCGCCGCGTAGAAGGGGTTGATCGCCGCACCGGGCACACCGAACGCGTCGGTGACGCCCTCGCGCTTGAGGATCTCAACTGCCGCTCGGGCAGCGGTCATACGAGCCATCGAGTACTCCTGATCCGGCTGTCGGATTCGCACTCCCGTCGCGCCCCGCGGTGAGCTTCGTCCGTAGCAACTTCCGTATAGCGAAATTTGTTTTCTACGATCTGGAAGTAATGTAAGTGGGCGGCCGGGGACCGTCAAGAGAGGACGATGGGGGTCATGTCCGAGACCATCTCGGTGTGCTGCACCGCCTGCGGGCGCCGGCACCGCTACACGGCACCGTCGTATCCCTGCGCGTGCGGGGCGCCCGTCGCCCCGGAGCTGGATCCGCGCGGGGACGCGACCGCGGTCACCCACCGGGCGTGGGACGAGGAGTGGATCGGGGTGCGCTGCGCGGCCTGCGGGACCGAGAGCCGGTGGCCGCGGCCGGAGCTGGGCTGCCCCTGCGGGACGGTGCTGTGCGTGCCGGTGGACCCCGCCGCCACCGGCCGGTCCGGGCGCACCCCGGGCTCACGGGTCCCGGCGCACCGGGCCGTCGTGATCCGCACCGCCCGCGACGCGGTCACCGCCGCCGTCCTGTATCTGCGCGGCCTCGGCCACCGGGACGTGCGCCGCGCCGACCAGCGTCCCCTGTCCGGCATCGGACTGGCCGCGCCCGGCATCGTCGTCCAGGTCGACCCGACGGTGGGCCCGGCCTCGGTGCGGGACGTGGAGTGCCTGTGGCTGACGGCCATGGCGGAGTCGGCGCGGGCCGTGTACTTCTCGCTCGCCGGGTACGGCGAGGCGGCCCGGGGCCGTGCCGACCTGCTGCACGTCGCGCTCTTCGTGCTCGAACCGTCGGGCGTGCCGCGCCCGGCAAACGCGCCGGCCGTGGCGCTGGACGCCACGGCCGGCTGGGAGGAATCAGGCTGAGCGACTACCTCGCCGCGTGCCCGAAGGCCGTACCGGCGGCCGGGAGGCCGCCCTGACCCGGCTGGTACACGGTGGGCGCGGCATTCGGCTCACCGAGGGTCACGTTGGACATCGGCAGGGCGTACAGCGCGCCGGTGGCGGTCGGACCGTAGGGCATGCCGACGTACAGGTGGGTGCCGGTGAAGTGGATGCTCGAACCGAGGCGCTGGTTGGCGCCCGGTGCGCCGGGAATGCCGTCTCCGTCGCCGGACTCGATCCACTTGTCGTTGGCGCCGGGCGAGCCCAGCATCGAGAAGACGTGCACCGCGCCCGCCTTGGCCGCCGAACCCAGGGCCTCGTCCGGGATGCCGACGGCCATCTTCATGGTCGCCGCGGTGCTCACCGCACGCGGCGCGGTGTTGACGGCGGTCAGCGTGGACCCGAAGTGGTCACCGGCCTCGGAGGCGCCGGAGACGTCGTCCTCACCGGTACCCGAGGAGTATCCGTCGAGCTGCGTGTAGGTGCCGGCCGCGGTGACCCGGAAGGTGGTGACGCCGCCCGTCTCCGCCTTGCTGACGCCGTCCACGTTCAGGGCCTCGCCCGGAGAACCGACCGCGAGGATCGACTCGTCGGCACGCGCCGCGCCCGACGGGCGGTACGGGGCGAGGGCCAGGGCGGCGCCGAAGCGGTCCCCGGCCTCGGCACCGCCGGAGACGGTGTCCAGGTCCTGGTCGAGACCGAACAGCGGGGTGGGCCGCTTCTCGCTGTTCAGCGTGTGCGAGAAGACCACGAGGTTGCCGGCGGCCGCGTCGGTTCCGATGGCCTCGTCGGGCGCTCCGATGGCGAGGTGGTTGGCGTCGGCGGCCAGCACGGCGCCGAAGCCGTCGTTCGCCTCCACCGCGCCGGGGACGTCCAGCTTGTCCTGGTGCACGGAGACGTTGGTGCCGCCTCGCACATAGAACGCCTCGCCGGCCCCGGCAGCACCGCTCAGGCCCTCACCGGGCACGCCGATGACGACGAAGGGCTCGCCGGCGGCCGTGGTGCCGGCGACCATCGCCTGCCCCATCAGGTCACCGTTCTCCGGCGTGGAGGCACTGATGGAGCCGTTGCCCGTGGCCTGCTGGAAGTGGGCGTTCTTGACGGCGCCGGTGCCGATGCCGCCGGGTGCGCCGTACAGGACGTCGGCCATGCCCGCGTCCGCGGCGTCACCGAGGTCCTCCCCCGGGGTGCCGACGGCCAGGTCCGTGCAGCCGTCCTCGTCGTAGTCGACGGTGTCGATGGACTGCCCGAAGAGGTCGTTGGCCTCGGCGCCGCCCGGCACCCAGTCGAGGTCCTGGTCGATCTGGGCCGTGCCCCTGCCCCCGCCGTAGACGACGCGGACCAGGCCCGCCTTGGCGTCGCCACCGACGGTGGCCTCCGGGTCGGCGACGGCTATGTCCTCCACGCCGTCGCAGTTGAAGTCGGTGATCCGGTTGGCCCCGGCCTTGGACACCACCCAGGAGCCGAGGTCGTCGACGCGGGAGACCACGCCTCCGGTACGCGTCTCGGCGGCGTCGATGCCGAAGCAACCGCCCTGGTATGAGCGACTGCTCAGGGCGGCCAGCTGCTGGGCGCCGTTCACGGTGCGCACCAGCGGACCACCGGTGTCGCCCATGCACGCGGCCGCACCGTCCTTGCCGGTGACCGTCGCGGTGGTGGCGGAGGAGGCGTCCACCGAGAAGACCCCGGTGTGCAGGTTCAGCGGAGCCCACTCGGTCTTGCTGCGGCCGTAGCCGGCCAGCGTCAGTTCCTCACCCGTGGTGGGCGCGGCGGTGGCCAGTGCGACCGGCGTGACGTTGGTGACCGGGCGGTTCAGCCGGGCCAGGACCACGTCGCGGTCGGTGCGGGGCACCAGCTCGACGACCGTACGGACGGCGCCGCCGGTGCCGGTGAGGTCGGCGCGGCCGATGGTCGCCGTGGTGGTCAGGGCGGGCTTGCCGGCCGGCACGGTAAGGCTCTCGGCGGGGTTCTCGGCGAAGCAACTGGCGGCGGTGAGCAGCCAGTCGCTGTCGACCAGGACGCCGGAGCAGCCGCGGTCGTGGTCGCCGACGATGATCTGGGCGGCGTAGGCGTGGGTCGTGTCGGAGTCGGAGGCCGCCGGGCCGGTCACGGCAGCCGCGGGGCCGGCGGTCAGCGCGATCGGTCCGGCGGCCAGGACGGCGGCGAGTGCGGTGAGACGCAAGGGTCTGGGATGCGGCATGGGTCGGCTCCTTGCTCGAGTAGCTGCGGGGCAGGGGGGCTGATCGCTCGTCACTGCTGGGGTTTCGCAGGTCACTACTTGGACGTCCTGATCTCCACCAGCATGTGCGGGCGTCCCTGCTCGTCGGCGCTCTCGCCCACTGCCTTCCACGAGTTGGCCGGGACGTCGACGGACTTCTCCTCCTCGCCGACGGTCAGGTCGACCTGGGTCGCGTACTCGTTCGTCTTCACGCCGTAGACGGACGGGATCTCCATCGTCAGCCAGCCGCTGTCACCGGTGACTTCGAAGCAGACGCTCGACGCCTCGCGCGAGTAGACCTCCAGCTGACCGGTGCCCGGCGCGCAGGAGGCCAGCACGATGTGCCCGTCGCCCCGCTTGAGGACGATGCCCTGCTCCTCGAGGACCTTGTCAGCCTGCGGATAGGCGAAGTCCTCGACGGCGTAGCCCGGAGCCTCGTCGGCGACCGCGCGCACGGAGGCCCCGCCCCGCTCGGCCGAGTCTCCCCCGCCGACCACCACCACCGCCGCCAGTGTCCCCGCGGCGACCGCGACGGCCGCGGTTCGCGCCAGGAAACGCCCCTTGGACCATGAGGCCCCAATTCGTGATCTGCTCTTCATTACCGTCCTACGGGTCGATGCGAACGCAATGTCCGGTACGCGTGGCGGAAAGGGCGGCACGGGACGGCTTCAACTCGCCCTCAGAACCCCCTGATGATTCCGCCACCGGACCGCTTGAAGGGGTTCCGGGACGCACCCGCACCCCTGCGGCCCCCCGATGGAAGTCGGCCCGAATAGTTTTGTCCAACCCTTCAACCACCACAAAAAGGTCACCCCGAACAACCCCATCGTGACCTGCATCACCCAAGAAAAGGTTGCCTTCTCAATTATGAAGATCCTGTGACCTTCTCATGGAGCAGAGGTGGCTATCCCTCAATCTGTACGCCGAACCGCTATCTCGGAATTACAATCCGTCAATTTTTTCCCGACGGAATAAGGGTGGCGATCCGGTGACGGACAGGTAATGTTTCGCCGCGCAACATGTGAAGCTGACGAGAAGTCAGTTTTGCTCTCCTGTATCAGCGTTGAGCGTTTCGTCCGCCAACACACTCGCGTATCCCGTACGGGAAGGATGCTCACTTTGTCAGCGTCACTGTGGAGCAGACGCCGCATACTCACCACCATCGCCGCGACGAGCGCCGTACCCGCCCTGCCCGGCGTGACGTTGCTCGCCGCCGGCCCCGCCGGGGCCGCCGAAGGCGACTCCGGAGACACCGACACCGATCTGCCGGACACCGATCGGGGCAGGGCGGTGTGGCAGTACAAGATCGGTGGTGTCGCCGTCCGCGAGGCGGCAGCCGCCGCCCTGACCGGGTCCCAGGCCGCCGTCTCCGCCTTCCTCACCAGTGAACTCCCCGTCGCCCAGGCGGAGGACAACCGCTTCGCCGTGCTCACGGGTCTCCCGCACGCGGGCAAGTCCGCCCAGCAGTCCGCCGAGGCCGCGCTGACGGCCGGCGACGCCGCCGTCACCGCCTACCTGACCGACGGATACGTCGAGCCGGTGACGACCGACCTACGGGTCTCGGTGCTCACCATCCTGAACAACAGCGGCCCCGCAGTGGCCCGCGAGGCCACCAAGGCCCTGGACGCGGGCACCTCCCAGGCCATGCGCACCTTCCTGGACGAGACCCAGTACACGGCCCAGGCCGAGGACGAGAGGGTCGAAGTCTTCACGATCCTCAACACCGCCTCCCCCGAGGTGAAGAAGTACGCCGAGCAGGCCCTGGCCGACGGGACGCCCGAAGCCATCCACCGCTTCCTGGTCTCCGGTCAGTTCATCGCACGCGCCCGCGACGAGGAGAGCGCGACCATCGAGCAGCTGGTCGCCGTGGTCGAGCGCGAGGGCAAGCAGGCGAGCCTGAAGTCGGAGCAGGCCGTGGCCGCTTCGGACCGGGCCAAGAAGGCCGCCGAGGAGGCGAAAGCCGCTGCTCAGAAGGCGGCCCAGGAGGCCCTGGCCGCCAAGGAAGACGTCCGCAAGTCGGCGCGCGCGGCCAACAACGCCGCCAATGCCGCACGGGGCGCGGCCAACGCCGCCAACACCGCGATCGCCGCCTCCCGCACGGCTCAGGCCGCCTCGGGCCGGGCCGCGCGGGCCGCCCAGGCCGCCGCCGCTGCCGCCGCCGCCGCCGGCAACGCGGCCTCCCGCGCCTACGGTGCGGCCATCGCCGCGTCCAAGGACGCGTCCAAGGCCTCCGCCGCGCGCAGTGCGGCCGAGGGCGCCCGGAACGCCGCTCGCCGCGCGCGCAGCGCCGCGACGGCCGCCGACCACGCCGCGGCGGCTTCGCGTCAGTCCTACGCCGCCGGAGCCGCCGCCGCGGGCGCGGCGCAGAACGCCGCCGTCGCTGCGAACGAGGCCGCGAACGCCGCCGCTTCGGCAGGCGTGGCCACGTCCCAGGCCGCCGCCGCCCGGCAGGCAGCCGCCGAGGCCAACGCCGCCGCCGCGCGCGCCACTCGGGCCGCCGGTACCGCCCGAAACCTCTCCGACCGGGCCGCAGCCGCGGCGGCGGTCGCACGGGACGCCGCCAACAGCGCCGCCGACCACGCCGACGCGGCCGCGGACGCGGCCGACGAGGCGGCCGAGCACGCCGGTGAGGCGGTCGAGTACGCCAAGCGTTCCACCGCCTACGCCGAGGCCGCGGTCAAGGCCGCGACCACGGCCGCCGACGCGGTCGAGGAGGCCAAGGCCGTAGAGGCCGCCGCGCGTGAGGCGGAGACCGCCCGCATCACCCAGGACACGGAACTCGGCGTCCTGGAGGCCAGACTGAGGGCGCAGGCCGAGATCGACGACGCCAAGCAGGCCGACAACCGGCGCACCCTGGCGGACCAGACGGCCACGGAGACGAAGAACGCGATCGCGGCGGCGGAGGCGGCGCTTCTGGCCGGCGACACCGCCCAGGCCGTTGCCGAGGGCCGCAGGGCCGCCGTACGGCTCCTGGACTCCGCCGGCAGCTGGACGCGTGCCGCAGCCGAGTTCGCCCTCGCCGGCGCCGACCAGGACGTTCTCAACTGGGTCGGCGCCGACCGGCTGCTCGCCCAGCGCCAGGACGACCGCGAGACGGTGCTGACCGTCGCGGAATCGGCGAAGCCCGCCGTCGCCGAAGCAGCCCACCGGGCGCTGGCCGACGAGAACGAGGACGCCCCCACCGAGTTCCTCGCGACCGGCGTCCTCGAGGCCGCGGCCACGGACAACCGCGTCACCGTGTTCTCCGTCCTGAACGAGGACCCGGGCCAGGCGGTCAAGGCGAAGGCCGAGGCGGCCCTCGCAGACGGCAGCGCCCTGGCGCTGCACCGCTTCCTCAACGTGGAGCTGGCGGAGGCCGTCAAGCAGGACGACCAGGTCGAGATCTTCCGCCTCCTCGACTCCGGCGGCCCCTACATGAAGTCTGCCGCGGAGATCGTGCTGGAGGGCTCCGCGCGCATGCGGCGGTACTTCGTCGCCCGTGACAAGTTCTACATCGCCCGGCTCGACGAGGACCACGCCACCCACGTGGCCGCCATCCGCGCCGCCATCGCCCACGCCGCGAAGGTCGCGGCGAAGGCGCTGGAGGACGCGGCGCTGGCGTCGAAGGCGGCCGCCGAGGCCCGGCAGGCCGCCGAGGAGGCCTCCGACTGGGCGGCGAAGGCGAAGGACCACGCCGCCGACGCCGCCGACGCCGCCGCCGAGGCCAAGGCCAACGCGGACGCCGCCGACCAGTCCGCGTCCGACGCGGCCAAGTCCGCCGCCAGCGCGTCGCAGGCGGCGACCGTGGCCCGCGGAGCGGCCCGGACGGCGAACTACTCCATGCGACAGGCTGCGGCGTCCGCCCGGGCGGCCGTCGCGTCCGCCGCCGAGGCGCAGGCCTCCGCCGCCAGCGCCCGGGCCGCGAAGCTGCAGGCCGGTGCCGACGCGGCGGCAGCCGCGGACGCCGCCAGCGAGGCGAAGGCTGTCGTGGCGGCGAAGCGGAAGGCGGAGGCCGCCGAGAAGGCGCGCCAGGCCGCGGAGAAGGCGGCGCAGGACCAGGAGAACGGGTCGAACCCCTCCCAGACCTCCGACCAGGACAAGCCCTGGTACTACGACTGGGAGCTGTGGCCGGAGGACATCGGTTCGGCCAAGCAGTGGGCGACGGTCACCGGGCACTGGAGCACCATCGCGGGCGGCGCCGGCGTCGTCCTCGGTGTGGGCGCCCTGCTCTTCCCGCCCGCCGCACCGGCCCTGCTGGCGGCGGCCGGCGCGGTCGGTCTCGTGTCCTGGGGACTGCAGGGGACGAGCGCCCTGCTCCACGGCATCGCCGACAACTGGCAGGGCAGCGACTTCCACAGCGCGCTCGGCATGTTCGCGGTGGGCGGCATCTTCCTCGGCAAGGGGAAACTGCTCAGCAAGTTCGGCGGCCTGGACGACGTAGCGGAGAACGTCGGCGCGAAGGTCTCCGGGGCCGTGAGTGACGCCACGACCACGGTCGTCGGCTGGCTGACCTGGTAGCGGACGCACGCAGCCGGCAGGGGTGGGACGGGATATGATCCCGTCCCACCCGAATGCCGCCGTCCCAGCGGTCCGCGGCGGCCCGGAAGAGGGAAGTGCCCATGCTGACGCCCGACATGTCCGTCACCCAGTGGTGGATCATGGCTGTCGTGTCCGGCATCGCCCTCGCCCTGGCCGCGCAGTCGCTGGCCACGAAGAGGTGGCAGCGCATCGCCGCGGTACTGCCGCCACTGGCCGGCGCCGCGGTCATCGGCGGGCAGACCCTGGCCCGGGACGGCGATGTGAAGCAGGCGCTCTTCCTGTTCACTCTGGTCGCTCTCGTCCTGGTGGTGCTGAGGCTGGTCTACGCCAAGTACTTCGCCCGCCAGCTCGCCCTCCACCGCGCGGGCCGGCCGGCGGACGAGGTGACGAAGGGTCAACTGGCCGTCTTCCTGCTCGCCTTCGTGGCGACGACGGCGCTGGTGGCCCTTCTCATCGGCTGAGCCGCCCTGCCCGGCCGTGTGACGGCCTCCCCCGCCTTCCCGACAGCTGAGGACCGCCCGTGCTCCTTCCGCTCGCCGTGTTCGCACTCCTGGTCTGCGACCTCGTCCTCACCTGCGTGCTCCTGCGGTGGCTGCCCGAGCGCCGGGAGCGGTGGATCGCCCTCGTGACGCTCCCCTGCGCGGCCGTGCTGACACTCGTCCTGTGGGCCGGTGCACGGCTGCCGTGGCAGGCGGCGTGCACGGCGTGCGCGGGTTTCCTGTGCGGGACGGTTCTGGCGCTGCTGCCGTTCCGGGGATGGGTGTCGTCGTGGACGCTGCCCGTGGCGGGGCCGGCACGCCTGCGCTGGTCCGAAGTGCTGCTGGTGCTGCTGGGTTCGCTGACCCCGCTGTCGACGAGGCGCACGGACGCGGCCCAGCGCAAGGCGTTCGCGGTCCGCGCGGTGGCGCGGGAGCGCGGCCCGTTCCCCCTTCCGATGGGCGCCGCCCTCCTCGTCCTGCCGGTGCTCTGCGCCGTGGGCGCCGGGTGGGCGGCCGGCTGATGCCGGCGGTGGACGGGCGACGGGTACGCGGGCGACGGACCCGGACTGCGGCTCCCCGGCCGCCGGGACGGCCGGACGTCCGTCTCCCGACCGCCCCGGTGAGGCGGATCAGTGGTTTCGCGGGGGCTCGGCGGTGCCGTACCGCTCCCTCAGCTCCACCTTGCGCACCTTCCCGGAGACGGTCATCGGGAAGGAGTCGAGGAGCTGGAGGCGGCTGGGCACCTTGTAGTGGGCCAGCCGCCCCTCGCAGTAGGCGCGCAGTTCCTCCAGGGTGAGCGGTTCGGCGGCGTCGCGCGGGACGACGCAGGCCAGCACCTCCTCGCCGTAGCGCTCGTGCGGCACTCCGACGACCTGGACGTCCGCGATCTTCGGGTGGGCGTACAGGAACTCCTCGACCTCGCGCGGGTAGATGTTCTCGCCACCCCGGATGATCATGTCCTTGATCCGGCCGACGATCTCCACGTACCCGTCCTCGCGCATCACCGCGAGGTCCCCGGTGTGCATCCAGCGGCCCGGGTCGATGGCCTCGGCGGTCTTCTCCGGCTCCTCCCAGTAGCCGAGCATCACGCTGTAGCCGCGGGTGCGCAGTTCGCCCGCCTCGCCGCGCGGCAGGGTCACGCCGGTGACCGGGTCGACGACCTTGACCTCGATGTGCGGCAGGACGCGGCCGACGGTGCCGGTGCGGTGTTCGAGGTCGTCGTCCATGCGGGTCTGCAGGGAGACCGGGGAGGTCTCGGTCATGCCGTAGCAGATGGAGACCTGCTCCATGTGCATTTCGGCGACCACCCGTTTCATCACCTCCACCGGGCAGGGCGAGCCGGCCATGATGCCGGTGCGCAGGGAGGTGAGGTCGTAGGAGGCGAAGTCCGGCAGGTTCAGCTCCGCGATGAACATGGTCGGCACGCCGTACAGGGACGTGCACCGCTCCCGCTGCACCGCCTCCAGCGTCGCCGCGGGCTCGAAGGACGGGGCGGGGATGACGATGCAGGCGCCGTGGGAGGTGGCGCCCAGGTTGCCCATGACCATGCCGAAGCAGTGATAGAAGGGGACCGGCAGGCACACCCGGTCCTGCTCCGTGTAGCCGACCGTACGGCCCACCCAGTAACCGTTGTTGAGGATGTTGTGGTGGGAGAGGGTGGCGCCCTTGGGGAAGCCGGTGGTGCCGGAGGTGTACTGGATGTTGACCGGGTCGTCGCAGCTCAGCTCGGCGGCGAGGGCGTCCACCCGCTCCTGCGGCACCGACGCGGCGGCCGCGGTGAGCGCGTCCCAGGACGGGTCGCCGATGTAGACGGTCTCGCGCAGCGCGGGGCACCGGCCGCGGACCTGCTCCACGATCGCCCGGTAGTCGCTGCTCTTGTGGGCGAGCGAGGCGACCAGCAGGGTGATGCCGGACTGCTTGAGGACGTACTCCAACTCATGGGCGCGGTAGGCCGGGTTGACGTTCACCATGATGACGCCGATGCGGGCGGTGGCGTACTGGACGAGGACCCACTCGGGGCAGTTGACCGCCCAGATGCCGACCCGGTCGCCCTTGGTGACGCCCTTGGCGAGCAGTCCCCGCGCCACCTCGTCGACGGCGGCGCCGAACTCGGCGTAGGTCCAGCGCCGGCCGGACGGGACGTCGACCAGGGCCTCGCGGTCCGGGTGGGCGGCGATCGCGCGGCCGAGGTCGGCGCCGATGGTGTCGCCCAGCAGCGGGGTGGTGCTGGTGCCGTGGGCGTAGGACGGTCCGGTCACCGGAAGTCCTCCTCGCGGTACTCGCTGACGGAACCGGCCGCCGTGGCCTCGCGCAGCTCGATGCGGCGGATCTTGCCGGAGACGGTCTTGGGCAGCTCGCCGAACTCCAGGCGGCGCACCCGCTTGTAGGGGGCGAGGGTCTGCCGGGAGTGCTCGAAGAGCACCTTCGCGGTGTCGGGCCCCGGCTCCCAGCCGGCCGCCAGCACGATGTACGCCTTCGGCACCGCGAGGCGCAGCTCGTCCGGGGCGGGCACGACCGCGGCCTCGGCGACCGCCTCGTGCTCCAGCAGGGCGCTCTCCAGCTCGAAGGGGCTGATCTTGTAGTCGGAGGCCTTGAACACGTCGTCGGCCCGGCCGACGTAGGTCAGGTAGCCGTCCTCGTCCCGCGCGCCGATGTCGCCGGTGCGGTAGTAGCCGCCGGCCATCGCCTCGGCCGTGCGGTCCGGGTCGCCGTGGTAGCCGGTCATCAGGCCGACGGGACGCTCGGACAGGTCCAGGGCGATCTCGCCCTCGTCGGCGCCGGGCGCGCCGGACACCGGGTCGAGCAGCTCGACGCGGTAGCCGGGGCTGGGGCGGCCCATCGAGCCGGTCTTCAGCACCTGGCCGGGGCTGTTGGAGACCTGGACGGCGGTCTCGGTCTGGCCGAAGCCGTCCCTGATGGTCCTCCCCCACAGGCGGCGGACCCGCTCGATCACCTCGGGGTTGAGCGGCTCACCGGCGGCGACGACCTCGCGCGGCGGGGCGGCGAGCCGGGTGAGGTCGGCCTGGATGAGCATGCGCCACACGGTGGGCGGGGCGCAGAAGGTGGTCACCCCGGCCCGGTCCATCTCGGCCATGAGCCGGGGCGCGTCGAACCGCGTGTAGTTGTACAGGAACACGGTCGCCTCCGCGTTCCACGGCGCGAACAGGTTCGACCAGGCGTGCTTGGCCCAGCCGGGCGAGGAGATGTTCAGGTGCACGTCCCCGGGCTTCAGGCCGATCCAGTACATGGTCGCCAGGTGCCCCACGGGGTAGGACACGTGGGTGTGCTCGACCAGTTTGGGGCGGGCGGTGGTGCCGGAGGTGAAGTACAGCATCAGCGGGTCGTCGGCGGCGGTGGGGCCGTCCGGGGTGAAGGCGTCCAGGGCCCCGTACACGTCCTCGTAGGGCCGCCAGCCGGGTGCCGTGGCGCCGCCGCCGACCGCGACGCGCGTGTAGTCGCCGGGCACCTCGTCGAACTTGCCGGTGTCCTCGGCCCGCGCGATCACGTGCTTGACCCGGCCGCGGTCGACGCGGTCGCGCAGATCGGCCGGGCCGAGCAGGGTCGTGGCCGGGATGACGACCGCGCGCAGCTTCATCGCGGCCAGCGCGGTCTCCCACAGCTCGGCCTGGTTGCCGAGCATCACGAGGATGCGGTCCTCCGGGCCGACGCCCCACTCGCGCAGGCGGTTCGCCACGCGGTTGGAGCGGGCGGACATCTCGGCGAAGGAGACCCGGACCTCGCGGCCGTCCTCCTCGACGATGTGCAGGGCGGTGCGACCGTTGCCGTCGGCGATGACGTCGAACCAGTCCAGCGCCCAGTTGAAGGCGTCGGGGCGGGGCCACCGGAACCCCTGGTAGGCGGCGGTGTAGTCCTCGCGGTGTTCCAGCAGGAAGTCCCGTGCGCTGCGGAACAGCTCCGTGGCCGTCGTCATCTGTCCTCCTCGGTGCCGGACCTTGCCGGGCGGCTCGGTGCCATCGTCTAATCCGTGATGTGGGTCTCACTACCCCCGAACGGGGGTGTGCGTCCCGGACGGCGGTCGCGAGGGAGGACGGGACGAGTGGCGGTGGACGCGGCGGACGCGGCTCAGATCCGCAGCGCGCTGGCGCGGCTGCGGCGCACGACCGGGCTGCCCGTCGCCTTCGGCGGGCTCGTGGAGTCCGGTCGGCGCCAGGTGCGCATCAGCGAGCTGAGCGGCACGGCCACGACGGCGCTCAGCGCGCTGGCGGTGACGGCCGGCAACGGGCTCGGCGGCCGGGCGGTGGCACTGTCGCGGCCGTGCGCGGTGACGGACTACTCCGTCTCCCGGCAGATCAGCCACGAGTACGACCTGCCCGTCGCCGCCGAGGGCCTGCGCTCGGTCCTGGCGGTGCCGGTGGTCGTACGGCGCCGGGTGCGCGGCGTGCTGTACGGCGCGCTGCGCACGGCCCAGCCGCTGGGCGACCGCACACTGAGCGCGGCCGTGGCGGCGGCGCGGGACGCGGAGCAGGCGCTGGTGCTGCGGGACGAGGCGGACGAGCTGCTGGCGGCGGCCGCGCCGCCCGCGCCCGGTCCGGCGGGCGGCGCGGGTGGCGCGGGTGGCGCGGCCTGGGAGCAGGTGCGGGAGGCGCACGCGGCGCTGCGGGCGCTGGCGCCGAGGATCACGGACCCGGCGCTGCGGGACGAGCTGCTGCGCGCGTGCGGCCTGCTGGTGGCGGGGGACGGTCCCGCCCCGGGGCCCCGGCTGGCACCGCGCGAGGTGGACGTGCTGGCCTGCGTGGCCGCGGGGGCGACGAACGGGGAGGCGGCCGGGCGGCTCGGGGTGGGTCCGGAGACCGTCAAGAGCTACTTGCGCTCGGCCATGCGCAAACTGGGCGCCCGCACCCGCACGGAGGCCGTCGCCGCCGCCCGCCGGACGGGGTGGCTGCCGTAGTCCGCGGTCCGGGTGCCCCGGGGCACCGGCCGGGCGTTTCTCACCCGATCTTGGTCTTGGGTGGGCTCGGCTTTGTTGTTCGGGTCACCTCGCCGTCCCCCGTCACGCGATGCGCGGTTGCCTAATATTGGCCCGGACACGACACACGGAGGGGAGCGGTCACCGTGCCACGGGACTTCGCGGACGCTGCCGGATGCCGCTCCGACCTGGTCATCGGGCGGGAGGAGTCGTTCGCCGCGGCGCGTGAGCAGCTCTCCCGGGGCGGCAGCGTGCTGCTGCACGGGCCCGCCGGAATCGGGAAGTCGACGGTCCTGCGCACCCTGGCCGCGGAGTACGCCCGCACGGCGCACACCGTGTTGCGCTGCTCGGCCACCGAGTCCGAATCCCATCTCCCCTTCCTCGCCCTCGCCGACCTCCTGGGCCAGGTCCTCGACGAGGTCTCCCCCGCGCTGCCGGCCGCCCAGCACACCGCACTGGAGTCCGCGCTGACCGGCCGCGGCGAGTCCACCCTCCAGCGCGACGGCCTCGCGCTGCGGCTGGCCGTGCTGTCCGCGCTGCGGGCCCTCGCCGCCGCGGGGCCCGTCCTGGTCGTCGCCGACGACCTCCAGTGGCTCGATCCGGCCAGCACGGAACTCCTCGGCTTCGCCGCCCGCCGCCTGGGCGACACCCCGGTGCGGCTGCTGTGCGCGGTGCGCACCGAGGGGCCCGAGACCCAGGACGCGGAGTACGACCGTCATCTGCGCACCTCGCCCCCGGACACCCGCGCGGTGCGCCTCGGTCCGCTGACCCGCGCCCAGGTCTCGACGCTGCTGGACCAACGCGGCTACTCGGGCCTGCACCGTTCCACCGTCCGCGACATCCACCGCACCAGCGGCGGCAATCCGCTGTTCGCCCTGGAGCTGGGCCGGGCCCTGGCCGAGAGCCCCGCCGCACCGCGTCCGGGCGAGCCGCTGCCGGTGCCGACCTCGCTGCGCGCCCTGGTCCTGTCCCGTCTGGAGATGCTGTCGGACGAGGCCCGCCGCACCCTGCTGGTCGCCAGCGCGGGCGCCCGCCCCACCCCGGCGCTGCTGCACGCGGCCGGCCGGGAGAACGCCGAGGCGGAGACGGCGCAGGCGGCGGCGCTCGGGCTGCTGGCACCCGACCCGGAGGGTCCGACCGTACGGTTCGCGCATCCGCTGATCTCGGCCGCGCTGTACGCCGAGGCCCCCGCGCCGGAGCGGCGGGCCGCGCACGCCGCGCTGTCCACGGCAGCCTCCGACCCGATCGAGCGCGCCCGGCATCTTGCGCTGGCCACCATCGGCACCGACCCGCAGGTGGCGGCCCGGCTGGCTCAGGCCGCGGCGCTGGCCCGGGACCGCGGGGCGCCTTCGGTGGCCGCCTCGCTGGGGCTGCTCGCCGCCCACCACACCCCGGCGGACAGCACTCCGGGCCCGGACGAGCGCCGGCTGACGGCCGCCGAGGACGCGATCACCGCGGGCGAGCAGGACCTCGCCCGCGACGTCGCCCGCGAGGTGCTGACCGGGGCCACCGCGCCCGGCGAGCGGGTCCGGGCCTGGATGGCGGTGATCGAGGCGGCCGGGCAGGCCATCGGCGAGGTGGACGCCGTCTTCCCGCAGGCCCTGGCCGACGCGGGCGACGACCCGCGGCTGCTCGCCCTGGTCCACTACCAGCTGGCCTGGCGCTCCCTGGTGGTGCAGGGCGACTTCGCCCAGGGCCGCGAGGAGGCCGCGCACGCGGCCCGGCTGGCGGCGCGGGCCGGGGACCGCCGCACCGAGCTGCTCGCGCTCGCCTTCCAGGCGCAGTCGGAGACGCTGATGGGCCACCCCGACGCCCCGGCGACCATCCAGCGGGCGCTCCAGGAGCCGCAGGACCCGCGGGTGGCGTGCCACCACAACGGGGCGGGCTCCTCCCGGTTCCGGTGGCTGGTGATGAGCGACCGGCTGGCGGAGGCACGGAGCACCGTCACCGCGCTGCTGCGCGAGGTGCGCCGGCGCGGCATGGCCGAGAGCGAGGTCCACTACCTGCGTTTCCTCGCGGAGACCGAGCTGCACTCCGGCCACTGCGGCCGGGCCCTGGAGCTGTCCCGGGAGAGCCTGACCCTGGCGCGCGACGCGGGCATCGGGGAGGGCGCGGGCGCGATGCAGGCCGCGCTCGCCGAGGCCGCGGGCGGCGACCCCGGCCGGGCCCTGGAGCTGGCCCGGGAGGCGGTGCGGCTGGCGGAGGGGGACGGCGACGCCGTGTACCTGCCGCGGGCGCTGGCCGCGCTCGGTCACGCGCACCTGGCGGCGGGCGACGCGGCGGCGGCCGTACGGGTGCTGCGCCGGGTGCGGGAGCTGGAGGCCGGCGCGGGCATCACCGACCCGGCGCGCGGCCGGTGGCAGGGCGACCTCGCGGAGGCCCTGGTGCGCACCGGGGAACCGGCCGAGGCCATGGACGTCATCGAGGTCACCCGGGCGCACGCCCTGCGGCTCGGACGCCAGAGCGTGCTCGCCGTCCTCGACCGGTCCGAGGCACTGGTGCGGGCGGCGCGGGGCGAACACCGGGCGGCGTTGGCGCGGTTGACGTCGGCGCGGGAGCGGCTGGCCGGGCTGGGGTTCGGCCTGGAGGAGGCCCGGGCGGTCTTCGCGCTGGCCGAGCTGCACGCCGAACGGCCGGGCCGGGCACCGGAGCCGGCGTCGTACGACGAGGCGGCGCGGCTGTTCCGGCGGTGCCGGGCGCTGCCCTGGCTGGGGCGGGTGGAGGCGGCCGTCGCGGCGCGGGCGGCCGGGGCACCCCCGGTGCCGGCCGCCGAGCCGGACGGTCTGGCGGGGCTCGCCGCGATGGAGCGTCAGGTGGCCGCGCTGGTGATGGAGGGCGCGACCAACCGGGAGATCGCCGCCCGGCTGTTCGTCAGCGTCAAGACCGTCGAGGCGACCCTGACCCGGGTCTACCGCAAACTGGGGATCAGGTCCCGGGTCGACATCGTCCGGCTGGCGGCGGGCCGGCGAGCCGACTGAGGACGGGCGTCCGGCGACGGCCGGGTTTACCGGCGGTGAACCGAGGGTTTTCCCTGCCCGGCGCCCCCTAGGGGGTTCCCTCATTGGGTGGCCCGGACCACCGGTTCTAGCGTGAGCACGTGCCGCTCGCCCGGGCATACGGGGATCTGTCCCGAGATCCCCGTGCAACCCCCCACGCCCGTGCGACCCCCCACCGGCAACCGCCTGAGGAGACTCATGTCCGTGCTCACCCGTTCCGGGCCGGCCGCCGTTTGACCCCTGAGGACCTCTCAGGCGCAAGACCAGGGGGCGGGGGGGGGGGGGCCCCCGCCGCCCCCCCCCCCCCCCCCCCACCCACGCCACGCCCCCCCCCCCCCCCCGGGGAGAGCACGCCGGCGCGAGCAACCGCGGCGGGAAC
>NZ_JBVJEA010000003.1:129851-307853 GCF_055581985.1 Streptomyces sp. NPDC042336 | reverse complement strand
GGCCCCCCCCGGCGCGGGCCCGGCCGCCGTGTCCCCCCTCCCCCCCCCGCCCGCCCCGCCCGCGGGGGGGGGGGGGGCCCCCCCGCCGGCCCGGCACGCCCCCCTCTCCATGCCTGCCGCCCGCACGGGCTCGCGGGTTCAGCCGCGTACGGTCCCGAAGCGGATGTCGTACGCGGTGCCGGCGTGCAGCGTCGCGAGCATCCGCTCGCCCTCGGCGGCGATCTCCTCCCGCCGCGTCTTCGAGGGGCGGGCGAAGGCCTCGACGACCAGGGCGTCGTCCTCCAGCTTCCACAGTCCGGCCACGAAGCCGTCGACGAGCAGGACGCGGTAGGCCTGGTTCTTCTTCCAGGTGCGGCCCTTGTGCTCGGGCGGGACGACGCGGGCGCGGTCGGCGTGGGAGAGGAGCAGGTTGTCGAACTCGGGCAGGAAGCGCGGCGGGGCCGGGGTGTCCGGGGCGGGGCGCGGCGCGTCGGGGAGGTCGAAGAGTTCGGTGCCGTGCGGGTCCCGGAAGGTGACGAGGCGCGGACGGAGCCGTTCGAAGGCGTCCCGGAGCCGGGTCAGCCCGGCCCAGGTCTGCATGTCCTTCACCGACGCGGGTCCGAACGCGGCGAGGTAGCGCAGCACGACGTCGTCGGGAGCGGGCGCCGGCCGCGCGGGGCGTGAGAACCAGTGCTCGGCGGTGGTGAGCGCGACCTGACCGCTGCGCCCCCACAGTCCGCGCGGCGTCACCTGGACGAGCGGCAGCCGGCAGCGGGCGGCCACGGACAGGGCCTGCGGGTCGGCGTCGGGCCACTCGGCGCCGAGGGCCTCGCGCAACTGCCCCATGGTGCGCGGCTCGGCCTCGACCAGGTCCCGGGCCAGGCGGGCCAGCCGGTCCAGGTCGACACCGGTCAGGCCCGCGCGGAACATGCTCAACTCCCGTTCCCGGGCGGCCTGCACCAGCGGGCGCAGAGTGAGGCAGTCGTCGGCGGTGTGGGTGTGGATGGTCGAGCGCAGGGTGACGAGCCGGGCGACGCGGCGGTCGGCCATCGGCGCGGACAGGTCTTCGGGGGCGAACCCGTCGAGGCGGGCGGCGAGCGCGTAGTACGGGGGCTTCACGTTCTGCGCCTGGAGCCCGACCAGGTGCGCGACGGCGGCCTCGGCGGTCATCACCGCACGGCGCAGCAGCAACTGGCGGGCCAGGGTGGCGCGGTTGAGGGCCCGGATGCCGAGGACGGGGGCGGTCGTTCCTGCCTTGGTCGTCATGCGGGCACGGTAGCGGGGATCGAGGACGGATCCTGTCCGCGATCGCCGACCGCCGCGATCCCCCACCACCGGTCCCCGGCCCCCGACCACCGGTCACCGGTCACCGACCACCGGTCCCCGGCCCCCGGTCCCCGGTCCGCTCGGCCGTCGCCCCGGGTGGTCGGACGCTGACCGGACCCGTCCGGCCGCCGTCGCGGGGGTTGCCGGGCCCCCTGCGGGGCACCCGGGGGCACTGTGCACGAACCGGACAAGATCCTGGTGACCGGCTGGTTCAGCTTCCTGCACGGGGAGGCGACGGCCGGGGACGTGCTGGCGCTGGAGCGGGTGGAGCGGGTGCTGCGGGACGCGGGGCTGGCGTACGACGTCGTGTGGAGCCCCGGGTTCCGCGCCGACGGCACGCACTTCGACGACGTGGACCCGGCGGCGTACTCGCGGTTGGTGTTCGTGTGCGGGCCGGTGCACGGGCGGCGGGTGGAGGAGTTGCACCGGCGGTTCGCGCACTGCGTGCGGATCGCGGTCGGGGTCTCCGTGGTCGATCCGGACTCCCCCGCCGTCACCGGCTTCCACCGGGTGCTGGCCCGTGACGGCGCCGGGACCGGTCCGGGCGTGGACCTCGCGGCCCGCGCTCCGGCGCTCCCCGCGGTGCCCGTCGTCGGGGTGGTGCTCACCCACGGGCAGCACGAGTACGGGGGCCGACGGCGGCACGAGGAGGTCGCCGCCGTGCTGACCCGCTGGCTGGCCGGCCGGGACTGCGCCCGGCTGGAGCTGGAGACCCGGCTCGACGCCCACGACTGGCGGCTGTGCGGCACGCCGGCCCAGCTGGAGGCCGTACTGGCCCGCCTCGACCTGGTCGTCACCGACCGGCTGCACGGGCTGGTGCTCGCGCTGCGGGCCGGTGTCCCGGTCCTGGCGGTGGACCCGGTCGTGGGCGGCGCGAAGGTGACGGCGCAGGCCCGCGCCTGTGGCTGGCCGGCGCTGGTGGCGGCCGAACGGCTGGCCGGGGAGCGCACGGAGGCGGAGGGGGCACTGGAGCGCTGGTGGCGCTGGTGCTTGACCGACGGGCGCGCGGTGGCGGCGCGGATCGGCGCGGGGTTCCGGGCGGCCGACCCGGTCCCGGACGCGGCGGACGGCCTGGTGGCCGCCTTGCGGGCCGCGGCGGAGGGCGGGGGCGCCGGGGCTGCGCGGGACGGTTAGCCGCGGAACGGCACGGGCACTCGGCGGGGGTCGGTCCGCCCCCTCCGGGAGGAGACATCGTGTCCATCGGCCGGCTCCCCGAACACGAGCAACGCATACTCGACGAGGTCGAACGGGCGCTGCGCCGCGACCGCCGACTCGACCGGCGCCTGCGCACGCTGCGGCTCCACCGCCGCCCCGATCCCACCCGTCTCGCGGCGTACCGCCCGCGCACCCCCACCGTGCTGCTGCTGCTCGCCGTGTCGGTGACGCTGATGGTCGTCGGCATCGTCACCTCCGCGCCCGGGGTGATCTGGGCGTTCGCCGGGGTGTGGCCGGTGACCCTGTTCGCGGTGTTCCGGCTGCTGTGCCGGTGGACGGAGGGTTAGCCCGCGCGTTTCCCGCGGTGTCAGCCGGTGTAGCTGCGGGCCGTGGAGCCGCGCTGGGCGGGTTCCAGTGCGCGCAGCCGCGCCTCGACCTCCGGCGGCAGCACCCGGCGTTCGCGCAGCACCCACGGCAGGGCGGCCGTCGCCTCCGCGAAGGCGCGCAGGGACGCGGTGTCGCGGGGGACGGTGCGGGCCAGGTGGAGGGTGCGGCGCAGGGCGGGGCCGACCGGGCGGCGCAGCCAGGTGAACCACAGGGTGTTGCGGATGCCGTGCGCCCGCCGCACGGTCGAGTCCCTCACCCCGGACGGCTGGTGATGGATCGTCAGGTCGTCGGCGTACGTCAGCCACCAGCCGTTCGCGGCGAGGTCGGCGGCGAGCAGCTCCTCCTCGCCGCCCAGCCACAGCCGGGGGTGGAAGCCGCCCGCGGCCCGGAAGGCGTCGGTGCGCAGGACGGTCGCGGCGGCCAGGAAGGAGCCGAGCGCCGGACCCGGGAGCCAGTCGGGGCGGGGCACGGGCGAGTCGCGCAGCTCCTCGACGATCGGGTCCTCGGTGCCGTCCGGCTCGACCAGGATGCGGGCGGTGACCGAGCCGACCGCCGGGTACCGGTCGAGCAGGTCCGCGGCTCCGGTCAGGGAGCCGGGCGCCCACCAGGAGTCGTCGTCGCAGAAGGCGACGTAGGGGGTGGTGACCTGGCGGACCGCCAGGTTGCGGCCGACGGCGCCGAGGTTGCGGCCGGGGCGCAGCAGCCGTACGCCGGGGTGGTGGCGGGCGACGGCGGTGGCCGTGCCGTCGGTGGAGCCGTTGTCGGTGACGATCACCGGGGGTTCTTCGGGGAGTTCGGCGAGCCGGTCCAGGGTGCGCAGGAGTTCGGGGCACCGGTTGTGGGTGATGACGACGACGGTGGTCCGGGGGTCCGTCATGAGGCCGCTCCGTCGGCTTCGTCGAGGAGGCGGGCGGCCCGTTCCACGTGCGGGGGCAGGGGCCTGCGGGCGCGCAGGGCGGCGGGCAGGCGGGTGAGCGTCTCGCGCAGGGCGTGCCGGGCGTGCGGGTCGTGGCGGGCGTCGGCGGCGAGGGCGCGGGTGCGGGCCAGGGCGTGCGGGAGGGGGCGGCGCAGCCAGGCGGTGAGGAGTTCGTTGCGGCGTACGACGGCCGGGCGGCCGGTGCGGGGGCGGGGGTCCGGGTGGTGGTGGGCGACCACGTCGGGGCAGTGCGTGACGCCCCAGCCGCGGGCCGCGAGGTCGTAGGCGAGCAGGGTCTCCTCGGCGCCGAAGAAGAGCAGCGGGTGGTAGCCGCCCGCGTCGAGGTAGGCGGTGCGGCGGGCGACGGCGGCGCAGCCGAGGAAGCCGAGCACCTGGGTGCCGGGCAGGTCGGTGGCCGTGCCGAGCGGGGAGCCGGCGAGCAGGTCGTTGAGGGGGTCGGCGGCGTCGGCGGGGCCGACGAGGGTGCGGGCGGAGAGCAGGCCGAGCCGGGGGTGCTCGTCGAAGTGCCGGGCGGCGGCGCGCAGGGAGCCGGGCGCCCACCAGGAGTCGTCGTCGCTGAACGCCACGTACGGGGTGTCCAGGGCGCGGACCCCGTGGGTGCGGGCGAGGGCGCCCCGGTTGACCGGCAGGGCGAGGACGCGGACCTGGGGGAAGTCGCGGGCCAGCATGGCGCGGGTGTTGTCGGTGGAGGCGTTGTCGACGACGAGGACCTCGGGCCGCTCGGGCAGGGCGAGCAGGTTCCGCAGGGTGACGGCGAGGCTCGCGCGCCGGTTGCGGGTGGCGATGACGATGCCGACGGGGGCGGGCTTCGTGGGCTCGGGGCGGGCCCGCTCGCGGGTGGCCGTCGGGCCGTGGTGCGCGGGGTGGTTCATGGTCCCTCTTCCGGGGCGTCCGGGGTGTCCGGGGCGTCGAGTGCGTCGATCGCCTCCAGTACGGCGTCGGGGGTGATCCGCAGCAGCGCGGGGTCGGTGCGGCGGCCGTGCGGGTCGCCGTCCGGGCCCGGGTGCCACAGGGCTCGGTGGCGCGGGTGGGGCGGCGGGCCCCACCGGCTGGGCGGGACCGGGCCGAAGAGGGTGACGGAGGGGGCGGCGTGGGCGACCGAGAGGTGGGCGATGCCGGTGTCGCCGCTGACGACGGCGCGGGCGCCCGCGACCAGGGCGGAGAGCCGGTCGTACGGCAGGCCGCCGCCGAACACGTCCGTGTCGGGCAGCCCGGCGTGCTTGGCCAGCCGGGCCACCAGGTCCGCCTCGTCCGCTCCCCCGGTGACCACGACCCGGTGCCCCCGGGCGCGCAGCGCCTCGGCGACGGCCGCGTACCGCTCCACGGGCCAGCAGCGGGCAGGGGCGCCGGCGCCGGGGTGCACGACGACGGCGCCGGGGGCGGGGGACGGCGCGTCGGGGCGCGGCAGCCGCAGGTCGGTGGGGTCGGCGTCGATGCCGTACGCACGCAGCAGCCGGCACCACCGCTCCCGCTCGTGCTCCTCGGCGTACCAGGGCGGGCCGTCCACCTCGGGGGTCTCGGGGTGCGCGAACGCCAGCAGCCGCCGCGGGCGCAGCCGGGTCAGCAGGCGGTGACTGGGCGGCCCGTTGCCGTGCAGGTCGACGGCGACGTCGGGGGGCGGTCCGGTCCAGTCGAGGGTGCGCGGGACGGCCCGGCCGGGTGCGGCGGCGGGCAGCACCCGGTCCACCGCGCCGGTCGCGGCCGCCACGGGTGCCAGCTCGGCGGGGGTGGCCAGCACCAGCTCGTGCCCCGGATACGCCCGTCGCAGCGCCCGCAGGGCGGGCACCCCGGCCAGCAGGTCCCCGAGACCGAGGGCCCGGAGAACGAGTACGCGGGGCGCGCCCCCGCCCTCGTCCCGCGCCGGTTGCCCGCTCCGTGCCGTCGGCGGATGCACGGGGTCCCCGGTGACGGGCCCGCCGGCCGACCCCGGTGCCGGGAGGTCGCCTTCCCGGGCTCCCTGGGCTCCGGGGCTCATCGGGCTCCCTCCGCCGCGCGGGCCAGCAGGGCGGTGGAGGAGCGGCCGTCGAGGTAGGGGAGCAGGACCGCCTGGCCGCCCCACTCCTTCAGGAGCGCGGCCTCGGGGAGGTCGGCCCCGGCGTAGTCGCCGCCCTTGACCCAGACATCGGGGCGCAGGTCGCCGAGGAGGCGTTCGGGGGTGTCCTCGTCGAAGACGGCGACCGCGTCGACGCAGGCGAGGGCGCTGAGGACCCGGACGCGGTCGGCGAGGGGGTTGACGGGGCGGCCGCCGCCCTTGCGCCGCCGGACGGAGGCGTCGGAGTTGACGCAGACGACCAGGCAGTCGCCGAGCCGCCGGGCGGCCTGGAGGAGGCCGACGTGTCCGGCGTGCAGGAGGTCGAAGCAGCCGCCGGCGGCGACGACCGTGCCGTGTTCGGCGCGGATCCGGGCGGTGAGGGCGCCGGGGTCGTCGGTGCCGGGCGGCGCGGCGGGGGCCGGGCCGGAGCCGGCCGGGGGCACGGCGGCCGCGCCGCCCGCGGCGACGAAGGCGGTGGCGGCGCTCACCGCGCCCTCGACGGCCTCGCCCACCAGCGCCCCGTCGGCGAGCAGCCCGGCCGCGGTGGCCGCGAACCGGTCCCCCGCGCCGCAGGAGTCGCCGTGGTGGGCGGCGGACGCGGGGACGAGGAGGGGGTGCTCGCCGTAGGACAGAAGGGCGCCGCGCGGGCCGAGGGTCACCGCCACCGCGGCCGCCCGCCAGTCCCGTACGAGTGCGGCGGCGTCGAGCGCGGCGGCGCGCAGTCCGCCGCCCGGGTGGTCCCGGTCCGGCGCGAAGCCGTGCGCCTCCTTCTCGGCGGGCGTCACCAGGCGGGTGCCGGGGACCGGCGGCCCCCCGCGCGGGTGCGGGTCCCAGACCAGCGGCGGCCGCGCGGCGAGCACGTCGCGCAGGGCGTCCGCCGCGCCCCGGCCGTAGTCGGAGACCAGGACGGCGCGGGCGGAGCGCAGCGCGTCGCGGGCCTCGTCCGTGGCCTCGCGGACTCGGCCGCCGCCCCGGTCGAGGCGGACGACGGGGCGGTCCTGGGCGAGGACGCGGGTCTTCTCCGGCACCGTGCCGGTCAGCGGAAGCGGGATCAGGGTCAGCCAGGGAGCGAGCAGTTCGCGCAGGGCGAGGCCGGCCGGGTCGTCGCCCATCCCCGCGATCAGCGTGACCTCGCGGCCGTCGCGGGCGGCGAGGTACGCGGCGAGGGCGGCGCCGCCCGGTCGGACGCGTTCGGCGCACTCCGAGACGACCGGGACCGGGGCGTCGGGGGCGAGCCGGTCGGCGGAGCCGGTCAGGTCACGGTCGAGCAGCGCGTCGCCGATCACGACCAGCGGTGTCCTGTCAGCCATGGCGGCCATGTCTGCCGTCACCTCCGCTTCCGCTGCGCCGCGCGTCCCGCGCGTCCCGCACTCCCCGCGGCCCGTGCGCCGGGTGCGCCGCGCTCCAGGGCCGCGTCGAAGGCCGCGCAGATCATGTGGACGGCGACCAGGTGGATCTCCTGGACGGTGGCCGTCGACGGCGCGTCGACGCACAGGGACTCGTCACTGCCCGCCATGAGCGGGTTGGGGGCGCAGCCGGTGAGCGCCCAGACCCGTACCCCCGCCGCGCGGGCCGCGTCGGCCGCGGAGAGCAGGTTGGCGCTGGCGCCGCTGGTGGACAGCAGCATCAGGACGTCGCCCTCGCGGCCGTGGGCGCGGACCTGGCGGGCGAACACCTCGTCGACGCCGTAGTCGTTGGCGATGGCGGTGGTGGAGGAGGTGTCGGCGTGGAGCGCGATCGCGGAGAACGGCGGGCGGTCGTCGCGGTAGCGGCCGACGAGTTCGGCGGTCAGGTGCTGGGCCTGGGCGGCGCTGCCGCCGTTGCCCGCGGCGAGCAGCCGGCCGCCGCCGCCGAGCACGGCCGCGAGCCGGTCGCCCCAGCGCTGGGTGATGTGCGCGGAGGCGCGGAACGCACCGAGCGCCTCCTGGAGTTCGTCGCAGTGCCCGACGACGGGCGGATGCACGGTCATGACGCCACCTCCGTCGACAGCGCGTGCTCGGACCGGGTCAGGCGGTACACCTGTTCCGCGCCGTCGGCGACGCGCGCCCAGGTGTAGTGCCGCAGCACGCGCTCGCGGCCGTTCCTGCCGTACTGGCGGCGCAGCCGCTCGTCGGCGAGGAGTTCGCGGGCGGCGTCCGCGACGGCCCCGGGGTCCTGCGGGGTGACCAGGCGGCCGGTGACGCCGTCGGCGACGGAGTCGCGGTGGCCGCCGACGTCGGTGGCGAGGACGGGGACGCCGCACGCCATCGCCTCCAGCGGCACGATGCCGAACGGCTCGTACACCGGGGTGCACAGCACCAGGTCGGAGCTGCGGAGCAGGGCGGGCATGTCGTCCGGGTCGACCGCGCCGAGCAGCCGGACCCGGTCGGCGACGCCGGCGCGGCGGGCGACGTCGGTCAGGCGCCGGGCCTCGGGCTCGGCCTCGACGGCACCGGCCGGCGGGCCGCCGGCGATGAGGAGTTCGGCGTCGGGGATGTGGGCCAGGGCGCGGATGGCCAGGTCGTAGCCCTTGCGCGGGACGAGTCGTCCGCAGGCGAGCAGCCGGTGCCGCAGGCGTCTCTCGGGGGTGCGGCCGGTGTCGGCGGCGGGGTGGAAGTGCTCGGCGTCCACTCCGCAGGGCACCACGGAGACCTGCCGGGGCGGGACGCCCATGTCGCCGAGTTCCACGACCTCGTCGGTGCAGGTGGCCAGGACCCGTTCGCAGGTCCGGCCGAGCTGCCGTTCGATGCCGATGCGCTCGTAGGGGCTGGTGTCCCGCATGCCCTGGTGGCGCCGCTTGACGGTGCCGAGGGCGTGGAAGGTCTGGACGAGGGGGATGCCGTGCGGGGCCGCGCCGAGCTGCGAGGCCATGCCGGACATCCAGAAGTGGGCGTGCACCACGTCGGGCCGCTCCCGGGCCCAGGCGCGGGCCAGGTGGGCGCCGAAGGCGGGCATGTGCGGGAACAGTTCGTCCTTGGGGACGGACACGGGTGGCCCGGCCGGTACGTGTTCGACGACCGCGCCGCCGGGCAGGGGCACCCGGTCGGGCAGGTCGGTGGCGTCCCGGCGGGTGTAGACCGTGACGTCGTGCCCGCGCCCCGCCAACTCCTCGGCGAGCCGGGCCACGTAGACGTTCTGTCCACCGGCGTCCACGCCGCCGAGCGCGGCGAGGGGGCTCGCGTGCTCGGACACCATGGCGATCCTCATCGGGTCACCTCCTTGAGCAGCCGCTCCCAGTCGTCCAGGAAGCGGGGCAGCCCGTAGTGGGCCAGGGCCGCCGCACGGGCCGCCTCGCCGACCGCCCGGGCGTGCGGCGGGTCGGCGAGGAAGTCGCGTACGGCGTCGGTCAGTACGTCGATGCGGTTGGACACCACCCCGGCGCCGGGCGGCACGGCCTCGGTGACCTCGGTGGTGGCGAGGGCGACCACGGGCATGCCCAGGTGCATGGCCTCCAGCAGGGACAGGCCCAGCGAGGTCCAGCGGACGGGGTGGACGTAGACGCGACGGCGGGCCAGCTCGGTGTGCAGTTCGCTCTGGGGGACGTCCCGGGTGCGGCAGCGGTCGGGGTCGACGCCGATGTGCTCGGCGAGTCGCTCGGTGCGCATGCCGAACACGTCGAGCGGGGCGGCCCGCGCGAACGCGGGGAGCAGGTCCGTGCCGGTCGTACGCCCGCGCCGGACCGGCTCGTTGACGACGACGGCGGCGCGTTCCAGCTCGCCGGTCCAGCGGTGGCCGGGGTCGACGATGCCGTGCTCGACGACGGTGGTCGGTGCCGGACCCGCGTCCCACATCAGCCGGTTGAAGTGGGTGACGTGGACGAGGGTGACACCCGGGATGTCCGCGGCCGGGTGGCGGGTGCGGGGCACGTCGCCGTCGGGGGCGTTGTGCTCCAGGTAGACCAGCGGCGGGCGGCGGCCCAGCCAGCGGTCGACCAGGCCGAGTTCGTGCGGGCGCTGGAGGATCACGAGGTCGATGTCCTCGTCCCGCAGCCGCTGCGGCGGTACTTCCACGACGGAGTCTGGCCAGTCCCAGGTGCGGGCGCGGCCGAGGCCGTCGGGGCCGCGGTCCTCGGTGACGGGGACGAGGTAGGTGTGCGGGCCCTGCACGAAGGCCGTGGTCCACGACCCGTGCACGTGCCAGATGAGGATCCTCATGCATCCCCCAGCAGTTTCTCGACGGCGGCGGCCACGTCGGTGGCCGTGACGGTGTTCAGGCAGGGGTGGCCGGGGACGGGGCAGTCCCGGGCCCTGCTGTCGGCGCAGGGCGCGTCCTGGTCGCCCAGCAGGACGTAGGGGACGCCGTACGGCCGCCAGCGCTCGGCGGGGACGACGGGGGCGAACAGGGAGACGACGGGGGTGCCGACGGCGGCGGCGAGGTGGGCGGGCGCGGTGTTGCCGGTGACGACGACGGCCGCGCCCGCGAGGACGCCGGCCAGTTCGGGGGCGTCGGTGCGGCCGCCGAGGTCGGTGCCGTGCCGGCCTGCGACGTGTGCGGTGAGGTCGCGCTCGTCGGGGCCGCCGGTGACCAGCACGCGGTGTCCGGCGGCGGCGAGTTCGCGTACGGCCTCGGCGGCGCGCTCGGGGCTCCAGGCGCGGGCGGGGACGCTGGCGCCCGGGTGCAGCACGACGTAGGGGCCGGGGCCGGTGAGGGCGTCGGCGCGCGGCGGCGTGCGCACGCGCAGCCGTCCGTCGTCGGGCGCGGGGAACCCTGCCGCCTCGGCGAGGTGCAGCGCGGCCTCGGCCTCGTGGTCGTGCGGGGCGCGGTGGTGGCGCAGGTCGAGGAGCGAGCCGGGGTAGTCCACGCTGTCGGCGGCGATGTACCGGACGCCGGCGAGGCGCAGCACCAGGGCGGTGGGCAGCGGGGACTGGTGGAAGGAGGTGAGGATCAGCGCGGTGTCGGCGTCGATCCGGTCCACGAGCGCGTCGATGTCCTCCCGCCGCACCTCGGGCGGTGCGAAGCCGCCCCACGGCGCGTCCCACACGACCACCTCGTCGACGCCGGGCAGCAGCCGGGCGGCGGGCGCGCCGCGGGACCCGCACAGCAGGGTGACGTGGTCGGCCCGCGCGGCGACGGCCCGCACGGCGGGCCCGGCGAGCAGTACGTCGCCGAAGCTGTCGAGCCGGGTGACGAGCGCCTTCATGACGACCTCCCACGACTGTCGCCGGCGCCGGAGTCGCGCACCGGCCCGGTGTCCGGCACGGCATGCGTCCGCGCCACCTCGACGTCCGGCACCGCACGGCTGCGTGCCGCCTCGGCGGGGTCCGGGGCGCGGGTCTCGCCCGCGGCGGCGATCCGTCGGCCGGGCTCGTGCCCGCCCGGCTCGGCGTCACCGGGAGCGCGGCCGTCGCTCCGGTCGCGGCCGTCGCCGTGGGCACGGCCGTCGCCGGGAGCGCCGCCGCCGGAGTCGGTGGGCTGCTTCGCACCGCGTCCCGTGGGCCCGGCACAGAGGCCGTCCCGGCCGGAGCCGGCCCCGTCCGGGTGGTGTCCGGGGGGCGGCCGGTGGGCGGCGTGACCGGCGCGGAAGACGCCCCGTCCGGGGGCCGTGGCGAACGACGTCGCCACGGGACCGTGCCGGTCGTCGTGGTCGGCGACGGCGGTCCGCGGACCGGTGCTCTCCGGGCCCGGCCCGTACGCCGCCTCGATGGGCCGCTCGTTCGCCAGGACACGGCCCGTGGGCGGGCCGTCGAGCAGGGCCCGTACGGCGGTGAGGAGGTCCGGGGCGACGTGGGCCGCGGCGGCCGTCTCCTGCGGGCGGGTGCGGTCGTTGGGGACCAGGACGCCGTGGGCGCCGGCGCGTTCGGCGGCCTCCATGTCCGCGCCGATGTCACCGATGACGACGCAGTCGGCGGGAGGGGCGCAGACGCGTCCGGCGGCCCACAGGACCATGCCGGGCTGCGGTTTGCGGCAGTGGCAGCCGTCGTCGGGGCCGTGCGGGCAGACGGCCCAGACGTCGAAGGGGCCGATCAGGTCGTCGATGCGGCGGTTGACGCGCCGGACGTCGCCGTCGCTGATCAGGCCCCGGGCCACGCCGGACTGGTTGGTGACGACACCGACGCGGATGCCGTGTTCGCGCAGCAGCGCCACCGCCTCGCGGGCGCCGTCGACGGGGCGGACGCGTTCCGGGTCGCCGTTGTAGGGGACGTCGTGGACCAGGGTGCCGTCGCGGTCGAAGAGGACGGCCTTCACCGGGCTGCCGCCGGGGCTCATGCCGCCACCTCCCGCCAGGCGGGGGCGTT
Source organism: Streptomyces sp. NPDC042336 (assembly GCF_055581985.1). Taxonomy (NCBI): domain Bacteria; kingdom Bacillati; phylum Actinomycetota; class Actinomycetes; order Kitasatosporales; family Streptomycetaceae; genus Streptomyces; species Streptomyces sp. NPDC042336. The sequence goes on along the minus strand of NZ_JBVJEA010000003.1, from coordinate 295,822 downwards.
CCGGTGCCGCCACAGTCCGCTGAGCCGGTGCCAGGTCGCGGCGGGCGGGATGAGCGCGCTGGTGACCAGCATGGTCGTGACCTCGTACCGGGTCCGCGGTCCGGGCGCGATGCGGGCCCAGGCGAACTCGGCGGTGCCCGCGGCCCAGCCGGCCCCGGCGACCGCGGCGGCCCGGGGGCGTCCGGCCGCCGCGAGGGCGAGGGCGGCGGCACCGGCGGCGGTGATCGCCGCGTGGCGCCGGATCCGGCCCCGGGGCGCGACCGCCTTGGCCCACCAGTCGGGGCCGTGCAGCCGTCGCATCAGGGCGTCGTCGGCGTTGCCGCGCTGCTGCTTCAGGGACACCCAGCGTGCGGCGGGGCGTACGGGGTGGCGGGTGGTGCGGCGGCCCCGCCGGATGCGCCAGCCCGCGTCGAGGACGCGCAGCGCGAGGTCGGCGTCCTCGCGGAAGGCGCGGGTGAAGCGTTCGTCGAAGCCGCCGACGTGTTTGAGCACGTCGGTCCGGTAGGCCATGTCGGCGGTGATCCACCGGGCCTGCGCGAGACCGGCGGTGCCGCGTTCCCAGTCGGTGGGGCGGCGCTCCCCCGGCAGCGGCACGGCGATCACGCCCTGCACGGCGCCGGTGTCGGGTGCCGCCTCGGCGAGGTCCTGGATCAGCTGGTCGCACCAGTGCGGGCCGACCTGGACGTCGTCGTCGAGGAACGCGGTCCAGGGCGAGGTGACCGCGCGGACGCCGGTGTTGCGGGCGGCGGCGGGCCCGCGGCCCCCGCTGCGCAGCACCACCGTGCGCTCGCGCAGGTCGCCGAGGACGGTCAGGGCGTGCTCCAGCGCGTCCGGGTCGGCGTCCGGGTCGGGCCGGTCGTCGACCAGGACGATCTCGTCGGGGTCGGGACCGTGCGCGGCGACCAGCGCGGCCAGGCAGTCGGCCAGCGTGTCGCGCACGAGGGTGGGGACGACGACGGCGTAGCCGGTGCGCGGGCCGCCGGTTCCGGGGGCGGTGCTCATGCGAACGCCCGTCCCCGGCGCACCGCGAAGGGGCCGATGGCCAGCAGGTCGACGGGCGCCGAGCCGAAGCACTCCAGTGCGTCGCGCGGGTCGTCGACCATGGGGCGGCCGGCGGTGTTGAGGCTGGTGTTGACGACGACCGGCAGCCCGGTGCGCCGTTCGAAGGCGGCCAGCATCCGCGCAACCAGCGGCTCGCGCCGCTCTTCGACGGTCTGGATGCGGGCGGTGCCGTCGACGTGGACGACGGCCGGGATCCGGTCGCGCCAGGCGGGGTCGACGTCGTGCACGAAGAGCATGTACGGGCTGGGGACCGGCCCGGTGAAGATGCCGGCGGCCCGGTCGGCGAGCACCATGGGCGCGACCGGGCGGAACTCCTCGCGGCCCTTGACGTGGTTGAGGCGTTCGAGGTTCTCCGCGCGGCCGGGGTGGGCCATCAGGGAGCGGTGTCCGAGGGCGCGCGGCCCGAACTCGCTGCGGCCCTGGAACCAGGCGACGACGCCGTCGCGGGCCAGTTCCTCGGCGACGGTCTCGGCGATGTCGTCCGGCTCCTCGTAGGGGATGGCGGCGGTCTCCAGCCAGGCGCGGATCTCGTCGTCGCCCCAGCCGCGGCCGAGGTCGGCGCCGGGCATCGGCTCGGGTGCGGCGCCCTCCTGGGCGGCGGCCACGTGCAGGGCGCCGCCGAGGGCCGTGCCCGCGTCACCGGCGGCGGGCTGCACCCACACGTGCCGGTACGGGCCGCGGGCGGCGATCTTGGAGTTGGCGACGCAGTTCAGCGCGACGCCGCCCGCCATGGTCAGGGCCTCGCCCCCGGCCTCGCCGTGCAGCCAGTGGACGAGTTCGAGGAGCAGTTCCTCCAGGACGGCCTGGGTGCTCGCGGCCAGGTCCGCGTGGTCGCGCGTCCAGTCCTCGCCCTTGGCGCGCGGCGGGGCCAGGGCCGCCCAGTCGACGCCGTGGGCGCGGAAGCCGCCGTCGCCGGTGGCGTGGACGTGCTCGCGCAGCCGGTCCACGAAGCGGGGGGTGCCGTAGGAGGCGAGGGCCATCACCTTGTACTCGTCGCTGCTGCGCAGGAAGCCGAGGTGTTCGGTGAGTTCCTCGTAGACGAGGCCGAGCGAGTGCGGCAGCGCCTGGGTGGCGAGGACGTCGAGCTTGCCGTCGCGGTAGCGGCCGGCCAGGTGGGAGGCGGACTCGCCGCGGCCGTCGAGGACGAGGACGTCGTTGTCCGGGTGCGGTGAGGCCGGTCCCGCGGAGGCGGCGTGCGCCACGTGGTGCGGCACGAAGACGACCTGGTCCGGGTCGAGTCCGGGCAGCGCCTCGGCGAGGAACTCGGGGGCCCGGCGGGCGTACTCGAGCCGCAGCGGGTCCCATGGGTCGTCCAGGCCCAGGTCGCGGGCGGGCCGGGCGAGCTTGGGGTCGAAGGAGTAGGCGACGGCGTCCAGGTCGCCGGGCCCTATCCCGGCGTGCTCCAGGCACCAGCGCGCGGACAGTTCGGGGACCTCCCACGCGGAGAACGGCACCGGGCGCTTGCCGTGCTTGCGCCGGCTGAACCGCTCTTCCTCGGCGGCCGCAACGGTCCGGCCGTCGACGACGAGCGCGGCGGCCGGGTCGTGGAACAGGGCGTTGATACCAAGGATGCGCATGGGGCGGACTCCTCTCTCGGCGTGGCGGGTGCCGCGGGCCAGTTGCCTCAAACACTTGGAGACAGGTCACTTCCGGAGATAAGCCGGATTGTCACCGTAAGTAACCTTTTCGGCCCGCCTCAGGCGGCGATGGCGTGCGCGAACCAGCCGATGGTCCGCTCCAGCCCCTCGTTCCAGCCCACGCTCGGCCGCCAGCCGAGCCGTTCCCGGGCCAGGGTGGTGTCCGGCTTGCGCCGGCCGGGGTCGTCGACGGGGCGTTCGACGAAGCGGATGCGGGAGCCGGAGCCGGTGAGGTCGACCACCCGGCGGGCCAGTTCCAGCATGGTGATCTCGTCGTCGCCGCCGATGTTCATCGGCCCGGTCTCCCCGGAGGCGGCGAGGGCCAGGACGCCCGCCACGGTGTCGTCGACGTAGCACAGGGAGCGGGTCTGGCCGCCGTCGCCGGCGACGGTGAGCGGCATGCCGTCCAGCGCCTGCGCGATGAAGGTGGGGACGGCCCGGCCGTCGCCGGTGCGCATCCGGGGGCCGTACGTGTTGAAGATCCTCACGATGGCGGTGTCGGTGCCGTGCACCTGGCGGTGGGCGGTGACCAGGGCCTCGGCGAAGCGCTTGGACTCGTCGTAGACGCTGCGCGGGCCGACCGGGTTGACGTTGCCCCAGTAGGTCTCGCGCTGCGGGTGCTCCAGCGGGTCGCCGTAGACCTCGGAGGTGGAGGCGAGCAGGAAGCGGGCGCCGTCGGCGTGGGCCCGCTCCAGGGCGTTGCGGGTGCCGGTGCTGCCGACGTCGAGGGTCTCCAGCGGCAGCCGGAGGTAGTCGGCGGGCGAGGCGGGGCAGGCGAAGTGCAGGACCAGGTCGAACCGGCCGGGCAGGCCGCGCAGGGCCGCCGGGTCGGTGGCGTCGGCCCGGACGAACCGGAATCCGCGCCGGCGTTCCAGGTCGGCCACGTTGGCGCGGGAGCCGGTGGCCAGGTTGTCGAGGCAGACGACGTCGGTGCCGCCGTCGAGCAGGCGGCCGCACAGGTGGGAACCGACGAACCCGGCTCCGCCGGTCACCAGGGCCCGGCGCCAGGTGCGTCCGTTTCGGGGGCCGGTGGTGGCCCCGGGGCTCTCGCTCACAGGCTTCTCCTCTCACCGTCACGTGTGTGCCGGTGTGAGTAGCCCGGTCGCCGCGCCACTATCTCGAACGGTCATTCGAGGGGCCGCTATGAACCGCGTATATACTCGCAGCGTATAGTCCTCGCATGCCTTCGCTGACCAGGAAGATGACGAAAACGGGGACCAGGTTGCGTGTGTTCGCGACCTTCGCGGCCGCGGCCTCGCTGACCCTCGCGCTGAGCGGCTGCACGAAGCTGGAGACGCACTCCCCCAGCTCCGTCCGCAACGCCGCCGACACCCAGGCCGACGCGGCCGGCACCGGGACCGGCACCGCCGGCACGGCCGGCACCCAGGCCCGCGCGGGCGGGCTCGGCACCGTGGACTGCGCGCACGCCAAGTGCATCGCGCTGACCTTCGACGCCGGACCGAGCGAGAACTCCGCCCGGCTGCTCGACATCCTCAAGGAGAAGCGGGTCCCGGCGACCTTCTTCCTGCTCGGCAAACGGCACATCGACACGTATCCCGAGCTTGTCAGGCGCATGGCCGACGAGGGCCACGAGGTGGCCAGCCACACCTGGACCCACAAGATCCTCACGGACGCCGAACCGGACCAGATACGCGAGGAGCTGGAGCGCCCCAACAAGGAGATAGAGCGCCTCACGGGCGAGCGCCCCACGCTGATGCGCCCGCCGCAGGGCCGCACGGACGACACGGTGCACGACATCTGCCGTGAGCTGGGGCTGGCGGAGGTGCTGTGGACCGTGACCGCCAAGGACTACAAGACGAACGACTCCGACCTGATCACCGAGCGGGTCCTGGACCAGTCGTCCCGGGACGGCATCATCCTGCTGCACGACATCTACGACGGCACCGTGCCCGCCGTGCCCGGCATCATCGACGCGCTCAAGAAGCGGGGCTACGTCTTCGTGACGGTCCCCCAGCTGCTGGCCCCGGGGAAGGCCGAGCCGGGCAAGGTCTACCGGTAGGACCGGCACGACCGGCACCGGCAGGACCGGCGGGCGCGTCGCCCGTTGCCTACGATCGTCCGGTGGCCGTCTTCTCGCTCGAACGCACCGTTCCGCTCGTCCCGGACGAGGCCTGGCGTCGCCTCACCCGGTGGGAGCGGCACGGCGACACCGTGCCGCTGACCCGGGTCACCGCCGAACCGCCCGGCCCCACCCGCCGGGGCACGGTGGTCGTGGCCCGCACGGGAGCCGGACCGGTCGTCTTCGCCGACCCGATGGAGGTGACGGTCTGGCAGCCCCCGCGGGAGGACGCCCCCGGCCGGTGCCGGCTGGTCAAGCGCGGCCGGGTGGTCCGGGGCTGGGCGGAGATCGAGGTCGGGACGGGCCCCGACGGCCGGGCACGCGTCGGGTGGCGCGAGGAGCTGGACGTCCGGCTGCTGCCGCCCCTCCTCGACGGCCTCCTCGGCCGCGCGGGGCGCCATGTCTTCGGCCGCACGGTCGACCACCTGCTCCGACAGCCGTGAACCGTGGGTTGCGGGCAGGGGACGGCTCGCGGACGAGATCGCGCCGCGCGCCGCGCGGACGCCGTTTCCCGCGTACCGTGCCGGCATGTCTCCCAAAGCGCGCACCTTGACCCAACTGTCCCTCGCGGGTGCTTTGTTGACCCTGGCCGTGGCGGCACCGCCCGCCTCCGCCACCGCCGGCCGGGGGCACTCGGTCCCGTTGCGCATCGCCACCTACAACATCCACGCCGGGGCGGGCTCGGACGGCGTCTTCGACCTCGACCGGCAGGCCGCCGCGCTGCGCGCCCTCGACGCGGACGTGATCGGCCTCCAGGAGGTCGACGTGCACTGGGGAGCCCGCAGCCAGGGACTCGACGTGGCCGGGGAGCTGGCCCGGCGGCTGGGCATGCGGGTGTCCCTCGCGCCGATCTACAGCCTCGATCCCGTGACGGCGGGCGGACCCCGGCGCGAGTACGGCGTGGCGGTGCTGTCCCGCTTCCCGGTCCGTTCCGCGGCGAACCACGAGATCACGCGCCTGTCCACGCAGGACGAGAACCCGGTACCGGCCCCCGCGCCGGGATTCGGCGAGGTGACGCTCAAGGTGCGCGGGGTGCCGGTGCAGGTCTTCGTGACCCACCTCGACTACCGGGCGGACCCGGCGGTGCGCGAGGCCCAGGTCGCCGACACCCGGCGGATCATGGCTCGGGAGCGGGCCGAACTGCCAGGCGCGCGCCAGTTCCTGCTGGGCGACTTCAACGCCGAGCCCTCGGCACCCGAGCTGGCGCCGCTGTGGAAGGAGCTGCGCGACGCGGGGCCCGGGACCCCCGCAACGTATCCGGCCGAGGCCCCCGTGAAGCGGATCGACTACGTGGCCGCTGACAAGGACGTACGGGTACGGAACGCCACGGTCCCGGCCGAGCCCACGGCCTCCGACCACCGCCCGGTCGTCGCGGACGTGTCCCTGCCCAGGAGGACCCCCGGCCGGGACTGAGGCACGGCGACGACGGACCCCGTGACTGGACCCCAGGGCTTCGGGCCACTCGACGGTGCCCCGGCCCGGACCACCTGACCGGACTCGCCCGAAAGCGGCGCGTACGACGGGGCACGGGACGCCCGAGCGGCCGGCGGACGGCGGACGGCGAGCCCGATGCCCTGGACCGGGCCCTCTCCGGCGCGGGCCCACGCCCGGGCCCGCGCCCGTCGCGGGATGCGTACCAGTCGGCGCCCCCTGGTCCTCCGGTCGCTACGCCACCGAGCCGATGCGTCCCGGCGGGGTCGTCGGCGCCGTCGGCTCGTCGTGGTGGATGGGGGTGTGGGCCCCGGTCAGGGAGGTGCCCGTGCCGCCGTGGCGGGTCGCGACGATCTCGGCGGCGATGGACAGGGCCGTCTCCTCCGGAGTGCGGGCGCCGAGGTCGAGGCCGATCGGCGACCTGAGGCGGGCCAGCTCCAGGTCGCTCGCCCCGGCCTCGCGCAGGCGGGCCTCGCGGTCGAGGTGGGTGCGGCGGGAGCCCATCGCGCCGACGTACGCCACCGGGAGGCGCAGCGCCAGCCGGAGCAGCGGGATGTCGAACTTGGCGTCGTGGGTCAGGACGCACAGCACCGTACGGGCGTCCACGGCGGTGCGCGCCAGGTACTCGTGGGGCCACTCGGTGACGATCTCGTCCGCCTCCGGGAAGCGGGCCGGGGTGGCGAAGACGGGGCGGGCGTCGCACACCGTGACGTGGTAGCCGAGGAACTTGCCGGCCCGGACCAGCGCCGAGGCGAAGTCGATCGCGCCGAAGACGATCATGCGGGGCGCCGGGACCGAGGACTCGACCAGCAGGGTGAGCGGTGCTCCGCAGCGCGAGCCCTGCTCGCCGATCTCCAGTGTGCCGGTGCGCCCGGCGGCCAGGAAGGCGCCCGCCTCGGCGGCGGCCGTGCGGTCCAGCTCGGGATGGCCGCCGAAGCCGCCGGTGCGGGAGCCGTCCGCGCGGACCACGAGCGCGCGGCCCACCAGCTCGGCCGGGCCGCTCACGATCCGGGCCACGGCCGTCGTCCGTCCGTGCGCGGCGGCGGCGAGCGCGGCGGCCACGGCCGTACGGACGGGATCGCCCGTCCGTACCGGGGTGACGAGGACGTCGATGACCCCGCCGCAGGTCAGCCCCACGGCGAAGGCGTCCTCGTCGCTGTAGCCGAAGCGCTCCAGCACGGTTTCGCCGTCCTGGAGCGCCTGTCGGCACAGCTCGTACACGGCGCCCTCCACGCACCCGCCGGAGACCGAACCGACCACCGTGCCGTCGGCGTCCACCGCGAGGGCGGCGCCGGCCGGCCGGGGGGCGCTGCCGCCGACGGCCACCACGGTGGCCACGGCGAAGTCGCGCCCCTGCTCGACCCACCGGTGCAGCTCTTCGGCGATGTCCAGCATCTTCCGGTCCTCCTCGGGCGACGGGTACGTGAAGGGTTCCCGTCGTGGCGCCTAGTGCACGCCCAGCCAGCTCTCGATCGGGTTGAGGGCGAAGTAGACGACGAAGATCACCGTCAGGGCCCACATGAACGCGCCGATCTCCCGCGCCTTGCCCTGCGCGACCTTGATGGCGACGTAGGAGATGACACCGGCGGCGACCCCGGCCGTGATGGAGTACGTGAACGGCATCAGGACGACGGTCAGGAAGACCGGGATCGCGGTGGCCCGTTCGGCCCAGTCCACGTGCCGGGCGTTCATCATCATCATCGCGCCGATGACCACCAGGGCCGCCGAGGCGACCTCCTGCGGCACGATCGCGGTGATCGGTGTGAAGAAGAGGCAGGCCGCGAAGAACGCGCCGGTGACGACCGAGGCCAGCCCGGTACGGGCCCCCTCGCCGACGCCGGTCGCGGACTCGACGAAGACGGTCTGGCCGGAGCCGCCCGCCACGCCGCCGATGGCACCGCCGGCGCCGTCGATGAACAGCGCCTTCGACAGGCCCGGCATGCGGCCCTTGTCGTCGGCGAGCTTCGCCTCGGTGCCGACGCCGATGATGGTGGCCATCGCGTCGAAGAACCCGGCGAGCACCAGCGTGAAGACGATCATGCCGACCGTCATCGCGCCGACCTCGCCCCAGCCGCCGAACTCCAGGTCGCCGAAGAGCGAGAAGTCCGGCATGGAGACCGCGCTGCCGTGCAGTTCGGGCGCGCCGTTGGCCCACTGCTCGGGATCGATGACCCCGGTGGCGTTGAGGATCGCCGCGACGATCGTGCCGGTGACGATGCCGATCAGGATGGCCCCGGGCATGTTGCGGGCCTGGAGCATGAAGATCAGCAGCAGGGTGCCCGCGAAGAGCAGGACCGGCCAGCCCGCGAGTTCCCCGGCCGGGCCGAGGGTGAGCGGGGTCGCCTTGCCCGCGTGGACGAAGCCGCCCTTGACCAGGCCGATGATGGCGATGAACAGACCGATGCCCATGGTGATGCCGTGCTTGAGGGCGAGCGGGATCGCGTTCATGATCATCTCGCGGAGCCCGGTGACCACGAGCAGCATGATCACCACGCCGTACATCACACACATGCCCATGGCCTGCGGCCAGGTCATCTGCGGGACGACCTGCCCGGCGATCACGCCGGACACCGAGAGCCCGGCGGCCAGGGCGAGCGGCACCTTGCCGACGAAGCCCATCAGGAGCGTGGTGACCGCCGCGGCGAGCGCCGTCGCGGTGATCAGGGCCTTCTGGCCCAGGGTGTCCCCGGCGGCGTCCTTGCCGGAGAGGATCACGGGGTTGAGCAGGACGATGTACGCCATCGCCATGAAGGTGGTGATGCCGCCGCGCACCTCACGCGCGACCGTGGATCCCCGGTGGGATATGTGAAAGTACCGGTCGAGCCAAGACCGTCCGCCGGGGACGCGGGAACCCGCGCCCGCGTCTTCCGCGGTGATCTTGGGCTCCACTGACTGCTGGGTCATGGGGCCGTCTCCCAAGGTTCATAGGTGCACCCGGCCGGCCGCTGGGGCGGCCGCGGGATTTGGGATATGCACGACCCGGGGGACGGCCCGAGACGAACGCATCTGTGGTGGCACTGGTTGTACTGGTGGTACTTCAAGTACCGCGAGCGGAGCGGGACTTGGTCGGTGCTCCGGGCGGCGCGGAGGGTGTGACGTTCCGTGCGCCGCCCGGAGGGTCCTGGGGGTGCCGATCGGAGCCCGCCGTGCCGGTGAGGTGTTCCGGCCGTACCGGCGTGCGGTCGAGCGCCAGCCCCGTCGCGTCCCGGATGGCCGCGAGGACCGCCGGGGTGGACGACAGGGTGGGGGCCTCGCCGGCGCCGCGCAGCCCGTAGGGCGCGTGGTCGTCGGCGAGTTCGAGCACGTCGACCGGTAGGGCCGGCGTGTCGAGAATCGTGGGGAGCAGGTAGTCCGTGAAGGACGGGTTGCGGACCTTGGCGGTCACGGGATCGACGACGATCTCCTCCATCACCGCGATGCCCAGGCCCTGGACGGTGCCGCCCTGGATCTGGCCGATCACGCTGAGCGGGTTCAGCGCCTTGCCGACGTCCTGGGCGCAGGCCAGCTCGATCACCTTGACCAGGCCCAGTTCGGTGTCGACCTCGACGACGGCGCGGTGCGCGGCGAAGGAGTACTGGACGTGGCCTTTGCCCTGGCCGGTGCGCGGGTCGAAGGGTTCGGTCGGCCGGTGCCGCCACTCCTCCTCGACCTCGACCGCCTCGTCCTCCAGGACGTCCACGAGGTCGGCGAGCACCTCGCCGCCGTCGGTGACGACCTTGCCGTCCTCCAGCAGCAGTCCGGCGGTGGCCCAGGCCGGGTGGTGGGAGCCGAACTTGCGGCGCCCGGTCTCCAGGACCCGCGCGCGCACCAGCTCGCAGGCGTTCCTCACGGCGCCGCCGGTGACGTAGGTCTGCCGGGAGGCCGAGGTGGAGCCGGCCGAGCCCACCCGCGTGTCGGCGGGCTGGATGGTGACCTGGGCGACGCCCAGCTCGGTGCGGGCGATCTGCGCGTGGACGGTGACACCGCCCTGGCCGACCTCCGCCATCGCCGTGTGCACGGTGACGACGGGCCGGCCGCCGGCGACCTCCATGCGGACCTTCGCGGTGGAGTAGTCGTCGAAGCCCTCGGAGAAGCCGACGTTCTTGATGCCGACCGCGTAACCGACGCCCCGCACGACGCCCTCGCCGTGGGTGGTGTTGGACAGGCCGCCGGGCAGCTGCCGTACGTCGGCGCCCTCGCTGGACTCCCACTGCCGCTCCGGCGGCATCGGCATCGCCTTGACGCGGCGCAGGAGTTCGGCGACCGGCGCCGGGGAGTCGACGGGCTGTCCCGTGGGCATGAGCGTGCCCTGCTCCATGGCGTTGATCCGGCGGAACTCCACCGGGTCCAGGCCGAGTTCCGCGGCCACCTTGTCCATCTGCGCCTCGTAGGCGAAGCACGCCTGGACCGCGCCGAAGCCGCGCATGGCACCGCAGGGCGGGTTGTTGGAGTAGAGGGCGAGGGCCTCGATCTCGACGTCGTCACACACGTACGGTCCGACCGACAGCGAGGCGGCGTTGCCGACGACCGCCGGGGAGGCGGAGGCGTAGGCGCCGCCGTCCAGGACGATGCGGCACTTCACGTGGGTGAGCCGGCCGTCCCGGGTGGCGCCGTGCTCGTAGTGGAGCCGGGCCGGGTGGCGGTGGACGTGGCCGAAGAAGGACTCGAAGCGGTTGTAGACCATCTTGACGGGCTTGCCGGTGCGCAACGCGAGGAGGCAGGCGTGGATCTGCATCGACAGGTCCTCGCGTCCGCCGAAGGCGCCGCCGACGCCGGACAGGGTCATCCGCACCTTGTCCTCGGGCAGGCCGAGCACGGGGGCGATCTGGCGCAGGTCGGAGTGGAGCCACTGGGTGGCGATGTAGAGGTCGACGCCGCCGTCCTCGCCGGGCACGGCGAGTCCGGACTCGGGGCCGAGGAAGGCCTGATCCTGCATGCCGAAGGAGTAGTCGCCCGTGACGATCACGTCGGCGCGCGCGGCGGCCGCCCCGGCGTCGCCGCGCACGATCGGCTGTCGGTGCACGATGTTGGGGTGCGGGACGTGGGGGGCATGGTGGTCGTCGCGGTGCTCGTGGAGGAGGACCGCGCCGGGGGCGGTCGCGGACGCCTCGTCGGTGACGAGGGGCAGCTCCCGGTACTCCACCTTGATCTTCGCGGCGGCGCGGCGCGCGGTCTCCGGGTGGTCGGCGGCGACGATCGCGACCGGCTCCCCGTGGTGGCGGACCTTGCCGTGGGCGAGGACCGGGGTGTCCCGGATCTCCAGTCCGTAGTGGCGTACGTCGGTGGGCAGGTCGTCGTAGGTCATGACGGCGTACACGCCCGCCGTGGCCAGCGCCTCGCTCGTGTCGACGGAGACGATCTCGGCGTGGGCGACGGTGGAGCGCAGGATCTGGCCCCAGAGCATGTCCTCGTGCCACATGTCGGACGAGTACGCGAACTCTCCGGTGACCTTGAGGACGCCGTCCGGGCGGAGCGTGGACTCGCCGATGCCGCCCTTGGTCCGGGTGCCCTGGGTGAGGCCGGTGGGTGCGCCGTTGGCGGTCATGTCCGCTCCCCCTCGGACCGGCGGGCCGCGGCCAGGCGGACGGCGTCCATGATCGTCTCGTAGCCGGTGCAGCGGCACAGGTTGCCCGACAGCGCCTCGCGGATGTCCTCGTCGGCCGGGTCCGGGTGGCGCTCCAGCATCTCGTCGGCGGCGACCAGCAGCCCGGGCGTGCAGAAGCCGCACTGGACGGCGCCGGCGTCGATGAACGCCTGCTGGATCGGCGCCAGTTCGATGCTCCCGCCGGTCTGGGAGTCGGTGCCCCCGGCCTGCCACCGCTTGGCCGCGTCCAGCGAGGCGCTCTCGCCGCGGCGGACGCCGGTGGTGGCGCCGCCCTCGGCGCGTCGCCGGGCGAACTCCGCCAGGCCCTCGACCGTGACGACCTCGCGGCCCTCGGCCTGTCCGGCCGCGACCAGGCAGGAGCACACCGGCACGCCGTCCAGGCGGACCGTGCAGGAGCCGCACTCGCCCTGCTCGCAGGCGTTCTTGGAGCCCGGCAGGCCCATCCGCTCGCGCAGCACGTACAGCAGGGACTCGCCCTCCCACACGTCGTCGGCCTCCTGCGGACGTCCGTTGACGGTGAAGTTGACGCGCATCACGCGGCTCCTTCCGTGGTGCGGCGGGCGCCGCGGTACGACTCCCAGGTCCAGGTGAGCGTCCGGCGGGCCATGACCCCTACCGCGTGGCGGCGGTAGCTCGCGGTGCCCCGGACGTCGTCGATCGGGTCGCAGGCGGCGGAGCACAGGTCGGCGAACCGCTTGACGGCGGACGGGGTGATGATCTTCCCGTTCTCCCAGAAGCCGCCCTCGTCGAGCGCCGCGTTCAGGAACTCCTCGGCGGTCGTGGCCCGGACCGGGGTGGGCGCGGCCGAGCCGATGCCGGTGCGGACGGTACGGGTGCCGGGGTGCAGGGCGAGGCCGAAGGCGCACACGGCGATGACCATGGCGTTGCGGGTGCCGACCTTGGAGAACTGCTGAGGTCCGTCGGCCTTCGCGACGTGCACGGCGCGGATCAGCTCGTCGGGCTCCAGCGCGTTGCGCTTCACGCCGGTGTAGAAGGCGTCGATCGGGATGCGGCGCGTGCCGCGCACCGACTCGGCCTCGACCTCGGCGCCGGCCGCCAGCAGCGCCGGGTGGGCGTCGCCGGCCGGGGACGCGGTGCCGAGGTTCCCGCCCACGCCGCCGCGGTTACGGATCTGCGGGGAGGCGACCGTGTGCGAGGCGAGGGCGAGACCCGGCAGCTCGGTGCTCAGGTTCTCCATGATCCGGGTGTAGGACACGGAGGCACCGAGCCGTACGGTGTCCGCTCCGACCTCCCATTCGGCCAGGTCGCCGATGCGGCCCAGGTCCATGAGGTACTCGGGCCTGCGGTGATCGAAGTTGATCTCGACCATCACGTCGGTGCCGCCCGCGATCGGCACGGCGGTGGGGTGCTCGGCCTTGGCGGCGAGCGCCTCCTCCCAGCTGGCGGGGCGAAGGAAGTCCATGCCCGGCTCTCTTCCTCGTGTGCGTGCGGCGGTGTCGGCGGGCGGCGGTCGTGGAGATCGAGCCAATCCCGTGGTCCGGGGTCCGGCTCGTTCATGTGTTGTTCACGTGGAATGGCCTCAGTACACCGTCGTGTGCTCCACCAGGGTCAGTCGCAGAAACCATGAAGGAGTTGGCTGGCCAGGGCGGGCATCTTGTAGATTCGTATGAACGGAGGTGCTCAATTGCCTCCCTGTTCTCCTCTGGAATCGGGCGACACAGCCGCGTGACCTGGAACACTTCGAGACAAAGAACGGCGGCGACGAGAATGCGGCTGCGCGCACTGCTGGACACCGACGCGCTGGGCCTCAAGCTGCTCGGCGGCGAGGACGAGCTGGACCGCACGGTCCGGGGCGTGATGACCACCGACCTGCGGGACCCCAGCCGCTACCTCTCCGGCGGCGAGCTGGTGCTCACCGGCCTGGCCTGGCGCCGCGACGCCGCCGACTCCGAACCTTTCGTCCGCCTGCTGGTGCAGGCCCAGGTGGCCGCGCTGGCCGCCGGCGAGGCGGAGCTGGGGAGCGTGCCGGAGGATCTGGTGGTGGCGTGCGCGCGGCACCGGCTGCCGCTGTTCGCGGTGCACGAGTCGGTGGCCTTCGCGACGATCACCGAGCACGTCGTGCGCCAGGTCTCCGGCGAGCGGGCGGGTGACCTCGCGGCCGTGGTGGACCGGCACCGCCGGATGATGACCTCGGGACCGGCGGGCGGCGGCCCCGACGTGGTCCTGGACCTGCTCGGCTCGGATCTCGACCTGCGGGCCTGGGTGCTCTCCCCCACCGGACGGCAGGTCGCCGGGCCGAAGGACGCGGAGCCCGCGCTGTCCGCCGAGGTCCGCGCCAAGCTGGCGGCCGAGCACCTCGCGGCCACCCGCACGGGCCGGCGCGCGCCGCACCGGGTGCCCCTGGGCTCCACGACGTACAGCCTCTTCCCGGTGCGCGGCCGGGGGCAGCCCCCGGTGACGCCCCCGGGGGCGCGGGCATCCCAGGGCGCGGGTGCGGGGCGGGACGTGCGCGAGACGGTGCTGTCCGACTGGCTGCTGGTGGTGGAGGCGGACGCCGGGGACTGGGCCGAGGAGCGCCTCGACCTGCTGTACGGCGTCACCCAGCTGATCGCGGTCGAGCGGGACCGGCGGGACGCGGCACGCACGGTACGGCGGCGCCTCGCCCATGAGGTCCTGGAGCTGGTGCAGACGGGCGCCGCGCCGGCCGAGATCGCGGCCCGGCTGCGGGTGGCGGCGCCGGTGCTGCTGCCGGGCCTCGGCGCGGCACCGCACTGGCAGGTCGTGGTGGCCCGGGTGGAGTGGGAGGACGGCGACGAGCAGACCGGCCGCGTCGCACAGACCCTGCTGGAGGAGATGCTCGTCGACCCGCACGCCACCGGACCCGAGCAGTCGGACCGCATCGCCGTGGCACACACCGGCGAGGAGGCGGTCGCCCTCGTACCGCTGCCGGCGGTCTCCAGCGAGCACGACGGCTCCGAGGCCGGAGTCCTCGCGGAAACGCTGCTGGAGTCCGTACGGGAGCCGCTGTCGGCGGGGCTTGACGGCGACGGGCGGGTCACGCTCGGCGTCAGCGCGGCCGTGCACTCGGCGGAGGGCCTGCGCGGGGCACTGGAGGAGGCCCGGCACGCGCGCCGGGTCGCCGCGGCGCGCCCCGGCCGGGTCTGCGCGGCCGGCCACCAGGAGCTGGCCTCGCACGTGCTGCTGCTCCCCTTCGTCCCCGACGACGTGCGGCGCGCGTTCACCGCCCGGCTGCTCGACCCGCTGCGGGACTACGACCGCCGCCACCGCGCCGAGCTGATCCCGACGCTGGAGGCGTTCCTCGACAGCGACGGCTCCTGGACGCGCTGTGCGAACCGGCTGCACCTGCACGTCAACACGCTGCGCTACCGCGTCGGGCGGATCGAGCAGTTGACGGGGCGTGATCTGTCGCGCCTGGAGGACAAGCTGGACTTCTTCCTTGCCCTGCGGATGAGCTGAGGCCCGGGGCGCGCGGAGGCCCCGGGCGGGCCCGGGGCGCTCCCAAACCTCGACGGTACGAAGTCCACGACTTTGTGAAATCTTTCACCCATCCCCTTGGCCGGGCCGCCGGATCCGTGCTGAGATGCGGCCACCACTCGAGAGCTCGATGGCGTGCTAAGGGGAGGGCGACGTGGCGCATTCCGCCATGGCTGGTTCTGGCTGGGGAACGACCGAAGGTGACGATCCGCTCCAGACCGCGGTATGGCGGTTGCGCTCGCGCGGCTGCTGGGCCGACGCGGCTGCCCTGCTGGAGCCGGTCACCGCGGACACCGCCCTGCAGCGGACCGCGCTGCTGGTGGAGCGGTGCCTGTACACGGAGCAGGGCTGGGCCGAGGCCGAGGACGCGCTGCGCACCGCGGAGGCCCTGGCGCACACCGACGACGAGCGCGGGGCCGCCGCCTGTGAACGGGGCCAGCTCGCCTACGCCGCCACGGTGCACGGGGTGCGCGACCGGGCCGACGAGGCGCGGGCCGCGCTGGGCCGGGCGGCGGCGCTGATCGCGCCGGGCGCCGGGGGGCGGGCGCTGCTGGACTTCCGGCGCGGGCTGCTCGCGGAGAACCTGACCCGCTCACCGCAGGCCGCCCGCGCGGCGTACCGGCGGGCCCACGCCGGCGCCACCGCGCACGCCGACCCGCTGCTGCAGTCCTTCACCTGGCGGCATCTGGCCGGACTCGCCCTGCGGGAGGGTGAACTGGCCGAGGCGCGGCACGGTTTCACCGAGTCGCTGCGGATCCGTGAGGAGCTGGGGTACCTCGTCGGTACGGCCCCGGCGCTGGCCTCGCTCGCGGACGCCGAGTCGGAGCCGGAGGCGTCCCGGCTGCGGGAGGAGGCGCGGCGGCTGTTCCGGCTGCTGGGCGGCGTACCGACGTGGCTGGCACGGCAGTTGGCGCCGCCGGCGGCGGGCGCGGCGACGGCGTGAGGGGCCCGCACCCGGCGGGCGTCACGGGAATCTGCTCCAGCGCGGGGCCGTGTTGGCCCAGGCCGCGTCCCACTGGGCGAGGTTGCGACGGTGCAGCACGAGGCCGGTGGCGGCGTGGGCCGCGAGGCCGGTGAGGACGACGCCCAGGAAGGCGAGGATCGCCCAGCCCATGGTGCGGCTGCGGATCTGCTCGGTGGTCAGCGGCGGCCCGGTGATCCGGCCCTGCGCGTCGACCCAGACCAGGACGGTGCTGTCGGCCGGCAGCCCCGGTGCGACCTCGGTCGTCACGGTTCTGCTCACCCCGTCGGGGCCGGTGTAGCGGACCGGGGCGGGATAGCGGGCCTTCCTCGCCTCGTCCGACCCCGGCTCGGGGTGGCGCGGGGCGTCGTGGGTCAGCACCGCGGGACGCTGGTCCCGGCTCCGCGCCTCGTGCTCGGCGGTGTTCCGGTAGTGCCGGTAGGCGCTGTCGCCGACCCCGAACATCGCCGCCGGCGCCGCCACCAGCACGGCCAGCACGATCCCGAGCGAGAGCCACGCCCCCAGCCGGTCGCTCGGCCGCCGCAAGGGGTTGCGCCGCCACCGCCACAGCAGGAGATACGGGTGCCGCACGGGCTCGGGATCGGGAACGGCGGGTGGCGGCTGGGCCCGGGGAACCTCTCCGGCCACGGGGGGCCTCCTTTCGGCGGATCGGGTGGGGACGGGGGTGGGTAGGGGGCGCGGGGGTACGGCCGGCACCGGGGCGGGCGCCGGCCGACGGGGCGGGCGGGCACCGGCCGTACGAGCGGGGCCGGGGGCCGGTGCGGGGCTGGGGCGGGCGACGCCGGGCCGCCGGACACCGGAGTGACGGCGCCGCGCCCGCCCGGCCGGCATCCCGCGCCGGTGCCCGGCCCGACAGACCCCGGGCCCGGCACCGTACGGCGGCCGGGACGGGCCCGTCCGCCCCGGCGAGGGACCGTCCCGGAACACCCGGCCCGACCACCACCGCACCGAACAGCACGACCGCACCCGGCCGACCGGACATCCCGAGCAGCCGTCCGGACGAGCGGTACCCATCCGCCCCGGCGAGGAACGGCACCGGAACACCCGGCCCGCCCACTACCGGACCGAACGGCACGACCGCACCCCGCACCCGTGCCGGCCCCGGAGACCCGAAGCGGCGGTCGGGACGCGTGGTGCCCGTCCGCCCGGGTGGAGGCCGGCGCCGGGCACCCGAGTCCCGCCGCGCCGAACAGCCCGAACAGCGGGCGCGGGCATGCCCGTGCCGGGGACCGGCATCGTGGCCGTCGGGACGAGCGGTGTCCGTCCGGCCCGTCGGGGGATGCTGCCGGGCCCGGGGTTCCGCCGGCGGCCCGGCACCGGGTCAGTGCGGGTGGCCGGACGGGGGGTCCGTGCCCGTGGTCGACGGGTGGGTGTGCGCGGCCTCCAGGAGCTTGGCTGCGCCGCGTACGGCCGCCGTGTGCGGTGCCGGCACCGCGCGCAGCGGCACGTGCAGGCGGTCGGCGAGGTGGCAGGTGATCTCGGGGCGCAGCGCGCCGCCGCCCGCCAGCAGCGGCCCCCGGGCGAGCGCGTCGACCGTGAGGGACGTGCCGTCCTGCCGCAGCATCGAGGTCGTCATCTCGGCCAGCGCCTCACCGATCCGCGCGGGCGGGGTCGTGTCGTCGATGTCCCCGGTGCCCAGCGCGGTGCGGCGGGCGTCGAAGACCGCGCCGTCCACCAGCAGCACCACCTCCGTGAGATGGGCGCCGATGTCCATCACGAGCAGCGGCCGGGACAGGTCGGCGCCCGCCGCCAGGGCCACCGCCCGCGCGCTGGGAACGGTCAGCACACTGCGCGGGCGCAGCACCTGAACGGCCGTACGGGCTTCGGTCCGGTAGGCCAGCCCGTCCAGCACCGGCGCGGTCACCACGACCACGGGCCGGGCGAAGCGGGGCAGCCGGTGCCCCAGCAGCCGCTCCAGCATCCGGGCCGTGCCCTGGGTGTCGACGATGGAACCGCGCTGGATCGGGTACACCGCGCCCGCGCCGGGGAAGGTCACCGTCGGCACGTCGAGGATCATCCCCCGCCCGGCGACCCAGGCGCGGGTGCGGGCGCTGCCCATGTCGAGGGCGACGCCGCTGCACTGCCGGCACAGCGGCCAGGGCCGGTGCCGGGACAGGGCGGCACGGGGCCGCCGGAGCAGGGTCATCGTCCGGCCTCCCGCATCTGCTGGCAGCGGGCGCAGTAGCGGGCCTGCGGCACGATCATCAGCCGGTCGCGGTCGATGGCGCGCCGGCACAGCTGGCAACGGCCGTAGCGGCCCTCGGCGATGCGGTCGAGTGCCGCTTCCACGTCGGCGAGGACCATGCGCGCGGAGGCTGCCAGCTTGACCCTGACCTCGGTCTGCGCGGCGGACCGCCGCTGGACCGGCTCGTCGGTGCGGGCCGGGGCCGCGGCGATCTGCCGCAGCTGGTCCTCGCGGAACAGCCGCTGCTCCCGGAGGTCCTCCCGGAGCGCGGCGAGGTCCTCGGGCGACAGGGGCGCCGGACGCGTGTCGCGGTCGCCGATGGTCTGGTTGTTCACCACTTCACCCCTTGGTCAGGGCGGGAGGGACGAGTTACGGGACTTGAAGGCGCGCGGTCAGGCGGCGGCGCGGCGCTGGCAGGCGACGCAGTACCGCGTGTAGGGGAGGATTTCCAGGCGCTCCCCCGGGACGGGCTTGCCGCAGCCCAGGCAGGCGCCGTAGGTGCCGGCCTCGACCCGGGCGAAGGCCTCGTCGATCTCCTTGAGCACCCGTTCGATCGCTGCCTTCTGCGCGGACATCAGCTGGTCGTCCGCCTGGCCGCTCTCGTCGAGGGCCTGCAGCTGGGTGATGCGGGTGTTGCGGGCGTGTTCGAGGCGCTGGCGCGCCTCGTGAGCGGTCAGCCGCTCGGGGCGGGGTTCGATGCGGGAGGCGTCGAGCGACACGGTGACTGGTCCTTTTCTCGGAAGGTGCTGCGGGTATGCCGAGCGCCGGGCCGATCGGGCCCGGTCGTCCTCAACCCTGGCCGGGCCGCCCGGGGAAACCCATCGGGCTCAGGACCCATTTGCCCGGGGGCGCGGGATCCACTCGGGGGTGTGCCGGGGCGGCCGTATGGGTGCGCCGCGAGCCGGAAATGGGGGTCGGGCCCCATCGACCGGACGGGTCCGGGAGGGGCACGCTGGTCGCTTGCTCGGTCGCTACCTGGGCCGCAGCTCCCACCGAGGGTGCGCGATGACCGACAGTAGAGGCGTACCAAGTCGACACGTCGCCGAAGGAGGCGTACCCCCGGTGTCCCTGTTCTGGCGGATCTTCGGGCTCAACGCGGTGGTGCTGGGCTTCGCCACGGCGCTGCTGCTGTGGGCTCCGGTGACCGTCTCCGTGCCGATCCTGCTGACCGAGGCGGTCGTCCTCGTGGTCGGCATGGGCGTCATGCTGGTGGCCAACGGCGCCCTGCTGCGCTGGGGGCTGGCACCGCTGGAGCGGCTCACCCGGCTGATGACCACCGTCGACCTGCTGCGCCCCGGCCAGCGGCTGCCGGTGTCCGGGGGCGGCGAGGTCCCGGAGCTGATCCGCACGTTCAACGCGATGCTGGACCGCCTGGAGAACGAGCGGGCCACGAGCAGTGCCCGCGTCCTGCTCGCCCAGGAGGCGGAGCGGCGCCGTATCGCGCAGGAGCTGCACGACGAGGTCGGGCAGAGCATGACCGCGATCCTGCTGGTCCTGGGACGGGCGGCGGACGACGCCCACGAGCCGCTGCGCGAGGAGCTGCACCAGGCGCAGGAGATCACCCGGGAGAGCCTGGACGAGGTCCGCCGCCTGGTGCGCCGGCTGCGGCCCGGCGTCCTGGACGACCTCGGTCTGATCAGCGCGCTGTCCTCGCCCACGCACGACTTCGCCACCCACACCGGTCTGCGGGTGGTGCGCCGCTTCGACGCCGACCTGCCGGCCCTGGACCACGAGACCGAACTGGTCCTCTACCGGGTGGCGCAGGAGAGCCTGACCAACGCCGCCCGCCACGCGGACGCCGAACGCCTCGAGGTGGGTCTGGCCCGCGCCGACGACGCGGTGACGCTCACCATCGCCGACGACGGCCGCGGCATCGAGGCGGCGCACGAGGGCGCCGGCATCCGCGGCATGCGGGAGCGGGCCCTGCTCATCGGGGCCGCCCTCGACATCAGCTCGGCACCCGGCGCCGGCACCCGCATCCGGCTCACCGCACCCCTTCCCAGGAAGTAGCCCCGACCATGTCCGACCCGTCCCTGTCCGAGCCGTCCCAGCCGTCCGCACCGGCCGGACCTCCGGCGTACGGCCGGTCCGCGCTGCCCGCCTCCGGCCCGTCCCCGGCGTCCGCCCCGGCGAAGATCCGCATCCTGCTCGCCGACGACCACGCGCTGGTGCGCCGCGGTGTGCGCCTCATCCTCGACCGGGAACCTGACCTGGAGGTGGTGGCCGAGGCCGGGGACGGCGCGGAGGCCATCGACATGGCACGGGCCCACGAGGCCGACCTCGCGGTCCTGGACATCGCGATGCCCCGCCTCACCGGTCTCCAGGCGGCCCGTGAACTGGCCGCGCTGAAACCGGGGTTGCGCATCCTGATGCTGACGATGCACGACAACGAGCAGTACCTGTTCCAGGCGCTGAAGTCGGGTGCCTGCGGATACGTGCTCAAGTCGGTCGCCGACCGGGACCTCGTCGCCGCCTGCCGGGCCGCGATGCGCGACGAGCCCTTCCTGTACCCGGGTGCGGTGACGGCGCTCATCCGCAACTACCTCGACCGGGTACGGCACGGCGAGGAGACCTCCGACCACATCCTCACCCCGCGCGAGGAGGAGGTCCTCAAGCTCGTCGCCGAGGGCCACTCCTCGAAGGAGATTGCCGAGATCCTCTTCATCAGCATCAAGACCGTCCAGCGGCACCGGGCGAACCTGCTGCAGAAGCTCGGCCTGCGCGACCGCCTGGAGCTGACCCGGTACGCCATCCGCGCCGGGCTCATCGAGCCCTGACGGTCCCCACCAACCGCCCGTGGCTTCGGCCGCCCACTCCCCGGCCGGAGCCCCGGGCTCTCCTCTCGGCCCGCTCACCCACCTCGGAAGGGAACGGTGCATGCGCCACCGCCTGGCGACGGTGCTCACGGTGCTGCTGGCCGTTCTGCTGCCCCTGGTCCCGGCCTGGCCCGCGGCCGGCGTCCAGGTGGGCCCCGGCGGCCCCCTCGCGGCGGCCGCCGCCACGGCCGTTCCCCATCCGGCCCTCGACCTCCACGCGGACGACGGCTGTACGCCGGTGTGCGCCGCCCAGCTCCGGGCCCGCCACGACCAGGTGGGCGAGCGCCCGGCGGCCCCCGACCAGCACGCGGCCACCGCGGCGCGCCACGCGGGTACCGTCCCCGGTGCCCGCGCACGGACCTCGGCCGCGCCCGGTCCGGTGCCGGTCTCCCCCGGCCGCGCGAGCCACGACAGCGGCCGGGCGCCGCCCGTCTCCTCCGGCAGCTGAGACGCACACCCCGACCCCTGTCATCTTCTTCCGCCGCGGCCGCGCTCGGCCGCCGCCGCGGCGTGCCCGCCGGAGGCCCGTGTTGAAACGCACCCGTCCCCCTTCCCGCACCCGTCCCCCTTCCCGCAACCGTCCCCCGTCCCGCAACCGTTCGCGGTCCCGCTCCCGTGCTCTGCCCGTCCGTGCGCTCGTCGCACTCGCGGTGCTGGCCGCGTCCGTGGCCATAGCCCTGACCATGCCGGTCCGCCTCGGGCTCGACCTGCGCGGCGGTACCCAGATCGTGCTGGAGACCAAGTCCACCGAGACCACCGAGGCCGACCGGGAGGCCACCGACCGCACCGTGGAGGTGCTGCGCGGCCGCATCGACGCCCTCGGTGTCGCCGAGCCGACCATCGTCCGCTCCGGCGAGAACCGCGTCGTCGTCGAGCTGCCGGGCGTACAGGACCCGGAGAAGGCCGCCGCCGTGCTGGGGCGCACCGCGCAGCTCACCGTCCACTCGGTGCTCGGCCCGGCGGAGAACGCCGGTGACGGGGCCGGGGGCGAGGACCGGCAGGCGTCCGGCGCGGACGGCGAGCGGGTGCTGCCCGACGAGTCCGGGCAGTCGCTGCGGCTGAAGGCGGCCACGCTGACCGGGCAGGACGTCAAGGGCGCCGACGCCCGCTTCGACCAGCAGGGCGGCGCGGGCTGGCACGTCACCGTCGACTTCGAGGACGCCGGCAGCGACCGCTGGGCCCGGGTGACCGGCGAGGCGGCCTGCCACCCGGCCGGCGATCCCCAGCGCCGGGTCGCCATCGTGCTCGACGACAAGATCATCTCCTCGCCGCAGGTCGACCCCTCCGTGTCCTGCGGGGCGGGCATCACCGGCGGCTCCACGCAGATCACCGGCTCCTTCGACGACGCCGAGGCCCGCGAACTGGCCCTGCTCGTCAAGGGCGGCGCCCTGCCCGTGCCGGTCGAGACGATCGAGCAGCGCACCATCGGCGCCACCCTGGGCGACGAGGCCATCTCGGCCGGGGCCTGGGCCGCCGTCATCGGCACCGCGCTGACCGCGCTGTTCATCATCGTCGTCTACCGGCTGATGGGCGCCCTGGCGACCGTGGCCCTGCTCTGCTACGGCCTGATCTCCTACGCCGCCCTGGCCGCGGTCGGCGCGACGCTGACCCTGCCGGGCCTCGCGGGCTTCGTGCTGGCGATCGGCATGGCGGTGGACGCCAACGTCCTCGTCTTCGAGCGGGCCCGCGAGGAACAGGCGGCCCGCACCCGTCCGAGCACGCGGTCGGCGCTGACCGCCGGTTTCCGCAGCGCGTTCAGCGCGATCGCCGACTCCAACATCACCACGCTGATCGCGGCCGCCCTGCTCTTCTTCCTGGCCTCAGGACCGGTGAAGGGCTTCGGCGTCACCCTCGGCATCGGTGTGCTGGCGTCGATGGTCAGCGCCCTGGTGATCACACGGGTGCTCGCCGAGTTCGCCGCGAGCCGCCCGGCGGTCTTCCGCCGCCCCCGCATCACCGGCATCTCGTCCACCGGCCCGGTCCGGGACGCGCTGCTGCGCCGCGATCCGTTCCTGATGCGCCGGCCGCGCCGCTGGCTGGCGGCCTCGCTGGCCGTCCTCGTGGTGGCGGGCTCCGGGATCCTGGTGCGCGGCCTGAACTTCGGCATCGAGTTCACCGGCGGCCGGCTCATCGAGTACTCGACCGCCACGCAGGTCGATCCCGAGCGGGCCCGGGACGCGCTCGCCGACGCGGGCTTCCCGCGCGCCGTCGTCCAGTCCTCCGGCGACGGCGACCTCACGGTGCGCACGGAGGAGCTGTCCGACGCCGAGGCGGCGACCGTCACGAAGGCCGTCGCCGGGCTGGGCGGCGAGACGGAGAAGGTCCGCGACGAGCTGATCGGCCCGAGCCTCGGCGAGGAGCTGCGCCGGGACGCCCTGATCGCCCTCGGCCTGGCGCTGGCCGCCCAGCTGGCGTACCTGGCGGCCCGGTTCCGCCTGCTGTTCGGCACCGCCGCGGTCGGCGCGCTCGCCCACGACGTGGTCATCCTGGTGGGCGTGTTCGCCTGGCTGGGGAAGCCGATCGACGGGGTGTTCCTGGCCGCGCTGCTCACCGTGATCGGCTACTCGGTCAACGACTCGGTGGTCCTCTTCGACCGGGTCCGGGAACTGCTGGGCAAGGAGCGGAAGACGCCGTTCGACCGGCTCACCAACGACGCGATCCTTCAGACCCTGCCGCGCACGGTCAACACGGGCATGGGCGCGGTGCTCATCCTCGCCTCGCTGGCGGTCCTGGCCGACGACTCGCTCACCGACTTCGCACTC
Organism: Streptomyces sp. NPDC042336; assembly: GCF_055581985.1. Taxonomy (NCBI): domain Bacteria; kingdom Bacillati; phylum Actinomycetota; class Actinomycetes; order Kitasatosporales; family Streptomycetaceae; genus Streptomyces; species Streptomyces sp. NPDC042336. Next base: position 271,827 of record NZ_JBVJEA010000003.1, on the reverse strand, counting down.
GCGCTGCTGATCGGCGTGGCGGTCGGCACGTACTCCTCGGTCTTCACCGCCTCCCCTCTGGCCATCGAGTTGCACAACCGCGGCACCGGGTCCCGCCCCGGGCGTCGCGCGGGCGCCAAGGGCCAGGGCACGGGGAAGACCGGGCCCCCCGGAAAGCAGTCGCCCGCGAGCCGCACGGAACGACAGGAGGTCCCGTGACGGAGAAAGCCCCGTAGCGGAGGAAGGTCCCGTTAGCGGGGGAAGGTCCGCACGGCGTCGGCCCGGCGTCGGCGGGCACCCCGCCGGGCGGGCGGACCGGTGACGGCGGGTGATCCCACCGGGCACGGCCCCGCGACCGCGAGCAGCCCCGCCGGACGGGCAGCCCGCGGCAACGGCGGCTCCGCGCGGCAGGCAACCCCGCATCGGCAGGTGCGTCCCGCCGGGACAGGAGGAGGTGGCGGCGAACGGCCCCAGCCCGCGGCCGGCCCGCGAGGCGGACCCGCCAGGCGCCCTCGCGCAGGGGAACGCCCTCGGTCAGAGGGTGACCGTGAAGTGTTCCCCCACCAGGGTCCGCACCACGTCCGGGTCGCCGGCGATCAGCGCGTCCAGAAGGGCCGTGTGCTGGTGGGCGTCGGCGACCAGGTCGGCCCGGCCGCGCACGGGGGGCGAGCCGGCCGGCGGCCACTGGGCGCGGCGGTGCACGTCACCGGCGATCCGAATGAGCTGTTCGTTGCCGGCCAGCGCGAGCACCGCGCGGTGGAAGGCGCGGTCGGCCTCGGCGTAGGTGGCCGGACAGCCGGACGACGCGGCCCGGACGGTGGCCTCGGCGAGGGGGCGCAGCTCGGCCCAGCGCCCGGCGGGCACCGTACGGCCCAGCCGGAGCCACACCGGGGCCTCGATCAGGGCCCGGACCTCGGCCAGCTCGGCCAGCTCGCGGTCGCCGCGCTCGACGACGCGGAAGCCGCGGTTGGGGACGACCTCGACGGCGCCCTCCAGGGCGAGCTGCTGCATGGCCTCCCGCACCGGAGTGGCCGAGACGCCGAACCGCTCGCCGAGCACCGGCGCCGAGTACACCTCGCCGGGCCGCAACTCACCGGTGACCAGCGCGGAGCGCAGGGCGTCGAGGATCTGCCCGCGCACCGAGGAACGCTGGACCGGGGTCCGCGGGCGGGATACGGAGGGGTCGGGTACGGCGGGGCCGGGTACGGAGGGACCCGGCGCGGGCGGTTCGCCGTGGGTGTGCTCGCCGCGTGCCCCGCCGTCCGGCTCCCCGGCACCGCGCGCCCGGCCCCGGGCGATGTCCGCCGCTCGGGGCTGCACCGGGATCCGCACCGACTCGGCCGCCGCGGCCGTGACCGTCCCCGTTCCTGCGGCGCCCTGCGCGCGGTGCTTCACGGGTCCTCCTGCGGGACGTGTCGGTACTTGGGGTCATTACGACGGGTTGTCACCTGTCCGTCAAGCACCATAAGCGCAGGGGCCGCCAGTTCAAATCCCCGACAGCATGGGTAAGGTAAGGCTTACCTTTAAGCAGCCCGTTGTCCCGACGTGGATCGGTGGTCCCGCATGCCTGTCGCCCGTACGGCCTTCACGGACGCCTACACGCGCCTGACCGAGGTCCTCCCCGGGCTGGGCGTCACTGAACTGTCCCCGGCCGACGAGGTGCCGAGCGGCGGCGGCTGGGTCACGGCCGCCTCGCTCGCCGACGGCGGCGACGAGCTGGCGTCGTTCCTCGCCTGGGACGAGGCCCAGGTGCTGCGGGACTACGGACAGCGGGCCCGGCCCGACGTGATCGCGAGCTTCGGCCTGCACCGGTACGCGTGGCCGGCCTGTCTGCTGATCACCGTGCCGTGGTTCCTGCACCGCCGGGTGCCCCGCCACCCCGCGGCCCACGTGGCCTACGACCGCACGGCCGCCGGGCTCCCCCTCGGCCGGATGGCCGTACGCGCCACCTCCTTCGCCTGCCTCCCCGGCGACCCCGCCGCCGGTCTGCCCGGTGCCCGGGTGGTCGCCGACGAGGAGGCGCTGCGCGCCGAGGTGCGGGCCTCGGTCGCCGAGCACCTGGAGCCGGTCCTGGCCGGATTCGGCCCCCGGATGCGGCGGCGCGGGCGCGCCCTGTGGGGCATGGCGACCGACGAGGTCGTCGAGGGCCTGTGGTACGTCGCCCATCTGCTCGACGAGCAGGAGCGGGCACGGCACGAGCTGGAGCTGCTGCTGCCGGGCGCGACCAAGCCGTACGTCGGGGACGCGGCGTTCCGCGAGCTGAAGGGACCGGACGGCGAACCGCTGCACACCCGGGACCGGGCGAGCTGCTGCATGTTCTACACCCTGCGCCCCGAGGACACCTGCGCCACCTGCCCGCGGACCTGCGACGCGGACCGCGTCGGCAAGCTGCTCGCCACGGCGGGCTGAGCCTCCCCGGCCGCCGGCGTGCGGCCGGCCGGGTGCTGACGGGTGGTCAGCCGGGCCAAGATCGTCGACTAGGATCGTCGGCGGCGTTTCACAACTTCCCCACCCGTCGCGGGAACTTTCCGTGGAACCACTCGTACGGGTAGTCTTATTCGAACTCAACTCCCGCCCCTCATGCGGCAGTTCGAGCAGAACGCCGCCTGGGCACCCCCTCTGCACTCCCTTGGCGGCCTCTTGCCCCGAAACCCCCTGAGGGCCGCTGGGTTTGGGCCACCATGGCGGGCGTTACGCCCTATCCCACTGCAAGGGACCCCTGATGAGATTGACCGACATATCGCTGAACTGGCTGCTTCCGGGCGCCGTGCTGCTCCTGGGCATGCTGGCGGCGGTGGCGGTGCTCGCGCGCGGCAAGCGTTCCCCGGGGAAGGACGCGGGCGCGGACGACTCGTGGGAGCGCATGGAGGAGCGCCGCCGGCGCAAGGAGGCCCTCTACGGCACCTTCTCCTACGTCCTGCTCTTCTGCTGTGCGGCGGTCGCCGCGGCGCTCTCCTTCCACGGTCTGGTCGGCTTCGGCGAGCAGAACCTCGGCCTGAGCGGCGGCTGGCAGTACCTGGTCCCGTTCGGGCTCGACGGCGCGGCGATGTTCTGCTCCGTCCTCGCGGTGCGCGAGGCCAGCCACGGTGACGCGGCGCTCGGCTCGCGGATACTGGTGTGGGCCTTCGCCTTCGCCGCCGCTTGGTTCAACTGGGTGCACGCGCCCCGCGGCCTGGGACACGCGGGTGCCCCGCACTTCTTCGCGGGCATGTCCCTGTCGGCGGCGGTGCTGTTCGACCGGGCGCTGAAGCAGACCCGCCGGGCCGCGCTGCGCGAGCAGGGTCTGGTGCCGCGTCCGCTGCCGCAGATCCGCATGGTCCGCTGGCTGCGCGCGCCCCGGGAGACGTACCGCGCCTGGTCGCTGATGCTCCTGGAGGGCGTGCGCAGCCTGGACGAGGCGGTCGAGGAGGTGCGCGACGACCGGCGCCAGAAGGAGGAGAAGAAGCTGCGGCGGCGCGAGCAGGAGCGGCTGGAGCGGGCGCAGCTCAAGGCGATCAGCCGAGGCCACGGCCCCCGCGGCTTCCCCGGGCGCGGCGGCCGTCAGGTCGAGGTCGAGGTGCAGCAGGTCGAGCGCGGCTCGGAACACGCCACCGCGGAGCCTGCCATATCGGCCCCGGAGCAACTGCCCGCGGCGAGCCGGCGGCCCTCCCTGCAGCCCGTGCGCAGCGGGTCTGACCAGATGTCGGTAGAGACCGTCGACCTCACGGCGGAGGACGACACCCAGGCCCTCCCCCGCCTGGACTCCCTGGAGCGCAAGCTCAAGGACCTGGAGCAGCAGTTCGGCTAGGCCGACCACGGTGCACGCGACCGACTGATGATCTGAGGCGCCGGGCTCCCCGGCGCCTCAGGCCGCTTCCGCGCCCAGTTCGAACCAGACCGACTTGCCCGCCTCGCAGGGCCGCACCCCCCAGTCGTCGGCGAGTGACTCGACCAGGACCAGTCCCCTGCCGTTGGTGCTCTCCTCGCCCTGGGGTGGGCGCGGCCGGGGCTGCCGCCCGTGGCCCGCGAAGTCCCGTACCTCGACCCGCAGGGCGCGCGGTCCGACCGTCGCGGTCAGGACGGCGCCCTCCTCGGTGTGCACGAGCGCGTTGGTGACCAGCTCACTGGTGAGCAGCTCCGCGACCTCCGACCGGCCGGGCCCGCCCCAGTGCCGCAGCAGTTCACGCAGCGCCCGCCGGGCCTCGGGCACCGCCCGCAGGTCCGCCCGGCCGAGCCGTCGCCTGAGCTGTGGCACCGTCTGCTCCTTCATGTCCCCCGTCGGCGCGCTGATGTCGTCTCCCCCTGTCTGTCCCGCTACGGTCGAACATCTTCACGGGGAGAGCCTTGCCCGTTCGGACCCTCGGCAGTCATCCGGTTTCGGACCGGCTGCCCGTACGGTCACGGCCGGGGGACGTTGCGCAGGTTCGAACGGGCCATCTGGACCATGCGTCCGACGCCGCCGTCCAGGACGATCTTCGAGGCGGAAAGGGCGAAGCCGGTGACCATGTCGGCGCTGATCTTCGGCGGGATGGACAGGGCGTTGGGGTCGGTGACGACGTCGACGAGGGCGGGTCCCTTGTGCTTGAACGCCGCCTTCAGCGCCCCCGCGAGGTCCTTGGGCTTCTCCACCCGCACGCCGAAGGCGCCGCAGGCCTCGGCGACGGCGGCGAAGTCGGGGTTCTTGTTGGCCACCCCGTGCGAGGGCAGGCCCGCGACCAGCATCTCCAACTCCACCATGCCGAGCGAGGAGTTGTTGAAGAGCACCACCTTCACCGGCAGGTCGTGCTGGACGAGGGTGAGGAAGTCGCCCATCAGCATCGTGAACCCGCCGTCGCCGGACATCGACACGACCTGCCGGCGCCGGTCGGTGAACTGGGCGCCGATCGCCATCGGCAGGGCGTTCGCCATCGATCCGTGCGAGAAGGAGCCGATGATGCGGCGGCGGCCGTTGGGCGAGATGTAGCGGGCGGCCCAGACGTTGCACATTCCGGTGTCGACGGTGAACACCGCGTCGTCGTCGGCCATTTCGTCCAGCAGGGCGGCCACGTACTCGGGATGGATCGGGACGTGCTTGTCGACCTTGCGGGTGTACGCCTTGACGACGCCCTCCAGGGCGTCCGCGTGCTTCTTCAGCATCCGGTCGAGGAATCGGCGGCTCTTCTTCTCCCGCACGCGCGGGATCAGGCAGCGCAGTGTCTCCCGCGCGTCGCCCCACACCGCGAGGTCCAGCTTGGAGCGCCGCCCCAGGTGCTCGGGCCGGACGTCGATCTGGGCGATCTTCACGTCGTCCGGCAGGAAGGCGTTGTACGGGAAGTCGGTGCCGATCAGGAGCAGCAGGTCGCACTCGTGAGTGGCCTCGTAGGCGGCGCCGTAGCCGAGGAGTCCGCTCATGCCGACGTCGTACGGGTTGTCGTACTGGATGAACTCCTTGCCCCGCAGGGCGTGCCCGACCGGTGCCTTGAGCTTGCCTGCGAACTCCATGACCTCGGCGTGCGCGCCCGCGGTGCCGCTGCCGCAGAACAGGGTGACCTTGTCGGCGTCGTCGATCATCCGCACCAGCCGGTCGATCTCCTCGTCGCCGGGCCGGACGGTCGGCCGGGAGGTGACGAGTGCGGTCTGGGCGGCCTTGTCCGGGGCGGGCTCGTCGGCGATGTCGCCGGGCAGCGAGACGACGCTGACACCGCCCTGGCCGATGGCGTGCTGGATGGCGGTCTGGAGCAGCCGGGGCATCTGCTTCGGGCTGGAGATCAGCTCGCTGTAGTGGCTGCACTCGCGGAACAGCTGGTCGGGGTGGGTCTCCTGGAAGAAGCCGAGGCCGATCTCGCTGGACGGGATCTGGGAGGCGAGGGCGAGGACGGGGGCCATGGAGCGGTGGGCGTCGTAGAGCCCGTTGATGAGGTGGAGGTTGCCGGGGCCGCAGGAGCCTGCGCACGCCGTCAGCTTCCCGGTGATCTGCGCCTCCGCCCCGGCGGCGAAGGCGGCGGTCTCCTCGTGCCGCACGTGCACCCATTCGATGCCGGAGTGGCGGCGCACGGCGTCCACGACCGGGTTGAGGCTGTCCCCGACGACTCCGTAGAGGCGCTCGACCCCGGCACGGGTGAGGATGTCGACGAACTGTTCCGCGACGTTCTGTTTGGCCATGGCTCCAGCTATGCCACAGCGAGCGGTCTCACGCCTCCCAAACGGCGGCGGCCGTACGGTCGTCCGCGTATCCCTTGACCCGGACGCCGCTGTCGGCGAGGAACTCCCCCGGCCCGGGCGCCGGGCGGTCCGCCCATCGCCGCGCGAGGAGTTCGCCCAGCTCGGGCTCGTTCAGCAGTGGCTCGGCGAGGCCCGCGGTGCACATCAGGAGCACATCACCCGGGCGGGCTACGGAGGCCCGGAAGCGGAAGGGTTCGCGGGGCGGCTCGGCGGGCGGGCCGTCGTACGGGCCCGGTGGCGTGGTGATGCCGAGGTCCATGGTGAGCCGGTCGCCCTCGGGCGTCTCGCTCGGCGTGTCCGCGGGCGCGGAGCCGAAGCCGAGGACGGGCGCACCGGAGACCTCACCGGCGTCCGGCTCCATGTCCTGCCAGGCACCGTCGCGCAGCCGGAGCAGTCCGCCCGCGCCGACGCCGAAGAACACGCGCGTGCGGCACTCGGGGTCGGCGGGCAGCAGCAGACAGCGCAGGGTGGCCGCGTACTCGTCCGGGGCGAGGCCCTGTTCGGCGGCGCCCGCCCGGAGCCGGCCGAGGCTGCGGTCGGTGAGGCGGTGCAGGCCGGACTTCAGATCGCCGCGCCGGGCAGCCCGCAGGTCCTCGGCGAGCCGGGCGTGGCTGCGGCCCACGGCACGTCCGATCCACCGGCACACCTCGGCCGCCGCCCGGTGCGCCCCGGCGGTGGCGCGGGCGCCGGTCGCCATGGCCACCAGGACCAGCGCCTGCTCACCGGCGCCGAACCGGGCGACGAGCAGCGCGTCGCGCCGTGGCTCGCCCCGGTAACGTGCGGAGTCCCCGCGCACGGAGACGGCCCGCAGCGTGCAGGTCCCGTAGCGGGCGCCCTCCAGCACGGTGTCCGGGACCAGCCCGTCCAGCCCGTCGGGATCGGCGGGCGGCAGCGCGGTGGGCTCGGCGTCGTAGGTGGGCGGCCCGCTGCCGACGTAGTCGCGGTCGTCGCCGTCCGGCGCGCCCGACGAGGGCAGGAACGGCGGCGGCAGCGGGGGCAGGTCGGCCACGGTCCGGGGCGGCGGTCCCGCCTCGGGCGGCTCGCTGAGGTCGGCGGGCCCGATCCCCGAGGTGGTCAGCCCGCGCGGGCCACCGCCCTTGCGCCGGCCACCGGACCACGGAGCCGACGCGGGCGGGACGACACCGGGCCGCTCGCCGTCCGGCGACGGGCCGGCGGTCCCGTCCTTCCCGTCCTGCGACGAGGCGGCGCCGGGCCGCCCCGGCCGCCCCGGCGGAAAGCTCACCGGCCCCGTCGGTGTCGCGGGTGGCGGCTGCCAGGGTGCCCTGGGCGGGGGCGGCCCCGCGGGACGCGAGGGGCCGTCGCCGCGCGGGGCGTCGTCCCGACGTCCCCCGGAGCGCGGGGGCGACGCGAGCCCCTCCGCACCGGAGGTCCGCCCGGCCGCCCCGGCACCGGGCCGTTCGCCCCCGGGCGACGCGGCGCCGGACCGCCCCGGCGGAAAGCTCACCGGCCCGGTCGGCCCCGCGGTCGGCGGCTCCCAGGGGGGCCCGGGCCGGGACGGGGTGCCAGCCCTCGGGATGTCGTCCTCGGCGGGCGGCGGGACGACCGCGGGACCCGGAGTGACGTTGCCGGGCGGGGCATCCTCGGCACGTGACGGGCGCGCGGGACGCGACCCGTCGCCACCGGGCGGGCCGTGGTCCTCAGCCTCCGGCAAGCGCTCGGGCCTCGCCGGGGCGCCGGCGCGCGGGGCGTCGTCGTCGGTTCCAGCGGTGCGGGGGCCGGGGAAGGCGGGCGGTTCCGTCCGGGACCACCAGGGCTGCCCGGGTGCGGGCCGGGCGGGGTCCGGGTGGGGCGGGGCCGTCGCGTCGCCGGTCCCGGGGGCCGGTCCGCGGGCCACCGTGCCGGACGCCGAGGCGAAGCGGTCGTCCAGGGAATCGGGTGCGGCCGTGGGGCCGGTGTCGTCGGTGGAGTCGTCGTACAGCTGCCCCCACCAGTCGTCCTCAGGATCAGTGGGACCGGTGGGCCTTCCCCCCTGCTGACTCATGCTCCTGATTGTCCACCGAGGGGGCCGGATGAAAACGGGGCATCGGGAAATTCGGGCGGACCCGCGTGCGCCGGGCGGCGTGTCGGGGGACGCGTCGAACAGTCCTCCGAGGTGGGTGGCCGAGCGGCCCCACCCCCCACGGGAGGACCGCTCGGCGACGCCACCTTGGCAGAGTGACCGCCGGTACGGCGATGATGTCCGGAGGCGGGTTTACGCCGTGGCCGTTTTCCGCCATGGACGTCCCCGTGACTGGAGATGATCATGGTTCTCGGGGAGGGGCGACGCCTGATGCTGGGAGTGCTGGGGCTGGAGGACACGCACGAGGCGGCGTACCGGGCGCTGGTGTCGGTCGGCGCGGCCGACGTACCCGACCTGGCGCGGCGGCTGGCGCTCGGCGAGCCGGACACCGAGCGCGCGCTGCGCCACCTGGAGCAGAACGGGCTCGCCGCTCAGTCCTCGGCCCGCCCGGGACGCTGGGTCGCGGCCCCGCCGGGCGTGGCGCTGGGCGCCCTGCTCACCCAGCAGCGGCACGAGCTGGAGCGGGCGGAGCTGGCGGCGGCGCTCCTCGCGGAGGAGTACCGGGCGGCGGCGGCCGAGCCGGCGGTGCACGACCTGGTGGAGGTGGTGACCGGCGCCGCGGCCGTCGCCCAGCGCTTCCTCCAGCTCCAGCTCGGCGCGAGCGAGGAGGTGTGCGCGCTGGTCACCGACAAGCCGGTGGCCGTGACCGGCATGGAGAACGACGCGGAGGAGCAGGCCACCGGGCGAGGTGTCCGCTACCGGGTGGTGGTCGAGCGGCCGGTCCTCGACCTGCCGACCGGCATCACCGAGCTGACCGCCGCGCTCGGCCGCGACGAGCAGGTGAGGGTCGTGGACCGGGTGCCGACCAAGCTGATCGTCGCCGACCGCTCCCTGGCCCTGGTGCCGCTCACCGCGCACTCCTCCGAGCCCGCGGCGCTGGTCGTGCACGCCAGCGGCCTGCTGGAGCTGCTGTCGGGACTGTTCGAGGCCGTGTGGCGGGACGCCCTCCCGCTGCGGCTGGGCGGTTCCGGAGTGACCGAGCACGGCCCGGACGCCCCCGACGGCACCGACCTGGAGATCCTCTCCCTGCTGCTGGCCGGACTGACCGACGCGAGCGTGGCCAAGCAGCTCGACCTGGGCCTGCGGACCGTGCAGCGGCGGGTGAAGCGTCTGATGGAGCTGACCGGGGTCACCACCCGGCTCCAACTGGGCTGGCACGCCTACGAAAGGGACTGGGTGGCCAGAAAGCCCTGAGAAGCCCCGCTGCGGGGGCCGTCCCGGGCCGCCTCCGGGCCGGACTTCTGCGGAGTGGGCCGGACTCCTGCACCCTGGACAGATGGGAGCGGGAGACCTCCTGCTGGCCGGCCTGGTCATCGTGCTCGGGCTGTGCGGCGTCCTGCTGCCCGGCGTGCCCGGGTCGTGGCTGGTGTGGGCCGGGGTCCTGTGGTGGGCGCTGAAGGACCCGCAGCCGCTCGCGTGGGCGGTCCTGGTCGGCGCCTCGGTCACGCTGCTGCTGTCCCGGGCGGTGCGCTGGGCGCTGCCGACCCGCAGGAGACGCCGGGACCAGGCCATGCGCCGGCTGACGGCCTACGCGGGCGCGGGCGCCGTCCTCGGCTTCGTCCTGGTCCCCGTGCTCGGCGCGATCCCTGGGTTCATGGGCGGCATCTACCTCGCCGAGCGGCTGCGGCTCGGGCGGCACGGCGAGGCGATGGCGTCCCTGCGGACGGCGATGCGGCACGGCGGCGCCGACCTGCTGACCGAGCTGTTCGCCTGCCTGCTGATCACCGGGGCATGGCTGGGAGCGGTGCTGGCCGGCTGAGTGGGGCGCCCTCCAGCGACAGCAGCCGCGTCTTGCGTTCCAGCCCGCCCGCGTACCCGGTCAGGGAGCCGTCGGCACCGATCACCCGGTGGCAGGGCCGCAGGATCAGCAGCGGGTTGGCGCCGATCGCGCCGCCGACCGCGCGCACCGCCGGTCGCGAGGCCCCGATGCGCGCGGCGATCTCGCCGTACGTCGTCGTCACCCCGTAGGGCACCTCGTCCAGTGCGGCCCACACCCGCTCCCGGAAGGGGGTGCCCTCGGCGCGCAGCGGCAGCCGGAACCTGGTCAGTTCCCCGGCGAAGTAGGCGCCGAGCTGTTCCTCGGCCGTCCGGAAGGGCCCGGCGTCGTGCCGCCAGCCGTCCTGGACGCTCCGGCCGCCCTTCTGCCCGGGCACGGAGAGGGAGGTGAGCGCGCCGTCGGGGGCGGCGGTGAGGAGCAGCCGCCCGACGGAGCTGTCCACCTCGTACCAGTACGTCATGGTCGTCATCGGTCGTTCTCCCACTCTCCTGCTGCGCGCAGGTGGTTCAGTGCGTACGAGCGCCAGGGGCGCCAGGTGTCGGGGACGGCGGCGCCGGGCGGGGCGACGTCCGGGTCGCCGAGGGCGCGGGTGCGCACGACGGCGGCGGTACGGGCGTCCACGCCGGGCACGGCGAGCAGGGCACGCTCGGCGTCGTCCCGGTCGGCGCCCGGGTCCAGGCGTACGGCGCCGTCGGCCAGGGCGACGGCGAGCCCGCCCGGGGTGCCGTCCGGGGCGGCCTCGGCGAGGACGGCCGGTTCGGGGAAGAGGTGGGTGAGGGTGCCGCAGGGCGCGTCGAGCGCCTTGCCGTACCGCTGGACGAGCCGCTCGGCCTTGGCGCGTCCCACCAGCGCCCGCACCGCGAACTCCTCCGGATCGGCGGTGCCCGGTGAGCGCAGCCCGGGGCGGGCGGCGACCAGCGGAGCGAGCCGGGAATCGGCGCCGAGCCGCTCGTCGACGGCGTACGGATCGGCGTCGAGGTCGAACAGCCGCCGCAGCCGCTGCACGGAGGTGGTCAGGTCGCGCAGGTCGGTGAGGTGCAGGCGGGCCTCAAGCCAGCCGCCGCTGCCGGTGTCCGGCGAGCCCGGCCGTTCCTGGACGGCGACGATCCCGGTGCCGTACGGCAGGCGCAGGGTGCGCCGGTAGACGCGGCGGCCCGGCTCGCCGCCCACCTCCTCGATACCGGCGACGGCCTCCCGCTGGAGCAGGTCGAAGACGGGGCCGGGCTGGTAGGGGCCGCGGTGGGCGAGGCGCAGCGGGACACCGGCGGAGGGGGTGGCCGCGCGCCGGGCGGCCCGGTCCCGGGCCGGGGCGGCGGCGCGCAGTTCGCTGGGGGTGGCCGCGTACACGGCCCGGATGGTGTCGTTGAACTGCCGCACGCTGGCGAACCCGGACGCGAAGGCGATCTCGGTGACCGGCAGGCCGGTGGTCTGCAGCAGGACCCGGGCGGTGTGCGCCCGCTGGGCGCGGGCGAGGGCCACGGGTCCGGCGCCCACTTCCGCGGTGAGCTGGCGCTGCACCTGGCGGGCGCTGTAGCCGAGCCGGTCGGCGAGCCCGGCGACGCCCTCGCGGTCGACGACGCCGTCGCCGATCAGCCGCATGGCCCGGCCGACGACGTCGGCGCGCACGTTCCAGTCCGCGGAGCCCGGCACGGCGTCGGGACGGCACCGCCGGCAGGCCCGGAAGCCCGAGCCCTGCGCGGCGGCGGCCGTCGGGAAGAACCGCACGTTGCGCCGCTTCGGTGTGACCGCGGGGCAGCTGGGCCGGCAGTAGATGCCGGTCGTCTCGACGGCGAAGAAGAACGCGCCGTCGAACCGGGCGTCCCGGCTGCGCACGGCCTCGTACCTGACGTCCTCGTGCGGGTTCGCGTGTTCCGCGGTCCGCGCTGTCTGTGGTGTCACGCTGTCCAGTCTCCGCCAGCCCGGCGGACCGGGCTGGCGGAAATCGGACATCGCGTCGGAACGACCGGCCCTAGCGCAGGCCGCCCCTCTTGGCCTCCATCGCCGCCTTGCCGATGGCGCCCCGGCGCTTGTACTCCTTGCGGATCTCGGCCCGCACCCGGGCGTCGGTCTTGGCGACGATGCGCTGGTTCTCCCGCATCAGCTTGCGGTAGCTCTCCAGCCGCCGCTCGGGCAGTTCACCGCTGTCGATGGCGGCGAGGACGGCACAGCCCGGCTCGCTCTCGTGGGCGCAGTCGTGGAACCGGCACTCCTCGGCCAGCTCCGCGATCTCGGCGAACACCTGGTCCACCCCGCTGCCCGCGTCCCAGAGCCCGACGCCCCGCAGCCCCGGGGTGTCGATCAGGACGCCCCCGCCGGGCACGGCGAGGAGGTTGCGGGTGGTGGTGGTGTGCCGGCCCTTGCCGTCGACGTCCCGGGTGGCCTGCACGTCCATGGCGTCCTCGCCGAGCAGTGCGTTGGCGAGGGTGGACTTGCCGGCGCCGGACTGTCCGAGCAGCACGGCGGTGCCGTCGGAGACGACGGCGGCGAGCACGTCGAGCCCTTCGCCCCGCTCGGCGCTGACGGGCAGCACCGGCACGCCGGGCGCGGCGGTCTCGACGTCCCGGACGAGGTGGGCCAGGGTCACCGGGTCGGGCACGAGGTCGGCCTTGGTGAGGACGACCAGGGGCTGGGCCCCCGATTCCCAGGCGAGGGCGAGGAACCGTTCGATCCGGGCGAGGTCCAGCTCGACCGCGAGCGACACGGCGACGATCGCGTGGTCGACGTTGGCGGCGAGGATCTGCCCCTCGGACCGCTTGGAGGAGGTGGAGCGCACGAAGGCCGTACGGCGGGGCAGATACGTGCGTACGTAGCGCGGGTTGCCGTCCGGTTCGACGGCGACCCAGTCGCCGGTGCAGACGACGCGCAGGGGGTCGTGCGGCGTGACGAACGCGGTGTCGGCACGCAGGACGCCGTCCGCGGTGACGACGTCGCACTGCCCGCGGTCGACCCGGACGACCCGGCCGGGCACACAGCCCTGCTCGGCGTACGGAGCGAACTCCTCCTCCCACTGCGCGTCCCAGCCGTACGGGGCGAGCGGGTGCGAGGAGGAGGAAGAAGAAGAGGAGAAGGAGGAGGAAGCGAGATTCAAGGGGGACCCTTCACAGGGCGGCCCCGGCGTCCGCGTGTCGTACGCGGGAAGAATGAGGTGTCAGCCGGAGGCCACGGAGGTGGACTTGACGAACTTCCGGATACGGGCAGCACCCGTCGCAATGACAGTCATCAGTCACACCTCCTGCTCTCCGCTCGGCTGTGGCCACATCCTAGGAGCACCCGCGTCCCGGACGCCACTGAATATCGCTCACCCGCGGGCACTCCTGGGAGTGCGCCGGGTTCAGACCTCCACCGGCGCGTCCTCCGGCAGGCTGTCCATGAAGGAGCTGACCGAGAAGACCGCGTTGCCGGCGCCGGGCGGGCCGTAGCCGGGGGGCGAGGAGAGGCCGAAGTCCTCCATGGTCTGGCGGTAGGCCTGGAGCAGGCGGATGTGGTACTCCAGCGGGGCGCCGTCGGGGTTGGTCTTGCCGAGCGGGGTGGTGGGCTCGGGGCACCAGGTGGTGAAGCGGGGCGTGATGCCGTGCGACATGAAGAAGCGCAGGCCCTCGGTGGTGGACGCGATGGCCTCGTCGACGGTCTTGAAGCCGAAGGGCTCGGCCATCTCCACGCCCGCGACGAAGTTGGGGATGACGTTGCGGGCGCCGAAGACCTCGGTGGAGTCGAGGATGCGCCTGTGCCACTCGTCGCGGCCGACGTAGCGCTCCTTGCCGGGGCAGTACATCTTGAACAGGTACTCGTCCCACACCTCGAAGTTGGGGTGGTAGATCTGCACGCCGTAGTCCTTGAAGCGCTGGACGTCCGGCTTGGGCAGGGCCTGGGCGACGACCTTGCCGATCCAGCGGCCGGGGAAGTGCTCCTCGATGGCCTTGGCGTACCGCCCGTAGAAGTCCGCCTCGTCCAGGCCCTGGACCTTCGACGTGATCGCGCCGCCGGTGAGCGTGTACGCGGTGGAGATCTTGGCGGTGTCGTACTTGTCGATGATCTCCAGCGCCTCGAGGACCTCGTCGACGTCCTTCACGCCGGTGTACGGCCGCCCGGCCGCCTTGTGCTGCCGCCAGTTGTGGTTGATGTCGCAGTACTGGCACTCCTCCTTGGCGCCGAAGTACTGGCAGACGCGGAACGCGGTCAGGTAGATCAGGTAGCCCCACTGGATGGTCGGGGCCACCTCCATGACCGACTTCCCGTTGGAGAGCTTGTGCCGGTAGTACTCGGGCATGGGCGGCACGCCGACGTCGGCGATGCGCTTGCCGTCGAGGTAGAGACCGAGCTGGTTGTGCTCGTCGGCCGCCACGCGGTAGGGCGAGGCCGGGTTCACGCGCACCGAGACGACGGTGCGGCGCAGGTCGTAGGGGCCGCCGGTGAGGATGATCTCCTCGGGCGGGCGGCGCAGGGCGGCCTCGCCCAGCTCCGGCAGTGTGCCGTGGTCGAAGGAGAAGATGAAGTACGACTTCGGCTTGACCTCGCCGTCCTCGTTGTCACTGAGGGCGGAGGGGTCGAAGGCGACACCGCCGCGCAGCAGGTCCTCCTTGAAGACGGCCTCGCGCGGTACGTGCGGGAACCGCTCCATCAGATCCTCGACCAGCGCGGTACGGCTGTCCATCCCGTGTCTCCTCCCGGGTCCGGCGTTCGACTTCTCACGGTATGCCCCCGCCGGAGCGGCTTCCCGCGCGGGGCCCCTCCAGGCGCGCCGGGTAGGTTTCCGCGCTATGAGCGACATCACGGTGACCAACTGGGCCGGCAACATCACGTACACCGCCAAGGAGCTGCTGCGGCCGCGCTCCCTGGACGCCCTGCGGGCCCTGGTGGCCGACAGTGCCAGGGTGCGGGTGCTGGGCAGCGGGCACTCCTTCAACGAGATCGCCGAGCCGGGCGACGGGGGTGTCCTGCTGTCGCTGGCGGACCTGCCGTCCGAGGTGGACGTGGACACGGCGGGCCGTACGGTGCGGGTCGGCGGCGGTGTGCGGTACGCCGAGCTGGCCCGGCTGGTGCACGCGCGGGGCCTGGCGCTGCCGAACATGGCCTCGCTGCCGCACATCTCGGTCGCCGGGTCGGTGGCGACCGGCACGCACGGCTCCGGGGTGGCCAACGGTTCGCTGGCGTCGGTGGTGCGCGAGGTGGAACTGGTCACGGCGGACGGTGCGACCGTGGTGATCGCGCGGGGCGACGAGCGGTTCGGCGGGGCGGTGACCTCGCTCGGCGCGCTGGGCGTGGTGACCAGGCTCACCCTCGACCTGGAGCCGGCCTACGAGGTGGAGCAGCACGTCTTCACCGAGCTGCCGCTGGCCGGGCTGGACACGGCGACGTTCGAGACGGTGATGGCGGCGGCGTACAGCGTGAGCCTGTTCACCGACTGGCGGGCGCCCGGTTTCCGGCAGGTGTGGCTCAAGCGCCGTACCGACCGGCCGCTGGACGGCTTCCCGTACGCGGCGCCGGCCGCCGAGAAGATGCACCCGGTGCCGGGCATGCCCGCGGTCAACTGCACGGAGCAGTTCGGGGTGCCGGGGCCCTGGCACGAGCGGCTGCCGCACTTCCGCGCCGAGTTCACGCCCAGCAGCGGCGCCGAGCTGCAGTCGGAGTACCTGATGCCCCGGGAGCACGCCGTGGCCGCCCTGCACGCGATGGACGCGATACGGGAGACGCTCGCGCCGGTGCTGCAGACCTGTGAGATCCGCACGGTCGCCGCCGACGAGCAGTGGCTGAGCCCCTCCTACGGCCGGGACACCGTGGCCGCGCACTTCACCTGGGTCGAGGACACGGCGGCGGTGCTGCCGGTGGTGCGGCGGCTGGAGGAGGCCCTCGCCCCGTTCGCGGCCCGCCCGCACTGGGGGAAGGTGTTCACCGTCCCGGCGGGCGGGCTGCGTGCGCTGTATCCGCGGCTGGCCGACTTCGGGGCGCTGGCCGGGGCGCTGGACCCGGCGGGGAAGTTCTCCAACGCGTTCGTGCGCGGGGTGCTCGCGGGTTAGGCGGCCCTGAGCACCCCGCACGCCCTGCGGGTCCGGGCCGGGTCAGTGGTCGGCGCAGCAGGGGGTCGGGGCGGGGTCCTCGAACGGTACGAGGGTGCCGCCGGCCGCGGGCATGGCGGCCAGGACGAGGCGGCCGTCCCGCCAGTGCGGACGGACGTGGTTCCTGGTGACCAGCCGGGTGTCCGGGCCCGGCGCGTCCGGCGTGCCGAGGACGGTCACCCGGTCGATCGCTGAGCGGGCGAGCAGCTCGGCGAGTGTCAGGGTGCCGGTGAGACCGGCCGCGCCCGGGTAGAGGACGGCGCGGCCGGTCTCGTCCCAGGCTCCGTCGCGGACCTGGTACCCGCGGGCGGTGAGCCGGTCCCGGGCGGTGCGCAGGACCGGCTCCGCCCCGGCGGCGAGGGACAGGGCGACGCGCGGGCGGCCGTCCCGCACCAGGTGCGTGCAGCCGAAGACACCCTCGGGGAGGGCGAGTTCGGCCGCCAGTGCCTGGAGCAGGTGGTCCGCCTCGCGCAGGGTCGTCGCCTCGGTGTCGACGCCGAGGACGTGGGGCGCGGCGGGCGTTGTCACGAGGGCAGGACCCATACGGGGTTGGAGTAGAACCACAGGTCGCGCCACGGGTCGGCGTCGCCCACGACGTCGATGGCGGGACCGGCCGGGTCGACCTTGGCGCCCAGCGAGCCGACGGCCGACCGGTTGCCGTCGGTGCCGCGGGTGCGGAGGTAGACGGGGCGGTCGACGCGGCCGAGGTCGTAGGTGAGGCGGACGGTGCCGCGGTCCTTGTTCACCTCGTACGACTTGACGACCCGGGCGGTCGGCGCGGTGAAGGTGTCCTTGTCGGCGGCCGGGCCGGTCACGTCGCCCTGGATGACGTCCACGCGGGCCAGCTTGGGGACGAAGCCCGCCCAGTTGGGGCCGCCGGCCAGGGCGACGTCGATGGACAGGGTGACCCGGGTGCCCTTGCGGACGTGCAGGGCGCCGCCGAGCGTGGCCCAGCGGCCGCCGCCCGAGACGCGGACGTCGAGGCCGCTGACGAGCTGCCCGTGGTCGACCCAGACGCGTCCGGCGCGGATGCCGTCCATGACGGCGGCGTACGAGAAGCCGTCGGAGCCGACGTGGGTGCGGCTGTACTGGCCGGGCCAGAAGTCGTTCTGGGTGATGTCGATCTGCCCGGCGTAGACCGGGTCGTCGTAACGGCCGTTGGCGTTGAAGTCGCCGCCGCCGCGGGCGCCGGTGTCGGCGTAGACCTGGTGGGAGTCGGAGTTGGCGGTGATCCACCAGGGGCGGCCCTCGGCGATGAGGCTGTCCCACAGGCCGCCGACGGTGGCGGTCATCCAGTCGAAGCCGCCCCAGGTGCGGTAGCTCTCCAGGGGGTATCCGGCGAAGGAGTTGGCGCTCGGGCTGCCGTCGTAGATGCCGCGGGCGCCGCCCGGACCGAGGGGCTTCGGCAGACCGCCCGCCTGATGGCCCGGGGCGCCCTCGAAGCCGACGGCGATCTGGTGGCCGCGGGAGGTGGCGTCGCGCCAGGCGCGGATCTCGTGCGGGGAGTCGATGCCCTTGCGCGCCGGGTGGTTGGCGAGCATCAGGGCGTCCTTGACCTTGCGCCGCTTGACCTGGTCGGCGAGGAAGGAGAGTCCGGCGATGGCGAGGGCCTCGTTGGCGGGGGTGGAGTCGCCCGCGCCCTTGACGCTGCCGTCGTAGTCGGTCTCGAACTGCTTGAGGACGGAGACCTCGTGCTGGCCGGGGTGGACGAAGACGGTGCCGTGCTCGGCGGCCGGGATGTTCCACTCCAGGCCCTGGAAGACGAGGGTGTCCTCGTGGGCGTCGCGGGCCTCGCGGATGTCCGGGTTGACCTTCTCCACACCGATCCTGGCGTGGGTGGCGCTGCCGTGGTCGGTGATGACCAGCCAGTCCATGCCGTGCCGGGCGCCCTGGCGGACCTGGTCGACGACGCGGTACTTGCCGTCGCTGCTGTACTGGGTGTGGATGTGGTGGTCGCCGGCCAGCCAGAGGAAGCCCTTGCCGCGGCGGCCGTTGCCCGCTGCCCGCGCGGGGGCGGCGGTGGCGGTCTGGGCGAGGACGGTGCCGGCGGCCAGTCCGGCGCCGAGCAGACCCGCGCGGCGCAGCAGGCCGCGGCGCGACTGCTGTTCGGGGCTCAGGGCCTCGTCGGGGACGCTGGTGTCGAAGGCGGCGGGCAGGTCCGGCGCGCTGTCGTGCCCGTGGTCGTGCGGGTGCCCGTGGTGGTGGCCGTGCGGGTGTCCGTGTCCGTGCCCCATGCGTGTCCTCCTGGATACCGCCGCCGTGCGCGGCTCCGAGGAGAATCGGCGTGGAAGATGAACGTTGAACGTCTTGCGGGTGATCCGCGACTGCCGCCCGTCCTGACCTAGCATGAAACCTAGGAATCCTAGGTTCTAGAGTGCGGGAAGGCGGCCCATGCCCCGAGCGGGTCTCAGCACGGAGCGCGTCGTCGCCGCTGCCGCCGACCTCGCGGACGAGTCCGGGTTCGACGCGGTCACCGTCTCCGCCCTCGCCCGGCGCTTCGGGGTGAAGGACGCCAGCCTGTACACGCACGTGCGCAACCTCCAGGACCTGCGCGTCCGGGTCGCGCTGCTGGCCGGCGGCGAGCTGATCGAGGAGATCGCCGGGGCGGTGGCCGGCCGGGCCGGGAAGGAGGCGCTGGCCGCCTTCGCGGGGGCCTACCGGGCGTACGCCCTGCGCCACCCGGGACGCTACGCCGCCACCCAGATCCGCGTCGACCAGTCCCTCGTCGCCGGCTCCCCCGCCCTGCGCCGCACCGCCGAGATCACCCACGGCATGCTGCGCGCCTACGGCCTGGCCGAGCCCGACCTGACCGACGCGGTGCGTCTGCTGCGCTCCACCTTCCACGGATACTGCGCGCTGGAGGCCTCCGGCGGCTTCGGCGCCCCGCGCGACGTGCAGGCGTCCTGGGACAAGGTGGTAGACGCCCTGCACGTGGCCCTGGAGAACTGGCCGCGCGCCTAGGGCAACGCGGCCGGGCAGCCGTCAGCTCAGTGCGCGTACCTCGTCGTACGTGGGTGTCGTACCGTCCGGTGACCGGCCCGCCCGGATGCCGGCGGCCGTCTCCAGGGCGGCGCCCAGCGCGCGCCGGTAGAGCAGCGAGCCGAGGCTGACGCGGCGGACGCCGAGGTCGGCGAGGTGCGCGAGGGTGGGTCCCGCGGGCGAGTACAGGACGTTGAGGGGCACGTCGAAGTGGGCGGCGAGGGACGCGATGCGGGCGGGGTCGGTGAGTCCGGGGACGAAGACGCCGTCGGCACCGGCCTCGCGGTACGTCTCCAGGCGCCGCATGGTCTCCGCGGGGTCGCCGTCGCCCGACCAGTAGGTGTCCGTACGGGCGTTGACGAACAGGCCGGGGGCGGCCGAGCGGACGGCGGCGATCTTCGCGGCGTGCCGGTCGGCGGGGCCGAGGGCGTCCTCCAGGTTGATCCCGACGGCGCCGACCGCCGCCAGCTCCCGCGCGAACTCCCCCACCTCGTCGGGGTCGTCGCTGAAGCCGCCCTCCGCGTCGACGGAGAGCAGGAAGGGGGCCGAGCCGAGCGTGAGGGCCAGGCGCAGGGTCTCGTCGCGGGTCGCGGACGCCCCGTCGGGCAGCCCGCCCGCCGCCGCGACGCCGAGGCTGGTCGTACCGACGGCGCGAAAACCCTGTCCCGCGAGGGCGAAGGCGGAGGCGTGGTCCCAGGCGCAGGGCAGCAGCAGGGGGTCACCGGCGCGGTGCAGGGCGGCGAAGGCGGTCCGGGTCACCGTCACGAGAGGTCACCCACCGCGTCGGCGTAGTACGCGGACTCCGCGAGGTGCGCGGCGAGTTCGCGGAAGCTCCAGCCCTCGCCGGGCGAGTGGTCGAGCTGCTCGTCGGTGAGCGCGTCGAGGCGGTTGGCCCAGATCCGGGCGAGCCGGGTGAGGCGGCTGCGGGCCTCGTCGAGGTCTTCGGCGGTGAAGCGGGCGTGGTCCGCGTCCGTGGTGACCAGGGAGGCGTGCCAGTGGTCGGGCTGCGTCTGTTCGCCCGCCAGGCGGGCCTCCAGCTCCGCGAGGTGGTCGACCATGTGGTCGGCGACCCGCCGGACCGCCTTGTGCGGGGTGTAGACGCGGCCGTCGACGTGTGCGGGCGTCCCGTCCCAGCGGGTCCAGGTGGCGGCCAGGGCCAGGACGTGGTCGACCATGCCGGTGACGGCGTCGGCGGGTGCGGGTGCGGTGACGGTGTTCGTGTCGTTCATGTCCCGCACGCTATGGGCCGGTTGTTTCGGCCTCGGCCGAAGTGTTCCGGAGGTTCGGGGGTATCCGGTCCGCACCGGAACTTCCCCGTCTTCCTCAGGAGAGGTGACATGGCGAGCGCAGGCAGAGGCGACGACCGTCCGCGGCCGCGGTGGCAGGACAGGCTCTGGGCCATCGGGGCGATCGCGCTGGTCGTGGGCGTCGGGATACGGCTGCTCATGAACGGCGCGTCGGCGTGGCCGTCGGCCGTGGTGGGCGCGGTGCCGGCCGCCGCCTGGATCGTGTGGTGGGTGCGCCGTCGGCGGGTGCGCGACGCGGGGGCGGCCGGTGCGGAACCGGCGGACGTGCCCGGCATGGAGCGGCAGATCCTCAAGGGCGGAGCGGCGCCCCGGGACCCCGAACGGCGGCGGGCGATGGCGGCGCTGGTCGACTCGCGCCAGGAGCGGCTGCGGCGCCACCGCTGGTGGGCGTTTCCGATGCTGGCCCTCATCTTCTTCGGTACGTCGGCCCTGTGGTTCGCCTCGGGTTCGGTCGCCGCCGGGAGCCTGATGCTCGCCCTGGCCGTCGTGTTCATGGGCTGGCTGGCCTGGTACAACCTGCGTTTCGACCGGCGTCTGTCGCAGATGCGCAGCCGGTTGCAGGGCTGAGCGGCCAGAAGCCGGGCGTCAGGTCACCAGCCCGTGGCGGTAGGCGAAGACGACGGCCTGGACGCGGTCGCGCAGGTCGAGTTTGGTGAGGATGCGGGAGACGAAGGTCTTGACGGTCTCGGGGCTGATCACCAGGGCCGCGGCGATCTCGCTGTTGGAGAGGCCGTCCGCGATCAGGCGCAGGACCTCCATCTCCCGGGGGGTCAGCGGGATGTCCCGCGCGGTGCCCTCGGCGGGGCGGATGCGGGCCGCGTACCGGCCGACGAGGCGGCGGGTCACGTCGGGGTCGAGCAGGGCCGCGCCCATGGCCACGGTGCGGATGCCGTGCAGCAGCCGGTCCGGCGGCGCGTCCTTGAGCAGGAAGCCGCTGGCGCCCGCGCGCAGTGCCTCGTAGACGTACTCGTCGAGGTTGAACGTCGTCACCACGAGCACCTTGACCGGGTTCTCCACCCCGGCGCCGGCCAGCAGACGGGTGGCCTCCAAGCCGTCGAGCACGGGCATGCGGATGTCCATCACCACGACGTCCGGGCGCAGTTCGCGGGCGAGGTCGACCCCGGTGCGCCCGTCCCCGCACTCGCCGACCACCTCCAGGTCGGGCTGGGCGTCGACGATGGTCGTCAGACCGGTGCGGATCAGTGCCTGGTCGTCGCAGATCACGACCCGGACCGGTGCGCTCATGACGTGCTGCCCCCGCTTCCCCCGGGTATCCGGGCCCGGACGACGAAGCCGCCGCCCGCCGGGCGTTCGGTGCTGAACTCGCCGCCCAGCACGTCGACCCGCTCCTGCAGACCGGCCAGCCCCCGCCCGCTGCCGCCGGGGGACGCGGCCCCCGTGCCGGAGCCGTCCGTGCCCACCTCCACCGTGATCTCCCGTTCTCCGTGACGCACCAGCACCGAGGTCCGGCCGCCGTGGTCGTACTTGAGGGCGTTGGTCAGGGCCTCCTGGACGACACGGTAGGCCACGAGGTCGGAGCTGCCGGTCGCCGCCGCCGGGGTGCCCTCCTCGGTGAACTCCACCGGCTGCCCGGCCCGGCGGGTCTGCTCGACCAGCGTGAGCACCCGGCCGACGGGCGGCGTCCTGGGCTCGGCGGTGCCGTGGTCGGGGTTGAGGAGGTCGAGCAGGTGCCGCAGGTCGGTGATGGCCCGCCGCCCGGTGTCGCTGACGGCGGCCAGGGTCTCGTCGAGCCGCTGGGGTGAGGCGGTCAGGTACCGGGCCGCCTCCGACTGCACGACCATCGCCGTCACGTGGTGGGTCACGACGTCGTGCAACTCGCGGGCGATGCGGGTGCGTTCGGCGTTGCGGGCGTCCTCGGCGACCCGGCTGCGGCGTTCCGCCTCCGCGGCGCGCGCCGAGCGCATCCAGGCCCCGACGCCCCACGCCAGGGCGAGGATCAGGTAGAACGTCACGTACTCGACCAGCGTCTCGTCGCCGCCGCGCGCGTTGAGCCCGACGGCCATGGCCACGTACGCCAGGGTGGCGGCGACCTGCGTGGCACGCCGGTACTTCTCCTGGTGGGAGCCCGCGTTGATCAGCACGATGGGGAGCGCGGCGCCCGCGAACAGGTGGTAGCCGCGCAGTTGGTCCAGGGCGAAGCCGAGCGAGACCAGGGCGAGGCAGACGAGGGTCCACCGCCGGCGCACGGCCAGGGGGAGGGACTGCAGGACTGCCGCCACCCCGGCCAGCGCGTCGGCGGAACGGGTCGGCAGGCCGCCGATCTCCGTGCCCTGGCCACGCAGCGACGGCAGCAGCGAAGCGACGAGGAGCAGCACCCCGAACGGGAGGTCCCGGACCGTGACGTCGAGCCGACGCCACTGCTCCAGGACCCGTCGGCGATCGATCACCGGGGAAGTGTAGCGGCGGAGTTGACGCCCGCGGCACGCCGCCGTGCGCCGAACCGCACGATGTTGCCGCGCCGGTGCGCCAGCCACAGGAACACCAGCGTCAGCAGCACCCCGAAGCCCACCGAGTACACGCTGCCCTCCGGACCGAAGTCGCCGCCGGTGAGCAGCTTGGGACCCGACATGGTGGCGTCCAGCAGGCCCTCGCTGTCGCCGTTGCCGGAGACGACGGTGCTGAACACGCCG
Source organism: Streptomyces sp. NPDC042336 (assembly GCF_055581985.1). NCBI lineage: Bacteria > Bacillati > Actinomycetota > Actinomycetes > Kitasatosporales > Streptomycetaceae > Streptomyces > Streptomyces sp. NPDC042336. The sequence continues at coordinate 248,821 of NZ_JBVJEA010000003.1, read as the reverse complement.
CCCGCGGCGAAGTTCCAGCCGAAGTGCACGCCGATGGTCAGCCACAGGTTGCGGGTGGCGGCGTACGCGGCGGCGAGCATGAACCCGGCCTCGATGGCGATGGCGACGGCGCCCCACAGGGTGGCGTCCTCGTTGAGCAGGTGCGAGAGCCCGAACACCAGGCCGGTCAGCGCCAGCGCGAGGTAGGTGCCGATGTGCTCCTCGATGATCCGGAACAGCACCCCGCGGTACACGACCTCCTCCGTCGCGGCGGCCCCGGCCATGAAGCCGACCATCCCGATCGCGCCCTGCACCGAGCCCAGTCCGTCGACCTCGTAGTGCCCGGAGGTGTAGAGGTTCACGATGACGGCCGAGAACATCCCCACGCCGATCAGCGTTCCCCAGCCGAGCTTGGCGCCCGCGCCCTCCAGGGCCACGTCCAGGGCCTGCCGGCGTTCGGTCCGCCGCACCACCCACCCGTACACGAACAGAATCAGCGCCGCCGCCGTGAGGCCGACGACCAGGGTGAGCCAGTCGTTGTCCTTCACCGCGTTGATGGCGGCGCCGCCGACGGCGTACGCCGCCAGCACGGCCAGGAACTGCCAGACGAACCTCACGGGAACTCCCTCCTAGGGCCCGGGACCTGAGTGCCGCGGGCTGCACCGGACGCTACGGATCCGGCGGCCGGAGATCGTCACCTCACGGTGGACACCTGCGTGTAGCTCGCTCGGGGGACAAGGCCCCGGAGCGGCTGGGTACGTCGTAGCCTCGGAGGCGTGACCAGCGACGTGACCAGCGACTTCGCCGACGCCCTCGCCTCCGGCCCGCTCGTGCTCGACGGCGGGCTGTCCAACCAGCTGGAGGCGGCCGGGCACGACCTGGGCGACGCCCTGTGGTCGGCCCGGCTGCTCGCCGAGGACCCCGAGGCGATCACGCGGGCCCACCTCGCCTACTTCGAGGCGGGCGCGGAGGTGGCGATCACCGCCAGCTACCAGGCCACCTTCGAGGGCTTCGCCCGGCGCGGCATCGGACGGGAGCGGACGGCCGAACTGCTCGCCCTCAGTGTCGAGTCGGCGCGGGAGGCCGCCCGCCGGGTGCAGGTGGAACGCCCGGACCGGGTCCTGTGGGTGGCGGCGTCGGCCGGTCCGTACGGGGCGATGCTCGCGGACGGCTCCGAGTACCGCGGACGGTACGGCCTCGACGTGGCCGAGCTGGAGCGGTTCCACCGCCCCCGCCTGGAGGTGCTGGCCGCCGCGCGGCCCGACGTGCTCGCGCTGGAGACCGTCCCGGACACCGACGAGGCGGCGGCCCTGCTGCGGGCGGTGCGCGGACTGGGCGTGCCCGCCTGGCTGTCGTACACCGTCGCGGGGGACCGCACGCGCGCCGGTCAGCCGCTGGAGGACGCCTTCGCCCTGGCCACCGACGCGGCGGAGGTGGTCGCGGTGGGCGTCAACTGCTGTGCCCCCGAGGACGTGTCGGGCGCGGTGGAGACCGCGGCGCGCGTCACCGGCAAACCGGTCGTCGCCTATCCCAACAGCGGAGAGACGTGGGACGCGGCCTCCCGGAGCTGGCGGGGGCGTTCGTCGTTCGCGACCGAGCGGGTGCGGCGGTGGCGGGAGCGCGGGGCCCGACTGGTCGGCGGGTGCTGCCGGGTGGGGCCGGAGGCGATCGCGTCGATCGCCCGGGACCTGTCCCCGGAGTGACCGGACGGCTTGTGCCAAGATGGCCGTGAACAGGCGTTCGGGGGCGGCGACGGGTTCGGCGGGGGGGGCACGGCATGGAACGCGGGGAGCGGACGGCACTCCGGGCGGCGCCGGGAGTGTGGCTCGCCGCCGGGGTGGTCGGGGCACTGGCCCTCGCGGCGCTCGCGCTGCGGCCCGCTCAGGGGTTGCTGCACTCCGGCAGGGGTCCGCTCGGACACTGGGGCCTCGTGGCGATCGGGGCGTCCGCCGTCTGGACGTTCGGTGTGTGGACGGCCGTGCAGAACCTGCGCCACCGCTTCGGCGCCGACCGCACGGCGCTGCCACCGGGTGAGGAGCGGCTGCGGGAGGCCGCCGCGCCCCTGCTGCTCGCGGCGACGGGAGTCATCGGTGTCCTGGCCCTGGTGCTGCACCGGTTCTCCACCGGCGACAGCACGTCAGGGCCTCCTCCGCCGCTCGCGACCGACCCGGTGCCCACGCCGACCCTCGTCCCTCCCCCGCCCCGGCAGCGCCACGGTTCGGGCGAGCACTCCTCCCTGCCGCTGAACCTGGTACTCGCGCTGCTGGCCGCGGTCGCCGTCGTGCTCGTCGTGGTGGCCGTCGTGCGGCGGCTGCGGCGGTTCGGACTGCGGCTGCCGCAGCACCGCGGCCTCGCGGGCTCCGCGACGCGGGACGACGACGCGCGGCTGCTCCTGTCCGCCGTGCACTCGGGCCGCCGCGCCCTGGCCGACACCGGCGAGGACGCCCGGGCGGCCGTCATCGCCTGTTACGCCGCCATGGAGGACGCCCTCGCCGCGTCCGGCGTGCCCCGGCACGCCTCCGACAGCCCCGCCGACCTGCTCTCCCGTGCCGCCGCCGCGGGCTTCACGCCGGGCCCGGCCGCGCCGCGCCTGACCGCCCTCTTCCGCGAGGCCCGCTACTCCTCGCACCCCATGGACGCCTCGCACCGCAAGGCCGCGGCGGACTCCCTGGAGGCGATCGCGGCCCTGCTCGGGGACCGCGACGACGACCGCGACAGGGACAGCGGCAGCGCCCCGCGCCCGAATCCGGAGGCCGGGCGATGAACCGTTCCGCGGCGGGGACCTCGGAAGAGGACGTGTTCACGCTGCGCCGGCTCGGGCTGCTCGGCGGCGCGGTCGCCGGCTCGGGCGTCCTGCTCGTCCTGCTGCTCGACGGCGCCGAGGCGGCCGGTGCCCTGGTGGCCCTGCTCGTCGCCGTGGCCCTGCTCGCCGCCCGGTACGCCGCCGGGGCGGGCGCCCTGGACTCCGCGTACCGGGACGAGGTGCGACTGCTGCGGACGCGGGCCCCGGGCATGGGCGAATGGCGGCGGAACGTGGGCACGTCCACCGGACCCGACGGCGCCCTCTACTACCGCGCGGTACTCCGCACCGAGCTGCGCCACCTGTACGCCGCCGCGCTCGCCGAGCACCACCACGTGTCCCTGGAGCACCAGAGCGAGCGGGCCGCCGAGTTGATCGGTCCCGAGCTGTGGCCGTGGCTCGGCCCCGTACCACCGGGCACCGGACCCGACGGCGAGGTGCCCGTCGACGTGCTGCGCCGCCTCGTCGACCGGCTCGAAGCACTCGGCGCGCCCCGCACCCCCAGTACTAGTACCCGCACCCGCACCCGCAGCCCCCGTACCGGTAAGGACCAAGCGACGTGACGACTCCCTCCACGAACCGGCTCCGCACCGCCGAGCAGGTCGGCGAGCAGGCCGGTGCCGTACTGCGCGAGATCGGCCGAGCCGTCGTCGGCAAGCCGGACGCCCTCGAACTCGTGATGCTGGGCGTGCTGGCCGGCGGCCACGTCCTCGTCGAGGACCTGCCGGGGCTCGGCAAGACGCTCCTGGCGCGGTCCTTCGCCACCACGCTCGGCCTGGACTTCCGCCGGATCCAGTTCACGCCCGACCTGCTGCCCTCCGACGTCACCGGGACGCCGCTGTACGACCAGCGCACCGGCGAGATGGTGTTCCACCCCGGCCCCGTCTTCACGCACCTGCTGCTCGCCGACGAGATCAACCGGACGCCGCCGAAGACCCAGGCCGCGCTGCTGGAGGCGATGGCCGAGTCGCAGGTGACCGTGGACGGCGAGACGCGGCCGCTCGCCGACCCGTTCCTGGTGATCGCGACGGCCAACCCGGTGGAGTACGAAGGCACGTACTCGCTGCCCGAGGCCCAGCTCGACCGGTTCCAGCTGCGGGTGCGGATGGGGTACCTGGCCGCCGAGGAGGAGCTGGCGATGCTGCGCGCCCGGATCGACCGGGCCGCGCCGGAGGCCGTGCTCGAACGGCTCGCGGGGCCGGACGACGTGGTGGCGTGGCGGGCCGTCGTGGAGCGGGTGGAGATCGACGACGACCTGCTGGAGTACGCCGTCGCGCTGGTCGGCGCGACCCGCGGGCACCCCCAGATCAGCATCGGCGCCTCACCGCGCGGCGGACTCGCCCTGGTCCAGCTCGCCCGCGCCCGTGCCGTGCTGGACGGCCGCGACTACGTCGTCCCGGAGGACGTCAAGGACCTGGCGGTGCCCGCCCTCGCCCACCGGGTGTCGCTGCGGCCGGAGTTGTGGGTGCGCGAGATGTCCACGGACGACGTGCTGCGCGAGATAGTCGACGCCGTCGGTACGCCCACGACGCGGCGTACGGCCGCCGTCTCGTCGTGACCGCGCCCGCGCCCCGGCCGGAACCCGTGCCCCGGCCGAGCGCGGCGGTGGTCCGCGCCCTGGAGGGGCGCACCTCCCCGACGCAGCCACCGCCACCGCCGCCCGGCGGCCCGCGGCCGGGCGAGCGCACGCTGCGCCTGCTGACCGTCGCCGTCGTGGCGCTGGCCGCCGCGCTGCTCACCGGCCGGGCGTGGCTGCTGGCGCTCGCGGCGGCACCGCTGGTGCTGCTCACCCTGGCCCTGCCCCGCGCCCACGCCCGCCGCGTCGAGACGTCGACGACCGTCGAGCCGGGGCGCTGCTTCGAGGGCGACACGGTCACCGTACGCATCGCGGTGGCCCACGACGGCGAGGCCGTGCGCCTCGACCCCGGGGTCACGCTGGGGCCCGGCCTGCGCCTCGACGAGGTCGTCGTCGGCACGTCCACGGTGACGCTGCGCCACACGGCGCTGCACTGGGGCCGCTGGTCGCTCGGTCCGGTGGACGTCGACGTGTACGACCCGGGCGGCACCGTGCGCCGCACCGTGCGCGTCGAGGCGGCCGAGGTGTCCGTGTTCCCGCGCGCCACGCAGGCCCGCTTCACCTCGATCCCGGTAAGGCTGCCGCAGCGGCTCGGCGAGCACGCCTCGCCGCAGGCCGGCGAGGGCGTCGAGGTCATCGGGGTGGGTCCCTGGGTCCCCGGGGAGCGGCAGCGGCGCATCCACTGGCCGTCGACGACCCGGCGCGGGTCCGTGCAGCTGCACCGGTTCGCGGCCGAGCGGGCCGCCGACACGGTGATGCTGATCGACGCCTTCGGTGACGTGGTCGACCCGGCGACCGGGCTGTCGTCGCTGGACGAGACCGTACGGGCCGCCGCCGGGCTCACCCGGGCCTATCTGCGCACCCACGACCGGGTGGGGGTCGTCTCGACCGGCGGCACCACCCGGTGGCTGGCGCCGGGCACCGGGAACGCGGCGTTCTACCGCATCGTGGAGAGCGTCCTCGACGTCCGCAAGGACCGTTCCTTCGGCGGCGACGGGCTGGAGCGGCTCCCGCCGCCCGCGCTGCCGGAGGGTGCCCTGGTGTACGTGTTCACCCCGCTCAGCGACGCACGGATCCTTCAGGTGCTGCGGGATCTCCAGGCGCGGGGGCGCCGCCCGGTCGTCGTGGAGATACCGAGCGGCGACCCGGTGGTGGAACCGGGCGACACGGCGGGCGAGTTGGGGCTGCGCCTGTGGCGCGCGGAGCGGGACGCGATGCGGTTCGCCCTGCGGGACAGCGGGGTGCCGGTCCTGCGGCACACCGAGGGCGAGTCACTGGATCTGGCGCTGGCGCCGCTGCTGGCGGGGCGGGTCGGCGGAAGGGGGCGGGCGCGATGACGGCGCCGGACACGCGGGTCGGCCTGGGCGAGTACCTCGGCTACTGGATCGGCACCGTGCCGGTGCGGGTGCTCGGGGTGGCGGCCGTGGTGATGGCGTGGCGGCCGTGGGCGACGGTGGGCACGGCCGGGGAGGCGGTGCCCTTCGTGTGCGCGCTCGTCCTCGCGGTGTGGGCGGCGCCCTCGCTGGACCGGCGGCCTTCGGTGGAGGCCGTCCGGTGGTCCTACCGGCTGCTCCGCCACCGGACGACGCTGCTGGCGTCGGGCGTCGTGGTGATCGCGGCCTTCGGGGAACCGGCCCGGTGGGAGGGCGCCTGTGTGGCCGGGCTGCTCGTCGCCTACCTGGTGACCAGTGAGACGTGGCCGTGGCGGTGGGGCCGCGGGACCGCCCGGGTGTGGGGCGAGGCGGTCGCGGCCTGCGCGGGTGCGGGTGTGGTGGCGGCCGCCGCGGCGGTGCCGGTGACCGGGACGGGCTCCGGACTGGGCCGGGTGATGGCCGCCGCGACGGTGGCGGGCCTGGCGGTGGCCGGTGGCGCGGTGCTGCGCGCCCGGTGGCGGGGCGATGCCCCGAAGTCCCGCGCTCCGGGGAACTGAGGGGCAACGGAATTTCCCGTCCGGCATCGGGAGAATCCCCTGCGCGAAAGCGCTCGGACAGCCGTCCGCCAATTCGGTCGCAAGATATTCACACGCCGTCAATTTCCGCCCGAGCCCTTCATATGACGGCTGGTAGCGTGCCCAACGCTTCACCCCCACAGAACGAAGTAACCGATCCTTGGATTTCACTTCATGACTGGTACGCCTGACGAAACCCCCACGAACACATTCGCGCCGGGCGGACGGCGCAGGCACCGCAAGGCGAGAGTGAGCCGTGTCGGCGCCCGCCGGGCCCTCGTCCTCGCGATGGCCGTGCCCGTGGCCTCCGCCACGCTGGCCGGAACGTCCGCCTTCGCCGCCGACGACAGCACCCCGCAGTCGCAGGGCATCTCGGTCGACGACCTCGCCGCCGACGACGCGCAGCTGGTGAAGAACCTCAACGAGCGTCTCGCCGACGAGCGCCTGGGCACCGACGTCAGCGGTGTGGTGCTCGACGCCGACTCGGACACCGCCCTGTGGGACCACAACGGCTCCACCGCGCTGATGCCGGCCTCCAACGCCAAGCTCGCCACGGCCACCACGGCCCTGACGCTGCTGGGCGCGAACCACGAGTTCACCACGAAGGTCGTGTACGGCGAGGGCACCCTCACCCTCGTCGGCGGCGGTGACCGCACCCTCACGAGCGAGGACGTCGCCGAGCTGGCCAGGACCGCCGCCGACGGGCTCAAGGCGGCGGGCCGGTCCGACGTCCAGGTCCGGGTGGACGACAGCCTGTTCGCCGACCCGAGCCTCGCCGAGGGCTGGAACGAGGGCTACTACCCCACCGAGGTCGCGCCGGTCCGTTCCCTCGTCGTCGACGGTGCCGCCGTCCAGGACACGTCGATCGACGCGGGCAAGGTCTTCGCGAAGAAGCTCGCCGAACAGGGCGTCACCGTCACGGGCGAGGTGGGCCGTACGACGGCGAAGCAGTCCGACGTACCGGTGGCGCAGCACAAGTCGGCGCCGCTGTCGGACATCGTCAAGAAGATGCTCAAGACCAGCGACAACAACATCGCCGAGACCCTGCTGCGGATGACCGCCGTGGAGCTGGGCAAGCCGGGCACCTTCGAGTCCGGCACCGCGCTGGTCCGCCAGGTGCTCAGCTCGTACGGCATCTCCCTGGACAACTTCGAGATGCACGACGGCAGCGGCCTCTCCCGCGCCGACCGCATCCCGGCCACGACGCTCGCGCAGCTCCTCGACGCGATCACGGAGTCCCCCGCCCTGGGCTCGATCCTGGAGGGTCTGCCGGTCGCGGGCGAGGCCGGGGCCAGCCTCGGCCCGGAGTGGGGACGCTTCGACGACCCCAACTCCCAGTGCGCCGTCGGCAAGGTGCAGGCCAAGACCGGCACGCTCACTGGTGCCATCGCCCTGAGCGGTGTCACCCGGACCGACGACGGCGACTGGCGGATCTTCTCCTTCATCGAGAACAACTCGACGGCCGACCCGAGCGACATCAAGGACGCCATGGACGGCCTCGCCGCGACCGTGAACGGCTGCTGGGCCTGATCCGTCGCAGGTGACGGAGCGTGGAGATCCGGTGAAGGCCCCCGAGGGCAGACGGGCGTGCCCCGTCAGTCCACCGGGAGGACGCACTCGAACCACACGACCTCGCCGGGCTCCCGCTCCGTCACGCCCCACTTGTCCGCCAGCTCCGACACCAGCAGCAGCCCGCGCCCGCCCTCGTCCGAGCCGCCCGGCTCCAGCGGTACGGCCGGTACGCCGCCCCCGCTGTCGTGGACCTCCACGCGTACGCCGTCCCCGCAGGGCAGCAGACGCAGCAGGAAGCCCCGGCCCGGCGGTACGCCGTGCAGCAGGGCGTTGGTCGCCAGTTCACTCACGCACAGCACCACGTCGTCCGCGCGCCCGCGCACACCCCAGTCGGCCAGCACCTCCCTCGCGAACTCCCGCGCGGCGGGGACGGACCGGCGCTCCCGGCGATAGAAGCGCTCACGTGGGGACGGGGGTGGAGTTTCGTTGTTCACGGGACGAGGGTCACGCTCCGTGGTCATGATGGGACAGTGCGCATGGCCGTACATCCGGTCCGTACGGGTGCGCGTTGGTGAACGTACGCGCGCGGGTGGGGAGTTCGACCTCATGGGCACGACGACACGGAGGAACGCCTCCGCGATGAAGATGGTGGGCGCGCTGCTCGCCCTCTACCGGCAGGCGGCGGGACACACCCAGCGCTCCCTGGGCGAGCGCTTCGTCATCGGCGAGCAGCAGATCGCGTCGATCGAACAGGGCCGACGCCCGCTGAAGCCGGATCTCGCCGAGCAGCTCGACGAACTCCTGGGGACCAAGGGCGCGTTGTCGACCGCGCTGAGCAAGATGCCGGAGGTGGATCTGGTCCCGTTGTGGGCGGAGGAGTATCTGGACAGGGAGCGGGAGGCAATCGTCATTTCCTCCTACGAGAACCAGGTGTTGCCGGGGCTGCTTCAGACCGAGGGCTACGCCCGAGCGGTGTTCCGCAGCCGCATCCCCGCCCTCGAAGACGACGAGGTCGAACGTCACGTGGCGGCCCGCGTGGAGCGCCAGGCTCTCTTCCACCGCAAGGACCCGCCCATCACTTGCTTCGTCATCTGGGAGGCGGTGCTGCGGGACCACTTGGGCGGCAAAGGGGTGTTCCTGAGCCAGGTTCGCCATCTGCGCGAGTGCTGTGAACTCCCCAACCTCGCGGTTCAAGTCCTGCCGCTGGCACGCACCGCCCACGCGGCACTGGACGGGCCGTTCGTGCTCCTGGAGACACCAGATCACCAACGGCTCGCCTACACGGAAACGCAGCGGGGCAGCCAACTGATCGCTGCCCCCGATGAGGTGGCCATCCTTACACAGAGGTGTGCGATGCTGCGGTCGCAGGCCCTCACCCCTGAGGACTCGAGGGACTTTCTGGACCGTCTGCTAGGAGACCAATGAGCGGCAGCGCACTTCGGTGGTTCAAGTCGAGCTACAGCGGAAGCGACGGCGGCAACTGCATCGAAGTCGCCTACGAGTGGCGCAAGTCCAGCTACAGCGGCAGCGAAGGCGGCCAGTGCGTCGAGGTCGCCCAAGAACCCACCGCCGTCCACATCCGCGACTCCAAAGCCCCGCAGGGACACCTCACCGTCGGACCAGACGCCTGGGCCGCGTTCCTCGCGGCGTGCTGACGTCGGCCTTCCACAGGTCGTACTCGGCGTCGAGCGGGCCGTGGGCCGTGTGCGGGTCGCCGTCGCCGAAGACGCGCACGGGGTGTGTGGCGTCCCAGGGCGCCCACCCGGGGTCGCCGGTCTCCGCGAAGCGGACCCACGCCCCGTGCATCGCGTCGGCCAGCTCCTGCGGAGCGCCCTCGCCCGCGAGTCTGCGTGCGTCGGGGCCGTCGCCGGAGTCGAAGACGAAGCCCAGCTCCAGGGCGTGGCAGGCGCCGAGGTCGGGCAGGTTTGACGGCCAGGCGAACTCGTAGACGTACGAGGAGGCGGGCCGCGCGTCGGCCAGGCGGTGCATGGGCATGCGCAGCAGGTGGTCGGTGACCAGCTGGCCCACGATCTCGGCGGCCCCCGCGCCGGGGCGCAGCGCGCGGTAGCCGCGTACCACCTCGTTGCCGCAGTGGCAGCGGGCGCGGGCGCCCGCGAGGGCCACCGCGCCGAGCCGGTCGACGCGTTCGAGGAGGCCTCCGGGGACCAGCCAGAGCCGGTACTCGTCGCGGGTCCAGCCCATCATGAGGTCGACGCCGGGTGCCGCGTCGCCGTCGACGAGCGCCTCCAGCGGGTCGCGGGGCAGCACGTCGCCGTCGACGACGAGGCCGAACCCCGGACCGCCCAGCACCGGACTGCTGAACCTGCCCACGTCGGCCTGGACCCGCAGCAACTGGTCGCGGTCGGCGGCGGCGAAGGCCTCGGCGGTGGCGGGGATCTTCAGGCGGGAGGCCATGCGGCGGACCATGCGCCGCACCTTGTCGCGGTCGGAGGCCTCGGGTGCGCCGCTCTGGAGCACTGCCCGCCGGAACAGGCCCCGGGCCCCGGGTGCGGCGAGGAGCGCGCCGGTGCTGATGGCGCCCGCGGACTGCCCGGCGACGGTGACCCGGTCGGGGTCGCCGCCGAAGGCCGCGATGGACTCCCGCACCCACTTCAGGGCGGCGATCTGGTCGCGCAGGCCGGCGTTGGCAGGGGCGTCCGGGAACAGGCCGTAGCCCTCCACACCCAGCCGGTAGTTGATCGACACGCAGACCACGCCGTCCCGGGCGAAGGTGCTGCCGTCGTAGACCGGTACGGCGGAGGATCCCCTGGTCAGGGCGCCGCCGTGCAGCCAGACCAGGACCGGCAGGCGGGAGCCGGGACCGGGCTCGGGGGTCCAGACGTTGAGGTTGAGGCAGTCGTCGCCGGGGATCGCCGGGTCTGAGAGGTACCGGGCGAATGCCTCGGAGTACGGCGGTTTCGGGGCCGTCGGGCCGAAGGAGCCCGCGTCGCGGACGCCGTCCCAGGGCTCGGGGGGTACGGGCGGGCGGAAACGGCCCGGCCCGAAGGGGGGCGCCGCGTAGGGGATGCCGCGAAAGACCGCGACACCGTGCTCGTACCTGCCGCGTACCGCGCCGTGAACCGTCCTGACCACGGGGTTCGTCTGGTTCGTCTGGCCTGACCGCATGCGCCCACCAGCCCTTCGCCGCACTCTCGTACCGCTCAACGCATAGCGCCACACGACCGGGGATCTATTCCGGGAGGCCCCGGTCGCCACGGCTGGGGGACAATGGAGACCACGCACGCGATGCGCGACCGAGGAGGCTGCCGTGACGGACGCACCCGTGAGGATCGCCGAGGCCGACGGGCGGCACGCGGTGCTGGCCTTTTCCGGGGACCTGGACGCCCCGGCCCTGGGCGTGCTGGAGGAGCTGCTGCTCGACCCGCGGCTGCGGGAGCCCGGGGCCTGGACCCTGGACATGAGCGGCCTGGACCACATCGACCTGGCCTGCGCCTACGCGCTGCTGCGGACGGTGACCCGGGCGCCCGAGCCGGTCGCCCTCACGGTGCGCGGTGCCCGCCCGTCCGTGCACCGGACGCTGCGGCAGGCCGGTCTGGACACGGTGGCGGCCTTCACTGCGTAGCCGGGTCAGCCGCCCACGTCCACGTGGTTGTCGGGTGCCCCGTCGCCGAACGGGGGCAGGTCGCCGCGCTCGACCGGCGCACTGGGCGCGGGTTCGGCGGAGGGCAGGAGGCGGTCGGTCTCGGCGGCGTCCGGGCGGTGGGCGGCGAGGGCGGCGGCGCGCAGGACGTCACGCGGTACGGCGTCCTTCTCTGCGGAGACGCGGACGACGTGGCCTTCCTCGGGCAGGGCGTACTCGTGCCGTCCGGCACCGGTGCGGTACCAGGCCCGGCCGTCGCGCTCGCACGTGGTGTGCTCGCCCGGCATGTCGCCGACGGGCTGGTCGGCGCAGGTGCCGGCCGTGATCGTGCCCCGGTCGACGGCCAGGCGCAGCAGCGCGTTGGTGTCGCCGTCGACCCAGGTGGCGGAGAAGCCCTCGTCGCCCAGGACGCCGACGGACTGCTGGGCGAGGGTGAAGCCGGCGGCCTCGGTGACGTAGACCAGTTCGGGGGCCACGCCCATCGCCTGGGCGCGGGAGGCGAGTTCGCCGGTGCCGGCGTCCGCGGCCGGGGCGGAGGCGGGGCCGGACGGGCCGGGGCCGCCCGCCTTCTCCGAGCCGCAGGCGGTGAGCAGCAGCGGGGCCAGCAACAGCACCGGCAGGACACGCGCGTGACGAATCATGCGGCCATCCTGCCGTACGGGTGTTCCCCCGGGGCCGGCTTCGGTGTGGGCCTAGGGGTGGTGCGCGGCGGCGTCCTTGGTCAGTTTGACGGCCTGGCGCAGGCTGAGTCCGGGGGCCGCCTCGCGCAGGGTCTTGACGGCTCGGACGGAGTCGACGGGGCCCTCGTGGCCGGCCGCGGCGAGGCGTTCGTGCACCCAGCGGGCGAGCAGCGCGGCGTCGGGCTCCGCGGCGGCCTGCTCGACCAGGGCGGCGGCGCGCTCCAGTCCGGGCCGGTCCTCCGGTGTCGCCTCGGCGAGCGCCTGACGGATGCCGTGGGCGACGACGTCCGTGTCGCGCAGGACGAGGACGTTGAGTTCCGGTGGTGCGAGTCGTCCGAACATGCGGCCATGATCGGCTGTACACCCCGTGCCGTTCAACGGACTTGAGGAGCTTCTGAGGCGGGCGGCGCGGCGCCCGGCTGGCCGTCTTCTTCAAGACCGGGTTCGGGCGCCCGGCCTACGGTGGGCCCATGACCGCACGATTCAACGCCATGGGCCTCGTCGTCTGCGACATGGCCGCGTCCGTGACCTTCTACCGCAGGCTCGGTTTCGCCTTCCCCGAGGGCGCCGAGAAGGAGCCGCACGCCGAGGCGGAGTTGCCGGGCGGCATCCGGCTGCTGCTCGACACCGAGGAGTCCGTCCGCTCCTTCACCCCCGGGTGGGAGCCGCCGGCCGGCGGCGGGCGGCACTCGCTCGCCCTGCTGTGCGACACGCCCGCGGAGGTGGACGCCTTCTACGCGGAGCTGACCGGCGCCGGATGCCACGGCGAGCGCGCGCCCTGGGACGCCCCCTGGGGGCAGCGGTACGCCGTCGTCAGCGACCCGGACGGCCACGGCGTCGACCTGTTCGCGCCGCTGGCTGCCGCGCAGTAGCTCGCCGGGCGTCGCACCCGCCAACTCGCGTACGTCCCGCGCCAGGTGTGCCTGGTCCGCGAAGCCGGTCAGGGCGGCCGTCTCGGCGAGGGGCGTGCCGGTCCGGGCCAGGGCGAGGGCGCGCTGCAGTCTGAGGACGCGGGCCAGCGTCTTGGGGCCGTAGCCGAAGGCCGCAAGCGAGCGGCGGTGCAGGGTGCGGGCTCCGATACCGAGGGCGTCGGCGGTGGCGGCGACCGGGCGGCCCGCGTCGAGGGCGGCGACGATCCGGACCAGCAGCGGGTCGGGCGGCCCGGTCTCGGCGGCGCGGAACAGCGCGGCGTCCTCCAGGCCGGTCGCCGGGTCGGGGGCTGCGTTCACCCGGTCGGTGAGGTGCCGGGCGCGGGCGGCGGGCCAGAGGTCGGTGAGGTGGACGCGCCGGTCGCGCAGTGCGTCGGCGGGGACGCCGAGGAGGGCGGGCGCGGTGCCGGGGTAGAAGCGGACGCCGGCCCAGGGACCCGGGGCGCCCTCGGTGACGTAGGCGTGGGTGTCGGGGCCCGCGACCAGCAGCCGTCCGTCGTGCCAGAGCAGGTCCATGCAGCCGTCGGGGAGGACCCGTCCAGGGCCGGGGCCGGTCGGGGTGTTGGTCCACACCACCGCACCGGCCAGCCGGGACGCCCGCTCCGCGTACACGCGTGCCAGGTTACGCCGGGACGGGGTTCGCACCGGTGCGGGTCGCACGCCGCACGCTCCGCCGCAGCCCCGGGCACACGTGCCCCGCCCGCTCGACCGAGGCCGTGCGTGTTCCGCGTACCCGTCTGCCGGGCTAGGCCGGGCCCCGGGTCCGGTACTCCTGCGGGCTGACGCCGTACTCCCGTTTGAAGGCGGTGGACAGGGCGAACGCGCTGCCGTAGCCGACCTGGCGGGCGATCGCGGCGAGGGTGTCCTCGCCGTCCCGCAGCCGGTCGGCGGCCACGGCGAGGCGCCAGCCGGTGAGGTACGCCATGGGCGGTTCGCCGACCAGGTCGGTGAAGCGGCGGGCGAGCGCGGCGCGGGAGACCCCGGCCTTGGCGGCGAGGGACGCGACGGTCCAGGGGTGCGCCGGGTCGTCCTGGAGCAGCCGCAGGACCCGGCCGACGACCGGGTCGCCCATCGCCCGGTACCAGGCGGGCGCCTCGGCCGACGGCCGGGCGAACCAGGCCCGCAGCGCGGCGATGACCAGCAGGTCCAGGAGCCGGTCCAGGACCACCTCCTGGCCCGGCTCGTCCCGCGTGACCTCCGTCATCAGCAGGGGGGTGAGGGGGTTGTCCCACGCCTCGGCGGTGAGGGACAGCAGCGGGGGCAGCGCGTCGAGGAGGCGGCCGCCGATCTCGCCGCGGACCAGGTAGGTGCCGATGAGGAGCACCGCCTCGCCGTCGGGGCGGTCGCCCCAGGTGCGTACGCCGAGGTCCATCGAGCCGTTGAGGGGGCGTCCGTCGGGGTAGCTGCACGCGCCGCCCGGCAGGATCACCGCCTGCGGGGCGGTGGCGGGGTCGTCGGCGCAGACGTACGGGTCGGGGCCGCGCGCGACGGCCAGGTCCCCGGCCCTCAGCCGCAGCCGCTCCCCCGTGTCCGGCACGATCCAGGCGTCGCCGCGGACCATCAGCATCACGGTCAGCGGCGCCCCGTCCTCGACGCGCACGGCCCACGGCGGATCGAAACAGGCGCGGATCATGAAGGCGCCACGGGCCCGGGGGCCCTCCAGAAGTCCGGCGAGTGCGTCCACGGTGACAGTGTCCCGGTCCGGCCCGCGGACGGTTCACCGAGGGGCGCCCGGGACCTCCCCCCGCCGGCCGAGCGTCGCGTCCAGAGCCCTCCTCGCCTCCACGACGACGGCGGCGTCGGTGACGAAGTGGGTGTCGTCGGCGGCGGAGGTGCCGCCGGCGCCGAGCGGTACCCAGCCGGCCGCGCGCCGGGGCGTGGCCCGGGACTTGGCGGACAGGTGCACCGAGGTGGCGCCCGCCGCCAGCAGCCCGGCGACGTCGCCGGGCCGCACTCCGCCGCCGGCGGCGACGTCGATCCCGGGGGCCGCGGCGGCCATCGCGGTGAGCACGGCGCTGCCCTCGATCGCGGTGGGCGCGCCGCCGGAGGTCAGGACACGGGTGATGCCGAGCCCCGGCAGCGCCGCGACGGCGGCCACCGGGTCGCTCGCCTGGTCCACCGCCCGGTGGAGCGTGACCTGCGCGGCGGGATCGGTGTCCCGCGCGGCGCCCAGGAACGCGGCGAGGGCGTCCGTGTCGAGGGCGCCGTCCGGGGTCAGCGCCCCGACGACGACGCCGCGGGCACCCGCCCGCAGGGCGGCGCGCACCTCGGCGGCCATCAGGGCGACCTCCTCGTCGTCGTACACGAAGTCGCCGGGCCGGCAGCGGACGAGGACGTGGACGGGCGGCCCGGCCTCGACGGCCGCCTCGACGGCCGCGGTCGAGGGGGTGAGGCCGCCCAGTTCGAGCCCGGTGCACAGTTCGATGCGGTCCGCCCCCGTGTCGCGGGCGGTGCGGGCACCGGCCGGGGAGGTGACGGCGATCTCCAGGCTGGGGCGGGCGCTCACTCGTCGGCCCCGGTCAGCGGCTGGTCGGCGGCCGGGACGAGGCGGGCGGACAGGTCCGGGTCGGCCATGGCGGGGTCGAAGGGGAACATCGGCCGGCGGATGCGGTGGTGGCCGAGCCGGACGAGGTCCTGGTCGACGCCGCCCGGGGTGAGGGCCATCTTCCAGTCGGCGGCCATCGCGAACAGCTCGGGCTCCAGGTAGCCGATCTTCACGATGACGATGTCGGCTCCGCGCGGGTCGAGGTCCAGGCCGGTGAAGTCGTGCTCGTGGTGGTAGGGCTTGCGCAGCTCGGTGAGGATGACGTACGCGCTGCCGACGCGTATCACCACCTCGGTCCGCGCGTCGCGGTCCCCGTGCCGGACGGCGTGCACGACGCCGGTGAGGGTGACGGGACCGGCGTGCCGGTCGTCGACCTCGGCGCCCGCCGTCACCGTCACCGTGGCCCCGACGCCCGCCGCGGCGGCGTGCCGGACGGCCTCGGGACCCGGCACCGAGGCGTACAGGACGGTCGGCCCGTCCTCCTTCCGGAACTCGGGGCGGGCCAGCAGCCGCGCCAGGCCCCAGGTCACGTCACCGGCGCCGCCCGCGGTGGGGTTGTCGCCGGTGTCGCTGACGTAGTACGGGCGTCGCTCGCCCGCCAGGGCCTCGTCCAGGATGTCGTCGAAGGTGCCGGTGGGAGCGACGAAGTCGAAGTCGTGGCGGGCTTCCCAGAAGCCGCGGGCCAGCCGTTCGGCGCCCGCGGACACCGCCCGCTCGTCGTGCCCGGTGACCACGACCGCGGCCCGGTTGCGGGGTTCGTCCGCCCAGGCGTAGCCGACCCAGATCGCCGCGTCGATCACGCCGTCCTGGGCCTCGACCTCGGGAACGGCCCCGTACACGCTCTTGGCGGGCTCGATCCGGGTGGAGGTCTGCTCGCCGGCCAGCAGGACGGGGACGGGCACCCATGCCTTCACCGGGCGGGGGGCGCCGGAGGCGAGGTGGGTGAGCAGATTGCGGACGGCGCGTTCCTTGGTCTCCATGTGGTCCTCGTGCGGGGCCATCCGGTAGCAGGTGATCAGGTCGCTGCGGTGGACGAGGGCGCGGGAGACGTTGCCGTGCAGGTCCATGGAGGTGGAGACGATCACGTCGTCGCCGACGACGGAGCGGACCTTCTCCAGGAGCAGCGCCTCGGCGTCGTCGATGCCCTCGACGGTCATGGCGCCGTGGATGTCGAACCAGAGGCCGTCCAGCGCGGGCAGCGCGGCGAGCCGGGTGAGGAGTTCCCCGGTGAGTTCCTCCCAGGCCGCGGCCGTGACGGTGCCGCCCGGCAGCGACTTGCCGACCAGGGCGCCGTGCCAGTCGGCCGCCTCGCGCAGTTCCTCGCCCGCGGCGAGGAAGGGGTAGCGGTCCAGCACCTCCTGGCCGCGGGAGGGGTGGAAGGCGGGCGCCTGGGTGCGGGCGGGCGAGAAGGTGGACGACTCGATGCCGAGACCGGCGATGGCGATGACGGGGCGGCGGGAGGGGGTGCCTGCGGGGGTGCTGGGGGTGCTGGGGGTGCTGGGGTGCGACATGGCTCCTCGTTCGTGCGAGTGGTGCGGGAGGTGCGTGGTGCGCGGGGTGTGTGGTGCGGGAAATGCGGGTTCAGGGAGAGAGGGGTGCAGGGAGTGCGGGTTCAGGGGGCGGAGGTCTGGAACCGGTCCGGGTCCAGCTGGGCTCCGCCGACCTCGCGCAGGGCCTGGGCCAGCGCCCGCTGGAGGGCGAACTGTCCGGCGCCCAGGAGGCCGGCGTCGGCGCCGAGGACGGCCCGTTCGATGGCGAGGTGTTCGGTGACCAGGGGATGGCAGCTCTCGTAGAGCTGGCTGCGCACGGCGGCGACGAACGGTTCGACGGTGGAGAGGATGCCGCCCAGGTAGACGGCGTCCGGATTGAAGAAGTTGACGTTCGCGGCGAGCACCTGACCGAGGTAGTCCCCGGCCCTGCGCACCGCCCGGTTGGCCTCCGGGTGCGCGTCGGTGGCCAGCCGCACCACGTCCTCGGCGCTGGTGACGTCGACGCCCTCGTCCCGCAGCACCCGGACGAGGGCGGCGCCCGAGGCGACCGTCTCCAGGCAGTCGGTGTTGCCGCAGGAGCAGGGCATGTGGTCGCCGTGGGCGATGCGGATGTGGGTGATCTCCCCGGCCACTCCCCTGCCACCCCGGTAGAGCCGGCCGTCCACGAGGGCGGCGGCGCCGATGGCGGTGCCCGTCTTCACCATGATCACCTGCTGGTGACGCCCCTTGCGGGCCGTGTGCTCGCCGACGGCCATGCAGTTGGCGTCGTTGTCGGCGACGGCCGGGACCGCGAAGCGCTCCCGCAGCCAGGACTCGACGGGGAAGCGGTTCCATCCCGGCATGCGGGAGGGCTGCACGACGCTTCCCGTGGCGGTGTCGACCGGACCGGGCAGGGAGAGACCGACGCCGCGCAGCCGTGCCCTGCCGTGGCGTTCGACCAGCTCGTCCAGGGTGGCCGCGAGCCGGGAGAGCGCCGCCTGCGGGCCCTCGGCGATCACCAGCGGCACGGTGGAGACGTCGCGCAGCTCGCCGCCCGGCAGGACCACTCCGACGCGGGCGTGGCTGCCGCCCAGGTCGGCGGCGAGGGCGAACTCGTCCTGGCCACCGAGCCTGAGCACCTTGCGCGGGCGCCCGCCGTTGGAGGACTGGGTGCCTTCCTCGGCGACGAGACCGTGCTCCACGAGCTGTGCCACGGCCACCGAGACGCTGGAGGCCGCGGCGCCGAGCAGCTCGGCGAGCTGGGCCCGGGAGGTCGCCCGGCCGGAGGCGATCAGTTCGAGGGCCCGCGCCGCCAGCGCCGAGGTACCCGCCGCCCGCCGCCCCCGCGTACTTATTTCATTCATCTACGTGCTTACTTCCCCATGGTCGGTCCGAAGCAGACAGTACGCCTGAAACGCGGTCCCGTGAATGGCAATATCCGCAGCAATTCGTAGCTGGAACAGCGTCCGGACTTTTTTCAGAAACGGAGATACTTAGTTGTTACGCAACTTTGTTTGAACCTGCATCGAGTCAGGCGTTAGCTGACCTCCAGGCCACTCACCTGGAGGAGATACATGTCCCCTGCTCGCACAGCGACACGCCGACGCCGGGCGCTCGTCGTCGGCGCATGCGCGGCCGTGGGCGTGCTGCTCAGCGGCTGCGCGGGCGGTGTGACCGCGCCCTCCGGCTCGAAGGACGAGATCAACTACGCCCTCCCGGCGAACTTCACCCCCAACTGGATCGTCCCGATCGGAACGCCGGGGCACCTCAACACCAACAACTCCTCCATATCCCAGGTCATGTGGGAGCCGCTGATCGCCTATGACGGCTCCAGCGGCGAGATCGGCTGGAACAAGGACAACTCACTGGCGACGGACGCGGAGTTCGCCGCGGACAACAGAAGCGTCACCATCACCCTCGGCGACCGTCATTGGAGCGACGGCGAGCCGGTCACCTCCCGGGACGTCGAGTTCTGGTTCAACCTGGTCCGGGAGAACAAGAAGTCGTGGGCCAGCTACAGCCCGGGCAAGGCCCCGGACACCTGGACCTCCTTCCGGACCATCGACGACCGGCACTTCACGCTCGGCTTCGACCGCTCCTACAACCGGCAGTGGATGCTCGCCAACCAGCTGAGCATGATCCGCCCGATGCCGCAGCACGTGTGGGACAAGACCGGCGACTCGGGGGAGGTCTCCGACCTCGACCGCACCCCGGCCGGCGCCGAGAAGGTCTGGACGTACCTGATCGACGCCGGCAAGAAGATCTCCCACTACGCGAGCGACCCGCTGTGGAAGACGGTCAGCGGACCGTACACGCTCAAGTCCTTCTCCACCGCGGGCAAAGTCGAACTCGTCGAGAACGAGAAGTACGACGGCGGGGGCGCGGCCCAGGTCGGGCAGATCAACCTGCTGTCCTTCACCACCGTGGCCGCCGAGGAGAACGCGCTGCGGGCCGGCACGGTCGACTACGGCTACATCAAGGCCTCCGACCTCGGGATCAAGAAGTCCTTCACGGACCTCGGCTACCACGTCGAGCGGTGGTCCGGCTGGGCCGTCACCTACATGCCTTACAACTTCAACAACCCGGAGATGGGCGCCGTCTTCCGGCAGTTGTACGCCCGGCAGGCCATCCAGATGTCCGTCGACCAGAAGACCCTGGCCAAGGTGCTCTACAACGGCACCGCCGTACCCACCTACGGCCCCGTCCCGCAGGGGCAGGCGTCCGCCTTCCTCTCGGACGAGCAGAAGGCCGAGCCGTACCCCTTCTCCAACTCCGAGGCGCGCAAGCTGCTGACGGACCACGGCTGGAGCCCGAAGGACGGCACCATGGTGTGCACCTCACCGGGCGAAGGCGCGGGTCACTGCGGCGAGGGCGTCGAGAAGGGCACCGAGTTCAGGATGCGGGTGCTCTCCCAGTCCGGCTCCACGGAGACGGACAACATGATGAGCGCCCTGCAGTCCTCCTTCGAGGAGACCGGCATCGACTTCGACATCAAGACCGCGCCGGTCAACTCGGTCCTCTCGCAGACCGGGCAGTGCGAGCGCGACGACCCCGCCTGCAAGTGGCAGCTCTCCTTCTTCGGCAGCGCGGGCAGCTGGTACTTCCCCGCCTACCCCAGCGGTGACGCGCTCTTCGCGAGCGGCGGCGGCTCCAACTTCGGCAGTTACTCCAACCCCGAGGTGGACAAGCTGATCGACCGGACCACCACCTCCTCGTCCCCCGAGGCCATGCCCGCCTACGGGACGGCCCTCGCCAGGGACCTGCCCGTGATCTGGCTCCCCGAGCCCGACTACCAGGTCTCCGTGATCAGGGACGGCCTCGGCGGGTTCGCCCAGGACTCCCTCGCCAACTTCCACCCCGCCATGTGGGCGTGGACCGAGTGAGCCCGCGCCCGGTCCCGCTCCCCCGCAGACGCCCCGTCCCCACCCAGTCACCCGGAAACCCATGAGCACATACTCCTTCCTGATCAGGCGTGTCCTGCAGGCCCTGGCGGTGGTCCTCCTCGTGACCGTCGTGGTGTTCTGCCTGCTGCACGCCCTGCCCGGGGGCCCCGCCCGCGGCATCCTCGGCCCCCAGGCCACCGCCCCGCAGATCGCCGCCTTCAACCACGAGCAGGGGCTCGACAAGCCGCTGCCGGTTCAGTACGCGTACTTCCTGAACCAGCTGGTCCACGGCGATCTCGGCATGTCCTACACCCTCAACGAGCCCGTCTCCCAACTGATCACCGAACGGCTGCCGAAGACGCTGCTGCTGACCGTCCTCTCGGCGGTCGTCGGCCTGCTGGTCGCGGTGCCGCTCGGCGTGTGGCAGGCCGTCCGCCGCAACAAGCCGGTCGACTACGTCATCACCACGCTCAGCTTCATCGCCTACTCCACCCCCGTGTACTTCCTCGGCCTCGTCCTGGTCCTCGTCTTCAGCCAGGTCCTGCCCTGGTTCCCGGCCCAGGCGCCCCAGGGCAACAGCGTCGCCGACGTCCTCGCCCAGCCCCAGGGGCTGGTGCTGCCGGTGGTGGCCGGCGCGGCCACGATGGTCGCCGTCTTCAGCCGCTACATGCGCTCGGCCACGCTGGAGAACCTCACCGAGGACTACGTGCGGACGGCGCGGGCCGGCGGCTCCCGTCCCCGGGCCATCCTGACGCGGCACGTCTTCCGCAACTCGCTGACCCCCGTGGTGGCCATGCTCGGCTACTACGTACCGGTGCTCTTCGGCGGTGCGCTGGTGGTGGAGCAGCTCTTCAACTACCCCGGAATGGGCCTGCTGTTCTGGACCGCCGCCCAGTCCTCCGACTATCCCGTGCTGCTGGGCTGCGTCCTGGTCATCTCGGTCGCCACGGTGACCGGCACCCTCCTGGCCGACATCCTCCAGCGCGTCATCGACCCCCGAGTGAAGGCAGGTCGGTCATGAGCTCCCTCACCTCCCTGGACGGGCTCGCCGCGAAGCCCGCGCGCGCCGCCTCCGGCACCCGGCTCGCGGTCCGCCGCTTCCTGCGCAACCGCCTCGCCGTAGTGGGGCTCGGTGTCGTGGTCTTCTTCGTGCTGTTCTGCTTCGTGGGCCCGCTGATCCACTCCACCGACCAGACCCACACGCTGCTCCAGCAGGTCAACCAGTCGCCCAGCGCCGCCCACTGGCTCGGCACCGACGCGGTCGGCCACGACGAGCTGGGCCGGCTGATGTACGGCGGCAAGGTCTCCCTGATCGTCGGTTTGTCGGCCGGCGTCCTCGCCACGGTCATCGGCACCCTGTGGGGCGCCGCGGCCGGCTACGCGGGCGGCTGGATCGACGCGGTCATGATGCGCGTGGTGGACGCGGGCATCGCCATCCCCGCCCTGTTCATCCTGCTGGTGGTCTCCGCGATCACCACCCCGGACCTGACCGGTCTCGTCGTCATCCTCGGCCTCATCTCCTGGCTCGTGCCCTCACGGCTGGTGCGGGCGGAGACCCTGACACTGAAGAACCGGGACTTCGTCCTCACCCTGCGCGCCATCGGCGGCACGCACGCGCGCGCCATCGTCCGGCACATCCTGCCGAACTCGGTGTCGACCATCATCGTGGCGGCCACCTTCCAGATCGCCGACGCGATCCTGCTGGTGGCCTACGTCTCCTACCTCGGCCTGGGCGTCCAGCCCCCGGCCACCGACTGGGGCGGCATGCTCTCCACGGGAATGACCGCCGCCTACTCGGGCTACTGGTGGCTGATCGTGCCGCCGGGCCTCGCCATCATCCTGGTGGTGTGGGCGTTCAACGCGATCGGAGACGGACTCCGGGACGCATTCGACGTGAGGGGGCGCGCGTGAGCGCCGTTCGACGACCGGCCGCTCCCGCCGCCGGGGACCACATCCTCGACCTCGACGACCTGGGCGTCGTCTTCACCACGGAGACCGGCACGGTGCAGGCCGTGCGGGGCGTGTCCCTGCACGTAGCGCCCGGCGAGACGCTCGCCCTGGTCGGCGAGTCGGGCTCGGGCAAGTCCACCGTCGCGCTGGCGGCCATGGGGCTGCTGTCCGGCAACGCCCGCGCCACCGGGAGGGCCGTCGTGGACGGCACCGACATCGTCGGCGCCGACGAGGAGCGGCTGACCGGGCTGCGCGGATCGACCGTCTCGATGGTCTTCCAGGAGCCGGCCACCGCGCTCGACCCGCTCACCCGGGTCGGCAAGCAGATCGCCGAGGTGATCCGCAACCACCGGCGGACGTCCGCGCCCGACGCCGCCGCGCGCGCCGTCGAACTGCTGCGCCGCGTCGGCATCCCCGAGCCCGAGCAGCGGGCCCGCTCCTATCCGTTCCAGCTCTCCGGCGGCCAGCGCCAGCGGGTCGTCATCGCCATGGCCATCGCCAACGAACCGGCGCTGCTGATCGCCGACGAACCCACCACCGCGCTCGACGTGACCGTGCAGGCCGAGATCCTCGACCTGCTGCGGCGGCTCGCGGCCGAGACCGGCACGGGTGTCCTGCTGGTCACCCACAACATGGGCGTCGTCGCGGACTTCGCCGACCGGGTCGCGGTGATGTACCAGGGCGCCATCGTGGAGACCGGACCCGTCGAGGACGTACTGCTGCGCCCCTCGCACGACTACACCAAGCGGCTGCTGTCCGCCGTACCGCGGCTCTCCGTCGCCGAGGTGTCCGAGTCCGGCGAGTCCGGCCAGCGGCGGGCGCAGGAGCCCGACGCGGCGCCCGCCGGAGAACCGGCGGTGGAACTGAGGGACGTCTCGGTGGTCTTCGGCCGCGGGAAGCGGGCGGTGCACGCCCTCAAGGGCGTCTCCTTCGCCGTCCACCCCGGTGAGACCCTCGGCCTGGTGGGAGAGTCGGGCTCCGGCAAGTCCACCGCATCCCGGGTGGCGCTCGGCCTGATCACCCCCACGGCCGGCTCCGTCACCCTCTTCGGCGCCGACCTGGCCGCCACCCGCGCGCGGGCCCGGCGGGCGCTGCGGGCCGGCATCGGTGTCGTGCTCCAGGATCCGGTCGCCTCGCTCGACGCCCGGATGACGGTGGGCGAATGTGTCGCCGAACCGCTGCGGATCCACCGCGGGAGGCTGTCCGGCAGGGAACGGGAGTCCCTGGTCGGCGCCGTGCTCGACCGGGTCCGGCTGCCGCGGGAGGTGGCCCGGCGCACGCCGCGCGAACTGTCCGGCGGCCAGCGCCAGCGCGTGAGCCTCGCGCGCGCCCTGGTCCTCGAACCGCGCCTGCTGGTGGCGGACGAACCCACCAGCGCCCTGGACGTGAGTGTGCAGCAGGCGGTCCTCGAAGTCATCCGCGAACTGCAGGATGAGCTGGGCTTCGCCTGCCTGTTCGTCTCCCACGACCTGGCCGTCGTGCAGCAGTTCGCGCGCCGGGTGGTGGTGATGCGGGCCGGGCGGGCCGAGGAGCAGGGGCTCACGTCGGCCACGCTGCTGCATCCGGAGACCGACTACACCCGGCGCCTGCTGGCGGCGGTGCCCGTGCCCGACCCCGTCGTCCAGCGGGGCCGCCGGGCGGAGCGACTGGCGACCCTCGCCGCCGGACGGACGGAGGAGCAGGCGTGAGCGGTCACGACACGCCGGTCTTCGCGGGGGTCGACATCGGCGGCACCACCACCCAGGTGGTGCTCTGCGACGAGGAACTGAGGGTGCTCGACCGGGCGGACACGGCCACTCCGGCCCGTTCCGGCGGGCGGGCGATGATCGCCGCGACGCTCGACGCGCTCGCCGACGTGCGGGCGCGCACACCCGGCCGGCTGGCCGCCGTGGGAGTGGGCGCCGCCGGAGTGGTCGACGCCGTCTCCGGTCACGTCCTGGTGGCGAGCGACTCGTTCACCGACTGGGCCGGTTTCCCGGTGGCCCCGGCCCTGCGCACCGCGCTGGGCGTCCCCGCCTTCCTCGACAACGACGTCAACGCCTTCGTGCGCGGCGAGACCGCGTGCGGCGCGGCGGCGGGCGAGCGGGACGTCCTGGGCATGACGCTGGGCACGGGCGTCGGCGGGGCGCTGTGGACGGGGGGAGAGCTGCGCACCGGCGCCCACGGCGCGGCCGGCGAGATCGGCCACATCCCCGGCTTCGGCGACCTGCCGTGCACGTGCGGTGGGCGCGGCCACCTGGAGACGCTGGCCTCGGCCCGTTCGCTGCGGGCCCGCTACGGCGAGCGCACCGGGCGGGAGCTGTCCGCCCGCGAGGTGGCCGAGGCGGCCCGGGGCGGGGACGCCGACGCCCGGGCCGTGTACGCGGCGGCGGGCGCCGGGGTCGCGCGCGCGATCGTGATGACCGCCGGTCTCGTCGACATCACCACGGTCGTGATCGGGGGAGGCGTCAGCGGCGCCTGGCCGCTGCTCGAACCACTGATCAAGGGGCCGCTCGCCGCCGAACCGCCGATCAGCGGCCATCCCGTCAAGCTGCTGCGGGCGGCCCTGGGGACCGACGCCGTGCCGCTGGGCGCGGCGGCCCGGGCACGCCACGAGCTGACCGCCCGCCGGGCCCGGCCCGGGGCGGCGTAGCTAGGAGGCCTCCGGCTTGTCGTGCCCGTGGCCGTCGTCGTGGTGGTCGTGATGGGTGTGGTTCGCGGGGGGCAGGCTCTTCGGGTGGGTGCGCAGGCGGGCCGTGACGTCCTCGGGGGGCAGGAAGCGGGACCAGCGCTCGGGGAACTCGGAGGGCATGTCGGGGTCGCCCTCGCCGTTCGCCGAGGTGCGGGCCACGTACTCGGCGACCTGGGCCTGACGCAGCCGCTCGTTGGCCTCGCGGGCGGCCGCGGTCGCGGCGGCCGGCCACACCCGGTCGATGGCCGCGTTGACCGCGGCCCCGACGAGCACCGCGAACGCGGACACGCCGATCCACAACAGCACGGCGACGGGCGCGGCGAGGGAGCCGTAGATGGTGGGCCCCTCGACGGTGCTGGTGAGGTAGATGCGCAGCAGGAAGCTGCCGAGCACCCACATGGCGAGGGCGACCAGCGCGCCGGGGACGTCCTCGATCCACGGGGAGCGCACGGGCACCGACACGTGGTACAGCGTGGTCAGGAACGCCACCGACAGGATGATCACGACCGGCCAGTAGAGCACCTGGACGACCGTCGTCGACCACGGCACGATCCGCACCACGGCGTCCGGTCCCGCCACCATCAGCGGCAGCGCGATCGACCCGATCAGCAGCGCCACGATGAACAGCAGGAAGGCCATCAGGCGGGTCCTGACGATGCCCCGGACGCCGTCGAGGCCGTACATCACGGTGATGGTGTCGATGAAGACGTTCACCGCGCGGGAGCCCGACCACAGCGCGAACAGGAAGCCGATGGAGATGACGTCGGGCCGGCCGCCCTTCATCACGTCGTCCAGGATCGGCTCGGTGATCTGCTTGACGCCCTTCTCGGAGAGCACCGCGCGGGAGGCGTCCAGGATGTTGTTGCGCAGGCTCTCGGTGGTGTCGGCGCCGATCCAGGAGTCGACGTAGCCGAGCAGTCCGAGCAGGCTCAGCAGGAGGGGCGGCACCGAGAGCAGGGTGAAGAACGCGGCCTCGGCGGCCAGGCCGAGGATGCGGTACTCCATGCACGAGTTGACCGTGTCCTTGAGCAGCAGCCAGGCGGTCCTGCGTTTGGAGACGTTCCGGTACAGGACCCGGGCGCGGTGGAGCCGGCCCGAGGGCCGTTCGGGGGAGTCACTTGCTGGCTGCACGCCCTAAAGGTATCCGGCGCCGGGGGTGCCACTCATCCGCGGACGCCCGCCGCCGCGGTCCCGGCCCGCCCAGGGCCCGCGGCACGGTAGGTTCACGGTCATGGCAGGCAGTACCCACACCGTGACGAATCAGGCGCCCCCGCTGTCCGGCTACGACGTCTTCACCTCCGACCGGGTCCTGACCGAGGCGGTCGGGCGGCATCTGGCGGCGGGGCCGCGCGAGGAGGCGTCGGCCGAGCTGTCGGGCCTCGGCCGGGGCTGCGGGTCCTTCCAGACCCAGGAGTGGGGCGCGCAGGCCAATGACCATCCGCCGGTCCTGCGCACCCACGACCGCTACGGCCACCGCGTCGACGAGGTCGACTTCCACCCGGCCTGGCACCGGCTGCTCGGCAAGGGCGTCTCGGCGGGCCTGACCGACGCCTGGTCGCGGCCGGGCGGACACGTGCGGCGCGCGGCGGCGTTCCTGATGTGGACCCAGGTGGAGGCGGGAAACTGCTGTCCGCTGTCGATGACCCACGCGGCGGTGCCGGCCCTGCGCGCCGACCCGGAGCTGGCCGCCGAGTGGGAGCCCCGGCTCACCTCCCGGGTCTACGACCGGGAGCTGCGGCCGGCCCACCTGAAGGCCGGGGTGCTGTTCGGAATGGGCATGACGGAGAAGCAGGGCGGCAGCGACATTCGGGCGAACACCACGTCGGCGCGGCCACTGGCCGAGGACGGGGCCTACGAGCTGACCGGGCACAAGTGGTTCTGCTCGGCGCCGATGTCGGACGGCTTCCTGGTCCTGGCACGGGCCCCCGGTGGGCTGACCTGCTTCCTGGTGCCGCGCGTGCTGGCGGACGGCACCCGCAACGTGTTCCTGATCCAGCGGCTCAAGGACAAGCTGGGCAACCGGTCCAACGCCTCGGTCGAGGTCGAGTTCGCCGGGACCTGGGCGCGCCGGGTCGGCGCGGAGGGGCGCGGGGTGCCCACGATCATCGACATGGTGGCGGCGACCCGGCTGGACTGCGTGCTGGGCTCGGCGGGCCTGATGCGGCAGGCGGTGGCCCAGGCGGTGCACCACTGCGCCTACCGGGAGGCGTTCGGCGCGAAGCTGGTCGACCAGCCGCTCATGCGCAACGTCCTCGCGGACCTCGCGATCGAGTCGGAGGCGGCCACGACGCTCGGACTGCGGCTGGCGGCGGCCTGTGACGCGGCGGGCGGGGGCGACGAGCGGGAGCGGGCGCTGCTGCGCCTCGCGGTCCCGGCGGCCAAGTACTGGGTGACCAAGCGGTGTGCGCCGGTGGTGGTGGAGGCGGCCGAGTGCCTGGGCGGCAACGGGTACGTCGAGGAGTCCGGCCTGCCCCGGCTGGTGCGCGAGTCGCCGCTGAACTCCGTCTGGGAAGGTGCCGGGAACGTGCAGGCGCTGGACGTGCTGCGGGCGCTGGGGCGCGAACCGGCGGCGCTGGACGCGTACCTGACGGAGGTGGGCGCGGCGCGCGGGGCCGATCACCGGCTGGACGCGGCCATCCGGGACCTGCTGACGGACCTGGCCGACCTCGCGGCCGCCGAGGGCCGGGCCCGGCTGCTGACGGAGCGGCTGGCGCTGGTGCTGCAGGGCTCGCTGCTGGTGCGGTACGCGCCGCCGGAGGTCGCCGACGCGTTCTGCGCCTCGCGGCTGGGCAGCGACGGGGGCGCGGCCTTCGGCACGCTGCCGTCGACGCCGGCTCTCGCGGCGGTGGTGGAGCGGGCCCGCCCGGAGGCCTGATTCCGGCCGCGTGGCGCGGGGGTGGTGCTGCGCCGACACGGCACCACCCCCGCCACACGGGCCTGTTCAGGCCGCGTACGCCGCTCGGGACGGCGTGGTTCGAGTTTGGCCACCCGCAGAGCGGTCCACCAGGGTTGCAGGGGGTTGCAACTTGCGGTCGGCTGTGTGCGGACTGTGCCCGCGGGGGGTGGGCAACCGGTCAGTACGAGACGAACGTTCGGATTCCGGAAGGACGAGGTCCCGTGGCGCTCTCGCCCATGGACGTGACGCAGTTCGCCGCCGTCGACACGGCGCGTGCGGCCCGGATGCTCAGCGAGGTCCGCTCCGCGAGACTCTCGGGCGGCCGTGCCCCGGTGGCACCGCGTCCGGTGATCGAGCAGTCCTGGGACCGGATGCTGCGCAGCGGCGTCGACCCGGAGCACGACTTCCGCTCCGGGCTGCTGGCCCCGGAGGAGGTCCGCCGGCGGCGCGAGGCCTCTGAGCTGCGGCATGTGCTGCCGGTGCTGCGGGAGGCGCTGCTGTCGGTCGCGGACGTGGCCCACCACATCATGGTGATCGCGGACGAGGACGGCCGGGTGCTGTGGCGGGAGGGCAGCGCGCGGGTGCTGCGCCGGGCCGACGGGCTCGGCTTCGAACTCGGGGCGGACTGGCGGGAGGAGGTGGTCGGCACCAACGGCGTGGGCACACCGGCGGTCACCCGGCGGCCCGTACAGGTCTTCGCCTCCGAGCACTTCGTGCGGTCGCAGGCGACCTGGACCTGCGCCGGGGCCCCGATCACCGACCCGCGCAGCGGGCGGCTGCTCGGCGTGGTCGACGTGAGCGGGCCGCTGGAGACGATGCATCCGGCGACGCTGGCGTGGGTGGACTCGGTGGCCAAGCTGGCCGAGGCACGGCTGCGGGAACTGCACACCCGGTCGCTGGAGCGGCTGCGGGCGGTGGCGGCGCCGGTGCTGGCCCGGCTCGGCGGACGGGCACTGGTGGCGGACCGGGACGGCTGGACGGCGGCGGTGACGGGGATGCCGTACCTGGACCGGGTGGTGCTGCCCAAGTCGCCGGAGGCGGGGGCGCGGTGGCTGCCGGCGTTCGGGGCGTGCACGGTGGAGCCGCTGGCCGGGGGCTGGCTGGTGCGGGCCGCGGCCGAGGCGGTGCCGCAGGGCGCCACCCGGATCGTGCTGGACCTCGGGCAGCCGCGCCGCTGGTCGGTCCGGGTGCTGGGCGGCGCGGAGGACTGGGAGCGGGAACTGAGTCCCCGGCACGCGGAGTTGCTGTACCTGCTGGCGGTGCACCGGGGCGGCCGCAGCGCCGCCGCGCTGGCCGAGGACATGTTCGGCGACGCCGCTCGCACGGTGACTGTACGGGCCGAGATGTCGCGGGTGAGGAGGTACCTCGGGGCCTACCTGGAACACCGGCCGTATCGTTTCTGCGAGGACGCGGAGACAGAAGTCCTCCTCCCGGCCGACCCCCGCGACCTGCTCCCCCACTCCACGGCCCCGACGGTGGCGAAGGGGCGGGCGTCGATGGGGGTGCCGTGACCCTCCGGGGCCGCCGCCCCGCCGCGGGACCGGGGTCCGGATGGCCGTAAAGGCGGGTTGATTTCGCATATTTGCATCGTCTGCGTCCGCCGGACCGCCGGTCTGTCGTAGCATCCTTGATGGACCGCCCCATCCGCTCCTCGGTCAACACGACCACCGTCGAGCGCAGTTGGTCCGGGGTGTCCGTGGAGGTTCTATGAAGCAGCGCGGCAGACACCGCCGGCGCAGACGGGGCAGGGCACTGCGCGCGGCCCTGACCGGTGCGGCCCTCGCGCTGACCGGTGCCGCCACCCTGATCAGCGCCTCGCAGGCCACGGTCGCCGACGACCCCGGCGCCCTCAAGCCCCTCACCTCCGCCGCCGAGACCGACGCGCTGCGCCTGACCGAACACCGGGTGCCGACGGCCTGGCTCGACCGGCTCTCCGCCGCGATGGGCGACCCGGTGGGCGTCGACACCGTCCTCGAATCCGCCGACCACACCCTGCGCGACGCCGCCGACTGCACGGCCGGGGACCGCGAGGCACTCCCGGTCTCCCCCGCCGCCACCCGCGCCTACTGCTGGGACGAGGCCGACACCGACGGCTGGCGCCCCGGCGCGGTCACCACCTCAGGGGACGCCGACGAGGACGGCCGCTGGGGCACCCACCGCGTCATCCTCTCCGCCTGGTCCCGCGACGACGGCACCCCCCAGGGCGGCCTCGCCCGGGTCTCCTTCGTCGACGCCGACGACCCCGGCCGGCTCGGCTACACCTCCGCGCTGCTCGCCGTCCCGGTCGACGGCGGCCACGACTACCGGGGGCTCGCCTCCCCCGTCACCGGCATGGTCTGGTACCAGGACAAGCTGCTGGTCACCACCGCCGCCGGAGACCGCGACGCGCTGTACGTGTACGACGTGGAGCGCGTCCAGCGCGCCACCACCGCGGCGGACGCCGTCGGACGGGTGCCCGGCGGCTGGGCCGCGGGCGGCCACCGGTACGTGCTGCCCGCCATCGCCTCCTACCGGCTCCCCGACACCGACACCGCGGCCCGCCCCGGCGCGATCTCCCTGGACCGCGGCACCGCCCCCGACAGCCTGGTGGCCACCGAGCACGTGGACGCGGACGGCGACCGGCCCACCCGGCTGTGGCGCTACCCGCTGCGCACCACCACGGACCCCGACCACACCGGACTGCCCGCCACGGACCCGGCCGGCCGGGTGAACGCGGTCGAGGCGTACGAGACCGGGGCGGACGAGGTCGGAGGCGTGCTGTCGTACCGGCCGCCCGGCGCGGCGCGGTCCGAGTGGTACCTGGGACGCGCGGCCGGCGGACAGGACGGACGCGGGACCCTGTGGCGCCAGGACACGGAGGGCGCCCGGGCCGCGGAGTGCGGGGCGGACCGGTCGCAGCAGTGCTGGAGCGGCCGGGCGGGCTCGATGTCGTACTGGGCGCGGACCGGCGAGGTCTGGTCCCAGTCGGACCGCATGCTGTTCGCGTTGCCGCTGGCTTCGATCGAGGACGCGCTCGACTGACCGCCCCGGCCCGCACCGCACCCCACCCCACCGGGCGGGGATCGACAGATCCGCGGAGCGGATGATTCCCTGACCGGCATGACCAACATCGCCGTGACCACCTGGTCCCTGGAGCAGACGGCGCCCACCGATCTGCTGCCGGCCGCCGCACCGGAGGGGGACGTCCGGATCGTCCGCGCCGAGGTGCCCTCCCCCGAGTTCAGCCGCTTCCTGTACGCCTCGGTCGGTGGCGACATCCGCTGGACGGACCGGCTCGGCTGGAGCCACGCGCGGTGGCGGGAGCACCTGGAGCGGCCGGGCGTGGAGACCTGGGTCGCCCACGACCGCGGCACCCCCGCCGGATACGTGGAGCTGACGCCCGGCGACGACGGCGTGGTGGAGATCGAGTACTTCGGCCTGATCCCGGCCTTCCGCGGCCGGCGCATCGGCGGTCACCTCCTCTCTTACGGCACCGCCCGGGCCTGGGACCTGGCGGAGCGCTGGCCGGGGCTGGCCACCACCAAGCGGGTGTGGCTGCACACCTGCAGCAAGGACGGCGAGTACGCCATGGACAACTACCAGCGCCGCGGCTTCCGCCTGTTCGACACCAAGGTGGAGGAGGAGCCGGACGTGGCCGCTCCGGGTCCGTGGCCGGGCGCTTTCCCCGCCTGACCGCTGCCGACACGGCTGTTTCCGGCCGACTGACCGACCGGGTCGCCCCAGGTGTGACCAACGACACCCTTGTCTCGCTCTACGAGACAAGGGTGTCCACATTTTGGATTAAGCTGGACCAGTCACAGATCGCCGTGCCACGCTTCCGTCATGTCTGGAACTGGAATTGCCTTGGTGAGTCGGCGGCACGTCGACCTCGGCCGCATGTCCAGCGCCATCTGTCCGGGCCGCTGAGAGCACCCTCCAGCACCTTCGGATTCCCCGCATTCGCCTCGCTCCCGCGCAATGACGCGCACGCGTGTCTCACGTACGCCCACGTAGTGCCATGCGCCATGCGCGCAGGTCAGAGCCGCATTTCGCCTGTCTCCAAAGGACGTGTCAACCATGGCCGCCACCCCGCCGAAGCCCGCTGCCGCGACCCCGCGCCGCAAGGTGAGCCGTCACCGCGGCGAGGGCCAGTGGGCGGCCGGGCACTTCACCCCGCTCAACGGCAACGAGCAGACCAAGAAGGACGACGACGGTCTCAACGTTCGGACACGTATTGAGACGATCTACTCCAAGCGCGGTTTCGACTCGATCGACCCCGGTGATCTGCGCGGCCGTATGCGCTGGTGGGGGCTGTACACCCAGCGCCGCCAGGGCATCGACGGCGGCAAGACGGCGGTGCTCGAACCGGAGGAGCTGGACGACCGCTACTTCATGCTCCGCGTCCGCATCGACGGCGGCGCGCTGACCACCGCCCAGCTGCGCGTCATCGGTGAGATCTCGCAGGAGTTCGCGCGCGGCACGGCCGACATCACCGACCGGCAGAACGTCCAGTACCACTGGATCCGGATCGAGGACGTGCCGGAGATCTGGAACCGCCTGGAGGGCGTCGGCCTGTCCACGGTGACCGCCTGCGGCGACACGCCCCGCGTGATGATCGGCTCCCCGGTGGCGGGCATCGCCGAGGACGAGATCATCGACGGCACGCCCGCGCTGGAGGAGATGAAGCGCCGGGTGCTGAACAACCCGGCGTACTCGAACCTCCCCCGCAAGTTCAAGACCGCGATCTCCGGGTCGCCGGTCCTCGACGTGGTGCACGAGATCAACGACGTGGCGTTCGTCGGCGTCGAGCACCCCGAGCACGGACCGGGCTTCGACCTGTGGGTCGGCGGCGGCCTGTCCACCAACCCCAAGCTGGGCGTGCGGCTCAACGCCTGGGTGCCGATCGACGACGTGCCCGACGTCTACGAGGGCGTCATCTCCATCTTCCGCGACTACGGCTACCGGCGGCTGCGCAACCGCGCCCGGCTGAAGTTCCTGGTCGCCGACTGGGGCGCGGAGAAGTTCCGCCAGGTGCTGGAGGACGAGTACCTGAAGCGGAAGCTGACCGACGGCCCGGCGCCCGCCGAGCCCACCAGCCGCTGGCGCGACCACATCGGCGTGCACCGGCAGAAGGACGGCCGCTTCTACGTCGGCTTCGCCCCGCGCGTGGGCCGCGTCGACGGCACGATCCTGACCAAGGTCGCCGACCTGGCCGAGGCGCACGGCTCGGGCCGGGTGCGCACCACGGTCGAGCAGAAGATGATCGTCCTCGACGTCGAGGAGGGGCAGGTCGACTCGCTGGTCGAGTCCCTGGAGGCGCTGGACCTCACCGCCCGGCCCTCCACCTTCCGGCGCGGCACCATGGCCTGCACCGGCATCGAGTTCTGCAAGCTCGCCATCGTCGAGACCAAGGCGCGCGGCGCCTCGCTCATCGACGAGCTGGAGCGGCGCCTCCCGGACTTCGACGAGCCCCTCACCATCAACCTCAACGGCTGCCCGAACGCCTGCGCCCGCATCCAGACCGCGGACATCGGTCTCAAGGGCCAGCTCATGCTCGACGAGCACGGCGAGCAGGTCGAGGGCTACCAGGTGCACCTGGGCGGCGCCCTCGGTCTGGAGGCCGGCTTCGGGCGCAAGGTGCGCGGCCTCAAGGTCACGGCCCAGGAGCTGCCTGACTACGTGGAGCGCGTCCTCAAGCGCTTCCAGGCCGAGCGCGCGGACGGCGAGCGGTTCGCCTCCTGGGCGGCCCGGGCCTCCGAGGAGGCCCTGTCGTGAGCGAGCGCGCCGCGCCCTTCTACTGCCCCTACTGCGGCGACGAGGACCTGCGTCCGGGTGAGCAGGGCCACGGCGCCTGGGAATGCGGGGCGTGCAACCGCGCCTTCCAGTTGAAGTTCCTCGGGCTGCTAGCCCGGGGCCTTCAGCCCAACTCCACGGGAGGGGAACCGGCATGACGGCGGTTCAGGAAGAACGTACGACCGAGGAACTCAAGGCGCTCGCCGAGCGGGCGGGCCGCGAGCTGGAGGACGCCACCGCGCTGGAGATCCTGCGGTGGGCGGCCGAGACGTTCGGCGACCGGTTCTGCGTGACCTCCTCCATGGAGGACGCGGTCGTCGCCCACCTCGCCTCCCGCGCCCTGCCCGGCGTGGACGTGGTGTTCCTCGACACCGGCTACCACTTCCCGGAGACCATCGGCACCCGTGACGCGGTCGAGGCGGTGATGGACGTGAACGTCATCACGCTCACCCCGCGCCAGACGGTCGCCGAGCAGGACGCCGAGTACGGTCCGCGGCTGCACGACCGCGACCCCGACCTGTGCTGCGCGCTGCGCAAGGTCAAGCCGCTGGAGGAGGGCCTGAAGGGCTACCAGGCCTGGGCGACCGGGCTGCGCCGCGACGAGTCGGAGACCCGGGCGAACACACCGGTCGTCGGCTGGGACGAGAAGCGGGGCAAGGTGAAGATCTCGCCCATCGCCAAGTGGTCACAGGAAGACGTGCAAACGTACGTCACCGAGCACGGCGTCCTCACCAACCCGCTGCTGATGGACGGCTACGCCTCCGTGGGCTGCGCGCCCTGCACCCGTCGCGTCCTGGAGGGCGAGGACGCCCGCGCCGGACGCTGGGCGGGCCGCTCCAAGACCGAGTGCGGGCTGCACGGCTGACATGACGACGACCACCGGACCGACGACCACCGGACCGAAGACCTCCAGGGAGAACCACGTGACGACCGGAGCCACCGTCTGGCTCACGGGGCTGCCCAGCGCCGGCAAGACCACCATCGCCCGCGAGCTGGCCGACCGCCTGCGTGAGGAGGGCAGGCGCGTCGAACTGCTCGACGGCGACGAGATCCGCGAGTTCCTCTCGGCGGGCCTCGGCTTCGACCGCGCGGACCGGCACACCAACGTGCAGCGCATCGGCTTCGTCGCCGAACTGCTCGCCCGCAACGGCGTCACCGCGCTGGTCCCGGTGATCGCGCCGTACGCGGACAGCCGCGACGCGGTGCGCGAACGTCACGAGGCGAACGGCACGGCGTACGTCGAGGTGCACGTGGCCACGCCCGTCGAGGTGTGCTCGGTGCGCGACGTGAAGGGCCTGTACGCCAAGCAGGCCGCGGGCGAGCTGACGGGGCTCACCGGGGTCGACGACCCGTACGAGGAGCCCGTCAAGCCCGACCTGCGCGTCGAGTCGCAGGACCAGACCGTTCAGGAGTCCGCCGCGGCGGTCCACGCCCTGCTCACCGAAAGGGGACTGGCATGACGACGTCCTTGACGTCCGCGGCCGCGGTGGAGGAGGGTGCGGACAGCCCGTACGCCCTCTCCCACCTGGACGCCCTCGAGTCCGAGGCGGTGCACATCTTCCGCGAGGTGGCGGGCGAGTTCGAGCGGCCGGTGATCCTCTTCTCCGGCGGCAAGGACTCGATCCTGATGCTGCACCTGGCGCTGAAGGCCTTCGCCCCGGCGGCGGTGCCGTTCTCCCTGCTGCACGTGGACACCGGGCACAACTTCCCGGAGGTCCTGGACTACCGCGACCGCACGGTCGCCGAGCACGGGCTGCGCCTGCACGTCGCCTCCGTGCAGGACTACATCGACCGGGGTGTGCTCAAGGAGCGCCCGGACGGCACCCGCAATCCGTTGCAGACGCTGCCGCTGACCGAGAGGATCCAGGCGGAGAAGTTCGACGCCGTCTTCGGCGGCGGACGCCGGGACGAGGAGAAGGCCCGCGCCAAGGAGCGGGTGTTCTCGCTGCGCGACGAGTTCTCCCAGTGGGACCCGCGCCGCCAGCGCCCCGAGCTGTGGAACCTGTACAACGGCCGGCACGCCCCCGGCGAGCACGTCCGCGTCTTCCCGCTCTCCAACTGGACCGAGCTGGACGTGTGGCAGTACATCGCCCGTGAGGGCATCGAGCTGCCCGCCATCTACTACGCCCACGAGCGCGAGGTCTTCGCCCGGGGCGGCATGTGGCTGACGGCCGGCGAGTGGGGCGGCCCGAAGGACGGCGAGACGGTGGAGAAGCGCAAGGTCCGCTACCGCACCGTCGGAGACATGTCCTGCACCGGCGCCGTCGACTCGGACGCCGACAGCATCGAGAAGGTGATCGCCGAGATCGCCGTCTCCCGCCTCACCGAGCGCGGCGCGACGCGTGCCGACGACAAGATGTCCGAGGCCGCGATGGAAGACCGCAAGCGCGAGGGGTACTTCTAACCATGACCAGCACCACCGAACCCATCGAACCCGCCGGGTCCGCCGTGCCCGCCGAGTCCGCCGAGGCGCTGTCGGTCTGGCAGCTGTCGGAGACGACCCTGCTGCGCTTCGCCACCGCCGGTTCCGTCGACGACGGCAAGTCCACGCTGGTCGGCCGTCTCCTGCACGACTCCAAGTCGGTCCTCACCGACCAGCTGGAGGCCGTCGAGCGCGCCTCCGCGAGCCGCGGCCAGGACGCCCCCGACCTCGCGCTGCTCACCGACGGCCTGCGGGCCGAGCGCGAGCAGGGCATCACCATCGACGTGGCCTACCGCTACTTCGCCACCCCGCGCCGCCGGTTCATCCTGGCCGACACGCCGGGCCACGTGCAGTACACGCGGAACATGGTCACCGGCGCCTCCACGGCCGAGCTGACGGTCATCCTGGTCGACGCCCGCAACGGCGTCGTCGAGCAGACCCGCAGGCACGCCGCGATCGCCGCCCTGCTGCGCGTCCCGCACGTCGTCCTCGCCGTCAACAAGATGGACCTGGTCGACTACCGGGAGTCCGTGTTCGCCGCGATCGCCGAGGAGTTCACGGCGTACGCCACCGAGCTGGGCGTCCCGGAGGTCACCGCGATCCCCATCTCGGCGCTCGCGGGCGACAACGTGGTGGAACCGTCGGCGGTCATGGACTGGTACGGCGGCCCGACCGTGCTGGAGCACCTGGAGACCGTCCCGGTCAGCCACGACCTGGCGCACTGCCACGCCCGGCTGCCCGTGCAGTACGTGATCCGCCCGCAGACCGCCGAGCACCCCGACTACCGCGGCTACGCGGGGCAGATCGCCGCCGGCACCTTCCGCGTGGGCGACGAGGTCACCGTGCTGCCCTCGGGCCGCACCTCGAAGGTGTCCGGCATCGACCTGCTCGGCGACCCGGTCGAGGCCGCCTGGACACCGCAGTCGGTGACACTGCTGCTGGAGGACGACATCGACGTCTCCCGCGGCGACCTGATCGTGCCCCGCCAGGACGCGCCGGCCACCAGCCAGGACGTCGAGGCCACCGTCTGCCACGTCGCCGACGCACCGCTCACCGTGGGCCACCGGGTCCTGCTCAAGCACGGCACCCGCACCGTCAAGGCGATCGTCAAGGACATCCCGGCCCGGCTCACCCTGGACGACCTGTCCCTGCACCCGCACCCCGGACAGCTGGTCGCCAACGACATCGGCCGCGTGAAGATCCGCACCGCGGAACCGCTGCCCGCCGACTCCTACGCCGACTCCCGGCGCACCGGCTCCTTCATCCTGATCGACCCCGGCGACGGCACCACGCTCACCGCCGGCATGGTCGGCGAGTCCTTCGCCGCGCCGGAGCCGGTCAAGGACCCGGCCGACGACGACGGGTGGGACTTCTGAGCATGTCCTCCCCCGACTTCTACTCCACGTTCGCCAAGGAGGGCGGCCGCGTCGGCAGCGGCGCCCTCGGCAGCGGGCAGGGCGGAGTGGCGCGATGTGCGCGCTGACGTACGCGCACCGCTCGCGCGCCCTCACCCCCCACAGCCGAAGACCTGCCGACCTCCCGGCCACGCCCTGACACCTCGGACCAACCGACAGGCGTGAGAGCCGGGCCAACGAGAGGAACACCTCCCGTGCCTGCCGCCACCGCCCTGCGCCGCACCCTCGCGGTCATAGCCGCCCTTCCCCTGCTCACCCTGGCCGCCTGCGGGTACGGCTCCGAGTCGAAGGACGACGACAGCGCCAAGGTCGCCGACGGCGCCGAGAAGATCGACGGCCTCGACTCCGTCCGGATCGGCTACTTCGGCAACATCACCCACGCCACGCCGCTGGTCGCCAACCAGAAGGGCTTCTTCCAGAAGGCGCTGGGCGCCACCGAGGCCAAGTACGCGGTCTTCAACGCGGGGCCGTCCGAGATCGAGGCGCTGAACTCCGGCTCCATCGACATCGGCTGGATCGGCCCGTCCCCGTCGATCAACGGCTACACCAAGTCCGCCGGCAAGAACCTGCGCATCATCGGCGGTTCGGCCTCGGGCGGCGTGAAGCTCGTGGTGAACCCGGACAAGATCAAGTCCCTGAAGGACGTCAAGGGCAAGCGCATCGCGACCCCGCAGCTGGGCAACACGCAGGACGTGGCGTTCCTCAACTGGATCGCCGAGCAGGGCTGGAAGGTCGACGCCCAGAGCGGCAAGGGCGACGTGACCGTCGTCCGCAGCGACAACAAGGTCACCCCGGACGCCTACAAGTCCGGGGCCCTGGACGGCGCCTGGGTGCCCGAGCCCACCGCGTCCAAGCTGGTCGCCGAGGGCGGCAAGGTGCTCCTCGACGAGTCGACGCTGTGGCCCGACAAGAAGTTCGTGATCACGAACATCATCGTGTCGCAGAAGTTCCTCAAGGAGCACCCGAAGGCCGTGGAGGCGGTGCTCAAGGCGTCGGTCGACACCAACGAGTGGATCACGGCCAACCCGGACGAGGCGAAGACCGCGGCGAACGCCCAGTTGGAGAAGGACTCCGGCAAGGCCCTGCCCGCCGACGTGCTGGACCCGGCCTGGAAGTCCATCAAGCTCACCGACGACCCGCTGGCCTCCACCCTCGACGCCCAGGCGGAGCACGCCGTGAAGGCCGGTCTGCTGGAC
The DNA here is from genome assembly GCF_055581985.1 of Streptomyces sp. NPDC042336. Lineage (NCBI taxonomy): Bacteria > Bacillati > Actinomycetota > Actinomycetes > Kitasatosporales > Streptomycetaceae > Streptomyces > Streptomyces sp. NPDC042336. Next base: position 210,077 of record NZ_JBVJEA010000003.1, on the reverse strand, counting down.
AAGCCCGACCTGAAGGGCATCTACGACCTCACGCTGCTCAACAAGGTCCTCGAGGCCAAGGGCAGGCCCGCGGTCGACGACGCCGGACTCGGCGTCGAGTAAAGCCCGGATCCGACCACCCAGGAGGTGACGACCATGGCCACGACCACGACCCTCGCCAAGGCCGACGACGGCACCGAGCCGGCCGCGTACGCCGCCCGGATCGAGCACGTCTCGAAGTCCTTCGCGGGCCCCGCCGGGCAGCAGCTCGTCCTGGACGACATCACCCTCGATGTCGCGCCCGGCGAGTTCGTCACCCTCCTGGGCGCCTCCGGCTGCGGCAAGTCCACGCTGATGAACCTGGTGGCGGGGCTGGACAGGCCCAGCGCGGGCGGCATCAGCACGGACGGGCGGCCGGCCCTGATGTTCCAGGAGCACGCCCTGTTCCCGTGGCTGACCGCGGGCAAGAACATCGAACTCGCCCTCAGGCTGCGCGGCGTGCCGAAGGCCGAGCGCCGCGACAAGGCGGAGGAACTGCTCGAACTCGTCCGTCTGAAGGGCGCGTACGGCAAGCGGGTGCACGAGCTGTCGGGCGGCATGCGCCAGCGGGTCGCGCTGGCCCGGGCGCTCGCCCAGGAGAGCAAGCTGCTGCTGATGGACGAGCCGTTCGCGGCGCTGGACGCCATCACGCGGGACGTGCTGCACGACGAGCTGACCCGCATCTGGCGCGAGACGCGGCTGTCCGTGCTGTTCGTGACGCACAACGTCCGCGAGGCCGTGCGGCTGGCCGAGCGGGTCGTCCTGCTGTCCTCGCGTCCCGGACGGGTCGCGCGCGAGTGGACGGTGGGCATCCCGCAGCCGCGCCGCATCGAGGACACCGCCGTGGCGGAGCTGTCCGTCGAGATCACCGAAGAACTGCGTGGGGAGATCCGCCGACATGGCCAGCACTGACACGACGCGTCCCGCCGGGGACCGAGGCGCGAAGGACGGCGGTGACCTCGCCGGTCTGGAGGCGGGCCTGGACGCACTGGAGTCGGTGCAGCCCGGCCGCACACCGCTGCGGCAGACCCTGGTCGAGAAGGTCCTGCCGCCCGCCCTCGCGGTCCTGCTGGTGCTGGCGGTGTGGCAGGCACTGGTCTCCTTCGAGATCGTCGACGACCCGACCAAGCTGCCCGCCCCGTCGGACGTGTGGAACGTGCTCCACCAGGCCTGGCTCCGGGGCGAACTGCTCGGCTACATCTGGACCAGCGTCTCGCGCGGCCTGCTCGGCTTCTGCTTCGCGCTGCTCATCGGCACCCCGCTGGGGCTCCTGGTGGCGCGGGTGAAGTTCGTGCGCGCGGCGATCGGCCCGATCCTGTCCGGCCTCCAGTCGCTGCCGTCGGTGGCCTGGGTGCCGCCGGCCGTGATCTGGCTGGGCCTGAACAACTCGATGATGTACGCCGTCATCCTGCTCGGCGCGGTGCCCTCCATCGCCAACGGCCTGGTGTCCGGCGTCGACCAGATCTCCCCCATCTTCCTGCGCGCGGGCCGCACCCTGGGCGCCACGGGGCTCAGGAACACCTGGCACATCGTGCTGCCGGCCGCGCTGCCCGGCTACGTCGCCGGTCTCAAGCAGGGCTGGGCGTTCTCCTGGCGCTCGCTGATGGCCGCCGAGATCATCGCCTCCTTCCCCGACCTCGGGGTCGGCCTCGGGCAGTTGCTGGAGAACGGCCGCAACGCCAGCGACATGGCCATGGTCTTCGAGGCGATCCTGCTCATCCTGGTCGTCGGCATCGCCATCGACCTGCTGATCTTCAGCCCGCTGGAGCGGTGGGTGCTGCGCAGCCGCGGTCTGCTGGTGAAGGGCTGAGACACGACATGTCCGCGCCGGTCCGCCCCGTACTCCTGGTCATCGCCCACGGCAGCCGCGACCCGCGGCACGCCGCGACCGTGCACGCCCTGGTCCGCCGGGTCAGGGCGGTGCGCCCGGACGTACGGGTGGAGACCGGCTTCCTGGACTTCAACGTCCCCTCGGTGCAGGGGGTCCTGGAGTCCCTGGAGACGGAGGGCGTGCGGGACGTGGTGGCGCTGCCGCTGCTGCTGACCCGCGCCTTCCACGCCAAGGCGGACATCCCCGCGGTCCTGGCGGCGGCGCCGCCGCGGCTGAGGATCCGGCAGGCCGAGGTGCTCGGCCCCTCGCCGCTGCTGCTGTCGGCACTGGAGCGGCGGCTGTACGAGGCGGGTCTGACGCCCGCCGACAAGTCCTCGACCGGGGTCGTGCTGGCCTCGGCGGGGTCCTCCGACCCGGAGGCGATCGCAGTGATCGCAGAAATCGCGCGGGAGTGGCGGCACACCGGTTGGTGCGCCGTGCGGCCTGCGTTCGCCTCCGCATCCCTTCCGCGCACCGAGGACGCGGTACGCCGGCTGCGTGAGCTGGGCTGTGCGCGCGTCGCCGTCGCCCCGTACGTCCTGGCGCCCGGCTTCCTGCCTGACCGCATCGCGCGGGGCGCCGCCAGGGCGGACGTGCTGGCGGAGGTGCTGGGTCCCGCGCCGGAGGTGGCGCGGGTCCTGCTGGAGCGGTACGACGCGGCGCGGGTGCCGGTGGCGCTGGCGGTCGGGGCATGAGGGCCCGACGGACCGTCAGGGGGCGGTCAGCTCCACGAGCTTGGTGACCGTGTTCCAGTTGCGGCTGGTGGCGACCAGTCCCTTGTTGACGCGAGGTCTGGCGAGGGCCTCGGCGAGCTTGGAGCGGCCGAGGCCGTCCGGTGCGTAGAGGTACAGTGCACGGTCGCCGAGGCGGAACTCCTCGGGCCGGAAGGCCGCCGCGTCGATCGCCGCGAAGCGGTCCGCGTCCACGGGCACGGAGAAGTAGGTGACGTGCAGCTGCCTGGCCTCCAGCTCGGCGGCCGGGAAGGGGCACGCCTCGACGACCGACTTCAGGTAGGCGTGGTCGCGCACGATCACGTCCACGGGGAAGCCGAACCGCTGCTCGATCGCCTCGGCCAGCTCCGCGGCCAGGGAGTCCTCGTCGCCGTGGGCGGAGGCGAAGACGGCCTGCCCACTCTGCAGATGGGTGCGTACGGCGTCGTGGCCGAGGGAGGTCAGCAGCGCGCGCAGGTCGGCCATCGGGACCTTCCTGCTGCCCCCCACGTTGATCCCGCGCAGCAGCGCCGCGTACATCGTCGTCATCGGCACACCATAGAACGGCCGTCGTGCCCCGTGGGGGTGGGCACGACGGCCGGGTCCGCGCGGGGCGGACGTGCGCGCCACTCTCGCCGATGCGGTGCGCGGGGTTCAACCACTACACGCTCCTGTGACTCAATCAACAACCTTTCCCATGGGCCGCGCTGTCCGGTGTCCCCCGGTAGATGTAAGGGGCCGGGGTCCTCCTCAGCGGTGAGTGCGGCGGTACGGAGGGATGAGGGCGAGGCCGCCGCACGTCACCAAGGAGCACGACGCGACGGCCTTACGCGGGCCATACCTTCGAAACGCAAGGTGGCGGCAGGGGGCCGGCACCGCTCACGAGGGGGCAGGCCGGTCATGCGGAACCGAGAGACACGGGTGCGGGGCATAGCCGCCCGGGCGGGCGGCTGGAGTGCCCGGCACCGATGGGCCGCCGTCGGGATCTGGGTGTTGTTCGTCGTCCTGGCGATGGGGCTCGGTTCGGCGGCCGGCCGGGTCGACGTCAAGGACAGCGACCAGATGGGCGGCGAGACGCACACCGCCGCCCGGATCGTCGAGGACGCCGGGATCGACGAACCGGCCGGTGAGACGGTCCTGGTCCAGGCGAGGTCCGGTGATCTGAAGGCCACGGACCCCGAGTTCCGGGCCGCGGTCGGCGCGGTCGTCACGGCGGTGGAGGGGACGGGGAAGGTCACCGGGGTGACCTCGCCGTACGACGCGAAGACGATCTCGAAGGACGGCCGCAGCGCGCTGGTGCAGTTCGACATGCGCGGCGAGGCGGACACCGCGGGCGAGCGGGTCGAGCCGGTGCTGGAGGCGGTCGAGGGCGTCCAGAAGGAACACGAGTCGCTGCGGATCGAGGAGATCGGCGGCGCCAGCATGATGAAGACGTTCGACGACGCGTTCGGCGACGACTTCAAGAAGGCCGAGTACTCGGCGGTGCCGGTGGCGCTCGGCATCCTGCTCGTCGCGTTCGGCGCGCTGGTGGCGGCGCTGGTCCCGGTGGCGCTGGCGATCACCGCGATCGTCGCGACGATGGGCCTGATGGGCCTGGTCAGCCACCTCCAGCCGATGAGCGAGACCGCGAACTCCGTGATGCTGCTGGTCGGGCTGGCCGTCGGTGTCGACTACTGCCTGTTCTACCTGCGCCGCGAGCGCGAGGAGCGCGCCGCCGGGCGGGACGCGCAGACGGCGCTCAGGATCGCCGCCGCCACCAGTGGCCGGGCGATCGTGGTCTCCGGTGTGACGGTGTGCGTGGCGATGGCGGGCATGCTGTTCACCGGCATCGCGGAGTTCGAGGCGATGGGCCTGGCCTCGCTGATGGTGGTCGCGGTCGCGATGGTCGGCTCGGTGACGGTGCTGCCGGCGCTGCTGTCCCTGCTGGGCGAGCGGGTGGAGAAGGGCCGCGTGCCCTTCCTGCGCCGGCGCCGGCCGAGCGGTTCCACCGGCGAGGGCAGCCGGTTCTGGACCGCCGTGCTGAAGCGCGTCCTGGCCAGGCCGCTGCTGGCCGCGGTGGTGGCCGTCGGGGCGCTGCTGGCCGTGGCCGCGCCCGCGCTCGGCATGAAGACGCAGAACCTCACGCTGGACCAGGAGTTCGGCGACTCGCTGCCCATCGTGCAGACGTACAACCGGGTCAACGAGGCCTTCCCCGGCGGTTCCGACCCGGCCGAGGTGGTCGTGAAGGCCGACGACATCAACGCGCCCGAGGTGCGGGCCGCGCTCGCCGACTTCCGGGAGCGGGCGATCAGTTCGGGTGCCTCGCGCGGGCCGGTGGAGATCACGACGCACGACGGGCAGAACGTCGCGCTGGTGTCCGTCCCGCTGGTCGGCGGCTCCGACCAGGACAAGGCGGGCGAAAGCCTGGACAAGCTGCGGGACGAGGTCCGGCCCGCGACGCTGGGCAAGGTCGAGGGCGTCCAGGCGCCGATCACCGGTCAGGTGGCGGGCAGCAAGGACTTCAACGACCAGCTCGTCGGATCGGTGGTGCCGGTCTTCGCGTTCGTCGTGGTCTTCGCCTTCGTGCTGATGCTGCTGTCCTTCCGCTCGCTGACGGTCGCGCTCACCTCGATCGTGCTCAACCTGCTGTCGGTGGGCGCGGCGTACGGCATCCTGGTCGCCGTCTTCCAGCACGGCTGGGGCGCCTCGCTGGTGGGCGCGGAGGGCGTGGGCGCCATCATCACGTGGCTGCCGCTGTTCCTCTTCGTGATCCTGTTCGGCCTGTCGATGGACTACCACGTGTTCGTGGTCTCCCGGATCCGCGAGGCCCGGCTGCGCGGTCGCTCCACCCGGGACGCGATCCAGCACGGCGTGGTCACCACGGCGGGGGTCGTCACCAGCGCCGCCGTCATCATGGTCGCGGTGTTCGCCATCTTCGGCACGCTGTCCATGCAGTCGATGAAGCAGATGGGCGTGGGCCTGGCGGCGGCGGTGCTGATCGACGCGACGGTCATCCGGGGCGTGCTGCTGCCGGCCGTGATGTCGCTGCTCGGCGAGCGCAACTGGTACCTGCCCAAGTGGCTGCACCGGCTGCCGGACCTGACCCACGACGAGTCGCCCGAGGCCATCGCGGCGCCGGTGCGGGACGGCGAGGGCGAGCGCGGGGAGCGGGGTGAGCCGGTCGGGGTCTGACCCGGCACGCCACCACGGCGGCAGGGCCCGTCGGTTCCGGGGGAACCGACGGGCCCTGCCGTGTGCTGTCCCGGCCGTGTGCTGTCCGGGTCAGCCGCGCGCCGCGGCGAGTTCCGCCTCGATGAGGTCGGCGGCCCGCCGGGTGCCGCCCTCCTGGGCCATCTCCGCCTGGATCTTGTTCAGACGCCCCGCCACCTCCGGGTCGTCGAGCAGGGCGAGGGCGGCGGTGCGCAGCGCCTCGGCGCCGGCCTCCTCGGTCGGCAGCGTACGGGCGACGCCGAGGCCCTGGAGCATGTCGGCGTTGCCGAACTGGTCCGCCGCCTGCGGTACGGCGATCATCGGCGTGGCGGTCGCCAGGCCCTCCTGGCTGCCGCCCGCGCCCGCGTGGGTGACGAACAGGTCGGCCTGCTGGAGGATCGCCAACTGCGGCACCCACGTGCGCACTTCCACCTGGTCCGGTACGTCGCCCAGCTCGGCGGGGTCGATGTGCCGGCCGACCTGGAGCACGGTGTGCCAGCCGGGCAGCTCGCCGAAGGCCCGGACACACTCCCGGTAGAACGCCGGCTGCTTGGTGAAGGCGGACCCGAGGGAGACGAGGACGACCTTCTCCGCACCCTCGGGACGGGTCCAGCCGCCCTCGGCGGAGCGGTCCCCCTGGCAGGCCCCGACGAAGGTGTACGCCTTCTCGTCCACCCGGTCGGCGTTGGGCTGGAGCGCCTTGGGGATCAGCACCAGGGAGCGCTCGGGGCGGCCGAGGAACGGGTCGGGGTGGTCGGTGATCCCGTTCTCCTCCAGCCAGGTGCGGAAGCGGGCGTAGTACGCCTGCCCCCGCTCGGTCTTCAGCGGCTCCTCCCACATCGGCTCGGCGACCTCCTGCTCGTACCCCTCCCAGGCGACCATGCAAGGGGACAGGGAGATCACCGGCACGCCCCAGCGGCGGCCGAGTACGCGGGCGGGGTAGGAGGCGATGTCGTGCAGGACCAGGTCCGGCTCGTCCCCCTCGTACGCCTCGGCGAGCTGTGGCAGCGACTGGACGGCATCGTCGAGGAAGGGCTCCACGTTGTCCAGCAGGGTGCTCCCCCACGCCTCCGGGTCGGCGTCGGGGCCGGGCAGGGTGCTGTTCCAGAGCTTGGGTTCGGCGCCCGCCTCGGCGACCTTGTCCGCGAGGAGCGGCGGGATCGCGTACGTCACCCGGTGCCCCCGCGCGACGAGTTCGCGGATCACCTCCAGGCTGGGGTTCACGTGGCCGTGGGCGGCGATGGAGAACATGGCGATGTGCGCGGGGCGACTGGTCATGCCCGCACCGTACGCGAGACGAGACGTCTCGTGCAAATGGTTTCGCCTCATCCCGCCAGCTCCTCGTGCAGCCGCAGCCACCGGTCGGGCGCGACCTCGCCGACGAGCACACCGGGATCGAGCCGCGCGGCCCGGAACGCCGCGTCCACCCGGCGCCGCGGGTGGGCCCGGCGCAGGGACGCGTGCAGCGAGCCGCCGACGCCCGAGAAGCCCAGCTCGACCAGGTCCGCCCAGGTACGGCGGGCGGCGGCGTCGGTGAGCAGCGGGGTGGGGCGGCGTTCGACGCGGAGGATGCCGGCGTCGACGCGGGGCGCCGGGCGGAAGCGGTGCCGGCCCACCCGGCCCAGCAGCCGCCACTCGTGGCGCGGCCAGGTCAGGACCGTGAGCAGGCTCCAGCGGCCGTAGTCGCCGGTGCGTTTGCGGGCGTACTCGAGCTGGGTGATGAGGGTGGCGTCGGTGAGGCCGGGTGCGGACAGGCACCAGTCGACGATGTCGGCGGTGCGCGAGAAGGGCACGTTTCCGGCGACCGAGAACGGCGTGCGCGGGGGCCGGGCGGTGAGGAAGTCACCGGCGACGACGTGGACGTGGGGGCTGCGTGCGAAACGGGCGCGCAGCCCGGGGACGAGCCGGGGGTCGATCTCGTAGGCGTGCAGTTCGCGGCTGCGGCGGGCGAGGGGCTCGGTGAGGGCGCCCTCGCCGGCGCCCACTTCGAGCAGGAGGGGAGGGTTCCCGCGGTCGGGGGCGGCGAGCCGGGCGACGCGGTCGGCGACGGCGCGGTCGGTGAGGAAGTTCTGCGAGAGCGTGCGGGCACGCTGGGTGGGGCGGGCCATGGCCTGCGGTCCTTGTCTTCCGTGACAGGAGGGGAAAAGGGCAGCCGAAGGCCCTGACCGGAAGACGAAGGCAGAAGTGGATGCGGAGGCTCAGCCCCGCCGCACGCGCGTCGGGCGCGTCAGCGGCGGGGGGACCCCGGGCCGGTCAGGGCTCCGGGGCCACGACGCATCCTGATGGAGTACGTGCAGCCCCGGCCGAGACCGGAGTTGAAGATCGCGTTGAAAGCTGCCACGGAGGCGACGCTAGGCGGGCGGGCCCAGGCGGGCAAACCGTTTTCCCGCGGCGGCCGTCAGCGCTGGTACCGGGCGAGCACCAGGTTCCCGTCCTCCTCCAGTCTGTGGCGCAGTTCGTCGAGACCGATGGCTCCGCTGTAGTACTCCTGGAGCGCGGGCGTGGCCACCTTGTCCTTCCACTCGGCGTACCCCCGCACGGACTGCGCGGGCGCCGAGCGCAGATGGCCGGCGAGGGCGGTGCCGGTGGCCCAGCCGTGCTCGGCCGTGTGCAGGGCGGGGTCCTTCAGGGCCTGCTCCCCGGTGGGCAGCATCCAGTCGCCGAGTGCGAGGCGCACCATGTTGTCCGGCTGGAGGAGGAAGTCGACGAACGCGGCGGCTTCCTTCTTGTGCGGACTGTCCTTTGCGACGGACAGGGTCTGCGGGCTGACACCCTGGGCGAGCCCGTCGGCGCCGGCCGGGGCGGGCAGCACCTGCCAGTCGAAGCCCTCGGGTGCCTGCTGCTCGATCTGCTGGCGGTAGGAGAAGCCGAGCGGCACCATCGCGTACTTGCCCGCGAAGAAGCCGGGCAGGGTGTCGGAGCCGCCGCTGCCCAGGGTGGTGGGCGAGGCGCTGCGGTCGGTGCCGACCTGGTCGTGGACGGTGCGGGGCACGACCTGGTCGCCGTCCTCGAAGCGAACGGTCACCTTGCCGTCGGCACCCCGGTGGAACAGCTTGCCGCCGGCGGACAGGGAGAGGTTGAGCGTGGCGGAGACGGGCTCCTTGAGCGGCCAGGCCACCCCGTACGTCCCGTCGCCGCTCAGCTCCTTCGTCACCTGCCGGAACTCCGCCCAGGTCCAGGGGTGTTCGGGGGTAGGGATGCGGACACCGGACTTCTTGAGCAGGGACGCGTTGGCGATCAGCACCCGGGGCTCCTGGAGGAACGGCACACCGTAGACGCCGTCGCCGAAGGTGACCGTCTCCCAGCTGTGCCGGGGTATGTCCGACTTCAGCCGTGCGGGCAGCAGTCCGGTGAGGTCGGCGAGATAGCCGCCGTAGGCGAAGTCGGCGAGGTCGTCGGAGGCGTCGTGGATGACGTCGGGCGCCTCACCGCCCTCGAAGGAGGTGAGCAGTTGGTCGTGGACGCTGTCCCAGCTGCCCTGGACGTACTCGACGCGCACGTCCGGGTGGGTGGCGTTCCACTCCCGTACCAGCTCCTTGTTGGCCTTCACCGACTCGTCCTGCCAGGCCAGGGACTGGAAGCGCAGGATGATCCGGCCGTCGTCCGCCCCGCCGCCGCCGTCCGAGCAGCCCGCCAGCAGCAGGACCGCGCAGACGAAGAGGGTCACGATCCTCGTACGCGCACGCATCAGCTCTTCACCGCCCCGGCGAGCATGCCGCCCGTGATCCGGCGCTGGATGAGCGCGAAGACCACCAGCGAGGGCAGGGTGGCGAGGAAGGCCGCCGCGGCGAGCGGTCCGAGGTCGGCGACGCCCTCGGCGCCGATGAAGTGGGTGAGGATCACGGGCAGCGTCTGTTTCTCCGGTGTCTTCAGCAGGACCAGTGCGAAGAAGAACTCGTTCCACGCGGTGATGAACGCGAACAGGGCCGTCGCCACGATCCCCGGCGCGAGCAGCGGCGCGGTCACCGAGACCAGGGTCCGCAGCCGTCCGGCGCCGTCGACCGCGGCGGCCTCCTCCAGTTCGCGCGGTACGGCGCGGACGTATCCGGCCAGCATCCACAGCGCGAACGGCAGCGACCACACGACGTACACCATCACCAGGCCTGGAACGGAGTTGATCAGGCCGAGGTTCTTGAGGACCAGGAACAGCGGGATGATCAGCAGCACGAAGGGGAAGGCCTGGCTGACCACGACCCACCCGGTGGCCGCCTTGGTGAGCCGGCCGCGACGGCGGGTCATGACGTACGCCATCGGGGTCGCGATCAGCACCGCGATCAGGGCGGCACCGAGCGCGGCGAGCAGGGAGTTGAGCCCGGCGCGCAGCAGCGGCTGCTCGTCGAAGGCCTGCCGGAAGTTGTCGAGGGTGGGGTCCTCGGGGATCCAGGCGGGATGCAGACTGGCCAGCTCGCGCGGCGGTTTGAACGCGATGGAGATCAGCCAGAGGAACGGGAAGGCCAGGAAGACCAGATAGCCGAGCAGTGCCGCGTACTGGCCCGTGCGGGCCGCGGTCGAGGTCCTCATGCCTCGTCACCTCCCTTGGACTCGCCCCGGAGCCGGCCGACCAGGAAGACGGCCAGCAGGACCGAGATCACGGCGACCATGACGCAGCCCATCGCCGCCGCGTAGCCGAACTGGCCGTAGCGGAAGGCCTCCTCGTAGGCGAAGAGCATGGGCAGCCGGGTGCGGCCGCCGGGTCCGCCGTTGGTCAGCACGTAGACCAGGGCGAAGGAGTTGAAGTTCCAGATCAGGTTGAGCGCGGTGATGGCGAGTGCGACGGGTCTGAGGGCGGGCCAGGTGACCGTGCGGAAACGGCGCCAGGCTCCCGCGCCGTCCACCGCGGCCGCCTCGTGCAGCTCGCGCGGGGTGTTCTGCAGTCCGGCGAGCAGGGCGACCGTCGTCTGCGGCATGCCGGCCCACACGCCGACGACGATGACGGCCGGCAGGGCGGTGCCGAGGCCGCTCAGCCAGTCGTGGCCGCTTCCCAGGCCGAGGTCGCGCAGGGTCTCGTTGAGGATGCCCGCGTCCGCGTTGTAGACCAGCCGCCACATGATGCCGACGACGACCTCGGGCATCGCCCAGGGGATGATCGCCAGGGCCCGGGCCAGCCAGCGCATCCGGAGGTTCTGGTTGAGCAGCAGGGCGAGACCGAGGGCGAGCAGGAACTGCGGCACGGTCACGCCGACGGCCCACACCAGGCCGATCCGGAAGGACTCCCAGAACAGCGTGTCGTGCAGCAGGTCCTGGAAGTTCAGGGTGCCGATCCACCGGGTGGGCTCGGTGCGGCCCGACTGGGCGTCGGTGAAGGCCAGCACGATGCCGTAGAGCAGCGGCCCGACGCTGAGGACCAGGATCGGGATCAGCGCGGGCAGCACCAGGAACCAGGCGCCCTGGTCCGGCGCGCCCCGTGGGGCGTCCGGGCCGGGCGCCCGGTGCGCCGGTCTGCTCGACTCGGTCACCGATGTCACGTAATCAACCCCTTTGCACGGCTCGGGCGGGCCTGGTCATGGTCGTGGGGTGACCGCGTCCCGTCAAGGGCCCCCGACCTGCTCCCACCTGTGCGAATGGGACACTGACCGACGCATGGCGACAACCGGTACGGACAGGGAGGCGCGGGACGATGGACGAGGCACGGGCGCGGGAGGTGCTGGCCGCGGCGGGGGTGCTGCCCGGCCCGACGTCGCGGGCGCGGCTGCTGGCGCTCGGCGAGAACGCCGTGTTCGCCGCCGGCGGCCTGGCGGTCAAGGTGGGCCGGGACGCCGAGCTCCTGGAGCGGGCACGCCGGGAACTGGCCGTCGCGCTCTGGCTGGAGGAGGCGGGCGTCCCCGCGGTGCGGGCGGCCGAGCCGACGGCGCTGTTCGTCGACGGGCATCCGGTGACCGTGTGGCGGCGGCTGCCCGAACCGGTGCGGCCCACCGAGCCCCGGGACGTGGCGGCGCTGCTCCGGCTCGTCCACGAACTGCCCCTCCCCTCCTCCTTCGAGCTGCCGCCCCGCGAGCTGCTGGGCGGTGTGGAACGCTGGCTGCGCCTCGCGGGCGACGTGATCGACCCCGCGGACGCCGCGTACCTGCGTGAGCGCCGGGACGGCTTCGCGGCGGCCGCCGCCGCGCTCACCCCGCACCTGCCGCCGGGGCCCATCCACGGGGACGCGCTGCCCCGCAACGTGCACGTCGGCCCCGACGGCCCGGTCCTGATCGACCTCGAGACCTTCTCCGCCGACCTGCGCGAGCACGACCTGGTGGTGATGGCGCTGAGCCGCGACCGCTACGGGCTGCCCGCCGAGGCGTACGACGCCTTCACCGCGACCTACGGCTGGGACGTGCGCGAGTGGGACGGCTGCGCGGTGCTGCGCGGCGCCCGGGAGACCGCCAGCTGCGCCTGGGTGGCCCAGCACGCACCGAGCAATCCCAAGGCACTGGCCGAGTTCGAACGCAGGGTGGCGTCGCTGCGGGACGGGGACCCCGAGGTGCGCTGGTACCCCTTCTGACCCTCGCGGACCGGCCCTCGCGCCGTTCCGCCGGTGCGGGTCAGACCCGCTCGTCGGCCGGCTCCCCGGCCGGCTCACGCATCGGCCAGGTCCCGTCGACGACGGCCGTGGCATCGCCCTTGCGGCGCAGGAAGCTCTGGAAGTCGGCCGCCCACTCGGCGTACCACTCGATCTGGCGGCGGTGCAGGTCCGCCGGGCCGAGGGCCGCGACCTTGGGGTGGCGGCCGGCTATCGCACCGGCCAGGCGGGCCGCGGCGAGGGCGTCGGCCGCGGCGTCGTGGGCGGCGTCGAGCGGGACGCCGTACTCCCGGCAGACCGCTTCCAGATTGCGCTTGCCCCGGCGGTAGCGGTCGACGGAGCGGTCGATGGTGTACGGGTCGATGACCGGGGCGGGGTCCAGGCCGCCCAGGCGCTCGCGCAGGGACGGCAGTCCGTGGCGCCGCAGCTCGGCGGAGAGCAGGGTGAGGTCGAAGGCCGCGTTGTAGGCGACGACCGGGACGCCTGCCTTCCAGTGGTCCGTGAGGACTTCGGCGATGGCGTCCGCGACCCGGTCGGCGGGGCGGCCCTCGCCGGCCGCGCGTTCGTTGCTGATGCCGTGCACCGCGACCGCGTCCGCCGGGATCTCCACTCCGGGGTCGGCCAGCCACTCCCGCCGGCCGAGCGGCTCCGAGCCCCTGACCTCGATCACGGCTCCCGTGACGATGCGCGCCTCGTGCGGGTCGGTGCCCGTCGTCTCCAGGTCGAAGCCGATCAGCAGCTCCCGGTGCCAGCCCATGGGCGGTCCCCCTTCTTGGTGGTGCTTTCCCCCAGTGGTCTCCACCTTCCCACGGGCCACTGACAATCAGAGGATCGCATTCCGTTTACCCCCGCACCGGCCCCGGGGGGCGGGGGTCACGACACGGGGCGCGAATCCGCCCACATCAGCTCGAACTCCTCGCGGTAGGTGGGGAAAAGTCCGCCTTCTTCGAGCCGGTCCGACTTCACGACCTTTCCTCCGTTGCGCCCGTTGCGCAGGACGAGGACCGGCGCCTCCATGCCCCGCGTGCGGCGCAGGTAGGACTGCACGACCGCGATGCCGTCAACGCCGTCCCCGTCGACGAGGTAGGCGGTGAAACGGGGCGTCTCGTCGAAGACCTGGATCTCGAAGGCGCCCGGGTCCCGCAGCCGAGCCCGCACTCGGCGCATGTGCAGGATGTTCATCTCCACGGCGCGGCTCAGCTCGCCCCGCTTGATGCCCAGTTCGCGCTCGCGGCGCTTGATCGCGCTGGAGGCCGGGTTCAGGAAGAGCAGCCGCACCCGGCCGCCGCCCTCGGCCATCCGCAGCAGGCGGCGGCCGGAGAAGTTCTGCACGAGCAGGTTGAGACCGATGCCGAGGGCGTCCACGCGCCGGGCGTTGCCGAACAGGTCCTCGGCCGGGAACTGGCGCAGCAGCCGCACCCGGTCCGAGTGCACGGCGACCACGTCGGCGTAGCGGTCCCCGACCAGGTCCTCCACCGCGTCGACGGGCAGCCGGCGCGCGGACGGCACGTCGCTGCCCGCGCCGAGCACGTCGAGCAGCCGGGCGGAGGCCCGTTCGGCCTGGTTCAGGACCGCCTCCGACAGGGCCCGGTTGCGGGAGACGACGTTGCGGGTGACCTCCAGCTCGTCCAGGGCGAGTTCGACGTCCCGGCGCTCGTCCACGTAGGGCTCGAAGCAGGGCCAGTGCTGCACCATCAGCTCGCGCAGCTGGGGCAGGGTGAGGAAGCTGAGGACGTTGTCGTCGGCCGGGTCGAGCAGATAGCCCTTGCGGCGGCTGACCTCCCGTACCGCGACGGCGCGCTGCACCCACTCCTGGCCGGCGGGCCCGGCGGCGGCGACCACCCAGTCGTCGCCGTGGACCGGTTCGTAGACGGGCCGCAGGACGGCGGCCACGACCGCGCGCAGGCGCTGCTCGACGAGATTCAGCCAGATGTAGGCCCGCCCGGCCCGCTGCGCACGCGTGCGCACCTCGTGCCAGGCGGCGGCGTCCCAGTCCAGCTCCGGACCGATCGCGCCCGCGTTCATCGGCCGCGCCAGGGACACCGCACCGGGCGGGGCGTCCGCGGAGTTCCCCTGGTGACCGTCGTCACCAGGAGGCAGCTCCAGCCCTCCCGAGCCCACCCGAGTACCGCCTTCCGCTCCCCCGGACACTGCCGGGGCACCCCGTCCCAACGATCAAGGAAGGGTACTCCGCGAGCGGTCCGCGGTGCAGCCCGATGGACGGGCCGGTTTTGCCAACCTCCTTGATCCGCGGGCGTGTTCCTCGCGTGCTCACACCGGGGAGTGAGCGGATTCATAGCGGTGACGTGGCCGGGTACGGGGAAGACTCCCTCGCACCCCGCACCGGGGCGCATGCGGAGCAGAATGCCGAAGGGTGGGTAGGAGGACGTGAGTGCTAGGTGGTCGCCTCACTTTCGGGGAGACTTCCGGGGGACTCGGAGCCAAGGCGTCCGCACCGGCGCCCCACACCTGAAAGAGTCGTGTTCATGCAGGTCTGGCCTGGAGAGGCGTATCCACTGGGTGCCACGTACGACGGCGCCGGCACCAACTTCGCGGTCTTCACGGAGGCCGCCGACCGAGTAGAGCTGTGTCTGCTGCACGACGACGGCTCGGAGACGGCGGTCGAACTGCGGGAGAGCGATGCCTTCGTGCGGCACGCGTACGTGCCCGGCGTGATGCCGGGGCAGCGGTACGGGTACCGCGTGCACGGCCCGTACGCCCCGGAGCGCGGGCTGCGCTGCAACAGCGCCAAGCTGCTCCTCGATCCGTACGCGCGTGCGATCAGCGGGGCGGTCCAGTGGGGCGAGGAGGTGTACGGCTACCACTTCGGCGAACCCGAACGGCGCAACGACCTCGACTCGGCCCCGCACACGATGACGTCGGTCGTGGTCAACCCCTACTTCGACTGGGGCGACGACCGCCGCCCCCGGACGGAGTACCACCACACGGTGATCTACGAGGCCCACGTGAAGGGCCTGACCATGCGGCACCCGGGCCTGCCGGAGGAACTGCGCGGCACCTACGCCGCCCTCGCGCACCCGGCGCTCATCGAGCACCTCACGGGGCTGGGGGTGACCGCGCTCGAACTGATGCCGGTCCATCAGTTCGTCAACGACCACCGGCTGGTGGACATGGGCCTCAACAACTACTGGGGCTACAACACGGTCGGCTTCTTCGCCCCGCACAACGCGTACGCTTCCTGGGGCGACCGCGGACAGCAGGTGCTGGAGTTCAAGTCGGCGGTCAAGGCGCTGCACGAGGCCGGGATCGAGGTGATCCTCGACGTGGTCTACAACCACACCGCCGAGGGCAACCACCTGGGCCCGACACTGTCCTTCAAGGGGCTGGACAACCCCTCGTACTACCGGCTGGCCGACGACCCCCGCTACTACATGGACACCACGGGGACCGGGAACTCGCTGCTCATGCGGTCCCCGCACGTCCTCCAGATGATCATGGACTCGCTGCGCTACTGGGTCACCGAGATGCACGTCGACGGGTTCCGCTTCGACCTCGCGGCCACCCTGGCCCGGCAGTTCCACGAGGTGGACCGGCTGTCGTCGTTCTTCGACCTGGTGCAGCAGGACCCGGTGGTCTCGCAGGTGAAGCTGATCGCCGAGCCCTGGGACGTCGGCGAGGGCGGCTACCAGGTGGGCAACTTCCCGCCGCTGTGGACCGAGTGGAACGGCAAGTACCGGGACACGGTGCGGGACCTGTGGCGCGGCGAGCCTCGCACGCTGGCGGAGTTCGCGTCCCGGCTGACGGGGTCCTCCGACCTCTACCAGGACGACGGACGCCGTCCGCTGGCCTCGATCAACTTCGTGACCTGCCACGACGGCTTCACCCTGCACGACATGGTGTCCTACAACGACAAGCACAACCACGCCAACGGCGAGGACAACCGGGACGGCGAGAGCCACAACCGCTCCTGGAACTGCGGCGTCGAGGGCGACACCGACGACCCGGCGGTGCTGGAGCTGCGGGCGCGGCAGATGCGCAACTTCATCGCCACCCTGCTGCTCTCCCAGGGCGTTCCGATGATCAGCCACGGGGACGAGTTCGCCCGCACCCAGCAGGGCAACAACAACGCCTACTGCCAGGACAACGAGCTGGCGTGGGTGGCATGGCCCGAGGAAGACCACGACCTGCTGCGGTTCACCCGCGCGATGGTGTGGCTGCGCAAGGACCACCCGGTCCTGCGCAGGCGCCGGTTCTTCCACGGGCGGCCGGTGCAGGGCACCCACGACGAGCTGTCGGACATCGCCTGGTTCACCCCGGAGGGCGCGGAGATGACCCAGCGGGACTGGAACTCGGCGCGGGCGTCCGCGCTCACGGTGTTCCTGAACGGCAACGCGATCTCCGAGCCCGGCCCGCGCGGGGAACGCATCGCCGACGACTCTTTCCTGCTGATGTTCAACGCCTCACCGAAGCCGCTGGACTTCGTGGTGCCGGTCGACCACGGCCGGCAGTGGGAGGTGGTGGTCGACACCGCCCTGGCGACCGGGGTGCCCGCGGACACGGGCCCGAAGGTGCAGGCCGGGGACCGGCTGACCCTCGTCGACCGGAGCCTGACGGTGTTGCAGCGGCCGGTGTAGGCGGCGCGCCCCCTGCACCCGTGCAGGGGGACGGTGACAGGAAAGGCGGCGGGGCGGGTACGTAGGTTTCCATGACACCTGAGCGACCCGACCCGGTGCCGTCCCCGGCCTCTCCCGCCTCCGCCGTCCCCGCCCCCTCCCCATTCACCCCCTCCTCCCCCGTTGCCCCCGCCCCCGTCCCCTCGGCCACCTACCGGCTCCAGTTGCAGCCGTCCTTCCCCTTCAAGGCCGCGGCGGCGGCCGTGCCGTACCTGGCCTCGCTCGGCGTGTCGCACCTGCATCTGTCCCCCGTCCTGGAGGCGGTCCCGGGCTCACCGCACGGCTACGACGTCGTCGACCACGCGCGCGTGCGCGCGGAACTGGGGGGCGAGGAGGGACTGCGGGCGCTGTCGCGCACCGCGCGGGAGCACGGTCTGGGCCTCGTGGTGGACATCGTGCCCAACCACATGGCGATGTCGCCGCGCCACAACCGGGCCCTGTGGGAGGTACTGCGCGAGGGGCCCGAGTCGCCGTACGCGCGGTGGTTCGACATCGACTGGCAGGCGCAGGACGGCCGGCTGCTGCTGCCGGTGCTGGGCGCCCCGGTCGGCGAGGTGCTGGGCGACCTCCGGGTCGACGGCGACGTGCTGCGCTACCACGAGCACGCCTTCCCGCTGCGGGACGGCACCGCGGACCTGCCGCTGCCGCGGCTCCTGGACGCGCAGTGGTACCGCCCGGTGTGGTGGCGGCTGGCCCGCACCGAGCTGAACTACCGGCGCTTCTTCAGCATCTCCGAGCTGATCGGCGTCCGGGTGGAGGACCCGGAGGTGTTCGAGGCCACGCACGGCACGATCCTGCGGCTGCTGCACGAGGGCGTGGTCGACGGACTGCGCGTCGACCATCCCGACGGACTCGCCGATCCCGACGCGTACCTGGAACGGCTGCACCGGGCGAGCGGCGGCCGGTGGACGGTGGTGGAGAAGATCCTCGCGGACGGGGAGCGGCTGCCGGCCGCCTGGCCCGTCGCCGGCACCACCGGCTACGACGCCCTGCGGCACGTCGACGGGCTCTTCACGGACCCCGCCGGGCACGGGCAACTGCTCGACCGGTACCGCCGGTTCGCCGCCCCGCCGGAGGACCGGGGCGGTGACTGGGCGGCGACGGTGCGGCGCGCGGCGTACCAGGTGCTCACGCACGAGCTGGCCACCGAGCTGGACCGGCTGACCCGGGTGGCGCACCGCCTGTGCGTCACCGCGCCGGACCCTGCGCTGCGCGACCGGGCGCCCTGGGCGCTGCGTACGGCGTTGCGGGAGCTGCTGGTGCGGCTGGAGGTGTACCGGCCGTACACCTCGGTGGACCCGGCGACGGTCGTCACCGAGGAGGCGGCGGCCGGGGCGCGGCTCGCCTTCGCGGTGCCCGAGGAGGCCGGCGCGGTGGACGTCGTACGGGACCTGGTGCTGGGGCGGTACGGGGACGGGCCCGGCCACGTGGAGTTCCGGACGCGGTTCGCGCAGACGGCGTCGGCGCTGCGCGCCAAGTCGGTCGAGGACACGGCCTTCTACCGCTACGTACCGCTGCTGTCGGCGACCGAGGTGGGCGGCGACCCCGGCCGTCCGGCCGTGTCGCCGCAGGAGTTCCACGCCTACTGCGCGCGCGTGCAGCGCGACTGGCCCGCCACGGGCACGGTCGTCTCGACCCACGACACCAAGCGCAGCGCCGACGTGCGCGCCGCGCTGGCGGTGCTCACCCAGTGCCCCGCGCGATGGGCGGACGTACTGACGGAGGTCACCGAGGCCACGGCCGCCACCGTCAGGAGCGGGGGCCCGCCGGACGGGCAGCTGGCCTGGGCGGCCTGGCAGACGGTGTTCGGTCTGGGCCCGGCGGACGAGGAGCGGGTGCGGGAGGCGCTGCTGAAGCATGTGCGCGAGGCGGGGACGCACACCAGCTGGACGGAGCAGGAGCCCTCGTACGAGGAGGCGGTGGCGGGGTTCGTGGCGGCGGGGCCGTGCGGGCCGCCGGGCGAGCGGGTGGCCGCCCTCCGCGACGCGCTCGCGCCGCACATCCGGGCCAACGTCCTCGGCACGGCCCTGGCCCATCTGACGATGCCGGGCGTGCCTGACCTCTATCAGGGCACCGAGCACGAGTACCTGGCGCTGGTGGACCCGGACAACCGCCGCGCGGTGGACTTCCCCGCCGCCGGGGACGAGGGCTGGGCCGGGGGCCCCGGGGAGAAGGCGGCGCTGACCCGGGCGGCGCTGGCGCTGCGGGCGCGGCGGCCCGGCACCTTCGGCGACGCGGGGACGTACGAGCCGCTGCCCGCCGAGGGTCCGGCGGCGGCACACTGCGTGGCGTTCGTCCGCTCCGGCCGGGCCCTGACGGCCGTGACCCGGCTGTCGCTGCGGCTGGCGGAGGCGGGGGGCTGGCGCGGCACGACGCTGCCGCTGCCGCCCGGCAGATGGGCCGACACGCTGGCACCGGGACGGGAATTCACGGGGCACGCGCGCGTGGAGGACCTGTTTGCGGACACGCCGGTGGCCCTGCTGGAGCTGGCGGAGACGGCGTAGGGACAGAGGCGGCTGAGGGGAACAACAACGGCGGGTCGGGGACCGGGCGCGTCAGTCGCGGTGCATCGGCAGTGCGGCCTCGGAATCCCGGCCGGGCTCGCCCGAGCGCGGGCCGGCGCCGACCCGCCGCCCGGCCAGTTCGAACGCGGCGAGCACCACCCGGGTCTGGTACTCCACCTGCCGCCCGACCGGTATCCAGTGCGCCGCGCAGCCGTCGCGGTAGTCGGCGCAGCCCTCGTCGACGAGCCGGTCCAGCTCGGACAGGACGCCCGCCGGATCGCCCCCGGTACGGGTGACAAGCTGGTGCAGCAGCCCCGCCGTCCGCAGCGACAGGCGCCGTCCGGCCAGCCGCAGCGCGACCAGGTGGGAGGTGTTCATCGGCGGCAGTGAGCGGCCCGTCCCGTCGTCGGTGTCCGGATCCCACGCGTCGGCGAGCCGGGGACAGACCAGCAGGTAGTCGTCGACCGGTGCGAGCAGGTGCGCCGCCTCCGGCACATCGGCGAGGTGGGGTCTGAGCCGGGCGAGGACGCGGTGCAGGCGCCGGGTGTCGTGGCGCAGGGTGCGGCTCACGGCGCGCAGCGTCCCGTCGCGGTCGGCCGGGGGCGAGGCGTCGGCCACGGCCGCCACGGCCCACATGGGCGCTTCGACGACCGCGGTGACGGTGCCGTGACGCCGCGGGTGGCACCACGTCGAGTCGACGGCCGCCTCGGTGATGGCGGCGGTGAGGTCGCTGCGGCGGGGCGGCGGGATGCGGTAGACGGCGGGCCCGAGGTCGGGCCAGTACAGGGTGTCGTAGGCGCCGAGTTCGCGGGGGATGCCGAGCCGGGCCGCGGTGTGGGCGATGCGCTGGGCGAGGCCCGGCAGGTCGTGGGTCAGCTCGACGAAGCCGCCGCCGACGTCCACGCCGTGCAGGGAGCACTGCAGGAAGGGCCTGAGTTCGTCCTGGAGCGCGAGCAGGGTGCGGGTCTCGGGCAGCGTGGCGCGGTCCGGTCCGTCGGGCAGCCACTCGGGCTGCTCCAGGAAGCCGGGCCGGAAGAAGTTCCGGGCGTAGCGGCCCAGGGTGTACGGGCCGGTGAGCCAGCCCTCGTTGCGGCGCAGGCCGTCGGGATCGACGCACAGCAGCAGGTTCCAGGTGGCGTCGGCGCCCTCGGTGAGCCGGGTGTCGGCGACGGCCCGCTCGGCCAGCCGCAGGGCGGTGGCGCCGCCCACGGGCTCGTTCGCGTGCGGTCCGGCGACGACGAGGACCTGGCGGCTGCCGTGGCCGACGGAGAGCAGCAGCAGCGGACTGCCCGCGCGGGAGGTGCCCACGCGGCGCAGCCGGGCGTGTCGGGGATGCCGGGCGACGAGTGCGGCGGCCCGGGTCCCCAGCTCGTCCACGGTTGGATAGCGCAGGAGGGGCGGCAGGGCACACCTCCAGGAAGAGGGCCGTCGGTTCACCTGGTGTGCGCGGTGTACGCACAGTCAGTCACGACTTGCGGGGTACGTCAACACCGCGAAAAGCAAAGGGGTTTGCGCCACGGAAACGACCGCCACCCGGAGTGAAGCGAGGGCCATGGATCTCCGTGGTCTGCGGCGGACTGCCCGGCCCCGTGTCCGACGGGGAGGCAGATCTCGTCAGTTCGCCGCCAGGCGGAACGCCATCCCGCCGAAGCCGATCTGGTCGCCCTCGCGGACGACGGCCGCGCCGATGACCCGCCGCCCGTTGACCGTGGTGCCGTTGGTGGAGCCCAGGTCGCGCAGCACCCACATGCCGCCCTGGAGACTGAGTTCCGCATGCACCCGGGAGACCGTCTCGTGGCTCAGCCGCAGCCCGCTGGCCGGGTCGCGCCCTATGCGCAGCGGATGACCGGCGCCGGGGTGGGGCAGCAGCAGCTTGGGCAGCCGCTCGGCCCGCCACGCCCGGCCGAGCCGTACGCCGAATCCGGACACCGCCTCGACGGTGCCGAAAACCAGCCGCGACAGCCGGCTCTCGGTGCGCAGGTCGGCGGTGAGCGCGGACAGCTCATCCAGGCGGCGGGCGGCGAGCGCCAGCTCCATCCGGCGGACGAACGTGTCGTGCGACAGGCGCCCCATGGCGACACCGTCCCGGAGCACGCTCAGCGCCTTGTCGCGCTCCGCGTCCGACAACCGCGCGGGATACGTGGGGAACTCGAAGGACGACGTCACGAGCCGATTGTCGGTCAGCGTGGGCCGGAGTGTCCAGAAAACGGGGAAACGACGGCCCGCCCTCGCGCGCGTGCCGCACGACACTCGCCGTGAGCCGGGGCAATCCCCAGCGGAACGATCTCTTATGCAGGACCATGAGTGGGGCTACATCACGGTGAGCAGACGAAGGGGAACCGTCCGTGCAGTTCGAGGTGTGGGCACCGCAGGCCGGCCGAGTGACGTTGCAGTGCGACGGCGCCACGCGCGCGCTGGAGCGCGATCCGGAGCGGCCGGGGTGGTGGTGCGGTGAGGCGGAGGCGAGTGACGGGTCGCGGTACGGCTTCGCGGTGGACGACGGGCCGGTGCTGCCGGACCCGCGATCGCGCCGCCAGCCGGACGGCCCCGACGGGCTGAGCGCGGTCGTCGACCACGGGCGGTACGCCTGGCGTGCCCCGTGGGCGGGGCGTCCGCTGCCCGGCGGGGTCCTGTACGAGCTGCACGTGGGGACGTACACCCCCGAGGGCACCCTCGACGCCGCCGCCGAGCGCCTCGAACACCTGGTGCGCCTGGGCGTCACCCACGTCGAGTTGATGCCGCTGTGCCCCTTCCCCGGACGGCATGGCTGGGGGTACGAGGGGGTCTCGCTGTGGGCGGTGCACGAGCCGTACGGCGGGCCCGAGGCGCTGAAACGGTTCGTCGACCGGGCGCACGCGCTCGGCCTCGGCGTGGTCCTGGACGTGGTGCACAACCACCTGGGCCCGTCCGGCAACTACCTGCCCGCCTTCGGCCCGTACTTCACCGACACCCACCACACGCCCTGGGGCATCGCCGTGAACCTGGACGCGCCCGGCTCCGACGAGGTGCGGACGTATCTGGTGGACAGCGCGCTGGCGTGGCTGCGGGACTACCGGATCGACGGGCTGCGCCTGGACGCGGTGCACGCCCTGGCCGACACGCGCGCGTGCCACTTCCTGGAGCAGCTGTCGACCGCCGTGGACGGCCTCGCGGCCGATCTGGACCGGCCGCTCTTCCTGATCGCCGAGTCCGACCTGAACGACCCGCGGATCATCACCCCGCGCGCGAAGGGCGGCCTGGGCGTGCACGCGCAGTGGAACGACGACTTCCACCACGCGCTGCACGCCGCGCTGACCGGGGAGTCGCAGGGCTACTACGCCGACTTCGCGCGCGACCCGCTGGCGGCCCTCGCCAAGACGCTGACCCGGGGGTACTTCCACGACGGCACCTACTCCAGCTTCCGGGGCCGCTCGCACGGCCGTGCGCTGGACCGCGGCCGGGTCGCCGCGCACCGGCTGACCGGCTACAGCCAGACCCACGACCAGGTCGGCAACCGCGCCCAGGGAGACCGCCTGGCGTCCCTGGTCTCCCCCGGGCTCGCCGCCTGCGCGGCCACCCTGACGCTGACCGCGCCGTTCACGCCGATGCTGTTCATGGGCGAGGAGTGGGCGGCGGGCACCCCGTGGCAGTTCTTCACCGACCACACCGACCCGCAGCTCGCTCAGGCGGTACGGCGCGGCAGGCGGCGGGAGTTCGCGGCGCACGGCTGGCGGGAGGAGGACGTGCCCGACCCGCAGGACCCGGCGACGCGCGAGCGCTCCTGCCTCGACTGGTCGGAGCCGGAACGCGAGCCGCACGCGCGCGTACTGGACTGGTACCGGCGGCTGATCGCGCTGCGCGCCGAGCAGCCG
Organism: Streptomyces sp. NPDC042336; assembly: GCF_055581985.1. NCBI lineage: Bacteria > Bacillati > Actinomycetota > Actinomycetes > Kitasatosporales > Streptomycetaceae > Streptomyces > Streptomyces sp. NPDC042336. The sequence goes on along the minus strand of NZ_JBVJEA010000003.1, from coordinate 186,799 downwards.
GACCTGACCGACCCGGACCTGGCCGACACCCGCGTGGCGTACGACGGCACGGCGGGCTGGCTGGCCTTCCGGCGCGGTGACATCCGGGTGGCCGTCAACCTGGGCACCGAACCGGCGGCGATCCCCCTGGGCAACCGCCCCGCCCGGGTGCTCGCGGCGTGGGAACCGGTCGAGGGCCCGGGCGCCAACGGAATACTGCGGGTGCCGGGCGAGTCGAGCGTGGTGCTGGCGCAGGAGTGAAGGGGCTCCCGGGCGGAGCCCGCACGGCACGCTCAGGTGGCGTCGTCCGGGGCGTCGTCGCGCAGTTCCGTCACGCGTTCCAGCAGGATCGGTTCCCAGGCGCGTCGCAGTCGGGTCCTGAGCAGGGGCAGGCGCGGCGGCGCACCGGACCGGCCGGCGAGTGCCTCCGCGAGGTCCACGACCGCGTCGCAGCGGGCCAGCCACAGGCCGCGCAGACAGGGCCGGGCGCCGTACCCGGCGAGGGTGGCGGCGCGGACGGCGGCCGGTGAGCCCACGGAGAGGGCGAGCCCGGCGATGTCCTCGGCCGGGTCGCCGAGGACCGCATCGCTCCAGCCGAGGACGCCGCGCACCCGCCCGTCGGCGCTGACCACGAGGTGCTCCCCGGTCAGCCCGTGGTGGACGAGGACCGTCGCGCCCGGCTGGACGCCGAGCTGGGCCGTCGCCTCCCGCGTGAGCCGCTCCGGCCGCGCGGCGTCGAACTCGTCGGCCGCGGCGAGGTCGCGGGCGGCGCGCTCGGCGGACTGCCGCAGGGTCTCCAGCAGGCGCGGGGCCGCCCGCGGCACCCCGAGCGTCTCGGCCTGGCGGACCGGCACCTCGCGCAGGCCGGTGAGCACCGCCGCGAGGTCCGCCTCGCCCAGGGCGGACACGTCGTGGTCCTCGCCCGACCCGCCGGTCATCTTGGCGTCCAGCGTGTAGGTGAGGCCCGGTGCCCACTCGCCGTGCGCCACGCTCGTCGGCAGCGCGACCGGGACGTACGGCCGCACCAGTTCGCGCAGGCGCAGTTCGCGGCGTCTGCGCGCCGCGGTCTCCCGGTCCGGGGCCAGCCGCAGGACGTGCCGGGTGCCGACCCACCACGTGTCGGGTTCGACGCCCTCGGCGACCGGCCGGACGTCGGGTTGCGTGCTCCCGCCCAGCAGGGAGCGGACCAGCCGGCGGACGGTGTCCGCGGTGGGTGTCGGTGCCTGGGTCATCTCGCGCCGTCGTCCTTGGGGTCTGCCGGGGCGTTCGGGGTCCGTCCGTCACCGGTCACTCGACGACGACCATCTCCCGGGTGGTGTCGTTGAGCCGCCGGCCGCCGTCGGCGGTGACGGTGACGATGTCCTCGATGCGTACCCCGAACCGGCCGGGCAGGTAGACGCCGGGCTCGACGGAGAAGCACATGCCGGGCACCAGGGGCTGCTCCTCGCCCTCGATCATGTACGGCGGTTCGTGCGTGGTGACGCCGATGCCGTGCCCGGTGCGGTGGATGAAGTACTCGCCGTACCCGGCGTCCGCGATGACCGCGCGGGCGGCGCGGTCGACGTCCTGGCAGGCGGCGCCGGGCCGCACCGCCCGGAAGCCGGCCTCCTGCGCCTCGCGGACCAGGTCGTGCACCCGGCGCTCCTCGTCGGTGGGTTCGCCCACGTGGACGGTGCGGGAGGTGTCCGAGCCGTAGCCGTCCTTGAGGCCGCCGAAGTCGAGGACGATCATGTCGCCGTCCTCGATGACCCGGTCGCCGACCTCGTGGTGCGGGTTGGCGCCGTTGGGGCCCGAGGCGACGATGGTGAAGTCGACCTGGGAGTGCCCGGAGCGGCGCAGGAACTCGGCCAGGTCGGCGGCGACCTCCGACTCCCGGCGCCCGCCGAAGCGGACCTGCCGGATCTCCTCGAAGGCGGCGTCCGCGGCCGCGCCCGCCGCCGCCAGCAGCTCCAGCTCCGCCGCGTCCTTGACGGCGCGGAGCATCGGCAACGCCTCGGTGAGGGAGGCGTACGAGGTGTCGGGCAGGGTGCGCTGGAGCGCCAGCAGGTGCAGGGCCCAGGCGTTGTCGCTGATGCCGAAGCGTCCGGATCCGTCGAGGAGGGCGGCGGTGGCCGCGTAGGGGTCCTTGCCGTCGGTCCAGTCGCGCAGGGTCAGGGCGGGCGCGCCGGCCGCCTTCGCGGCGTCGGGGGCCTCCAGGGCCGGGACGACGAGGACGGGGTCGCGTCCCGGGGCGAGGACGAGCAGGGTGAGCCGTTCGGTGTCCGCCGTGGGCGCGTAGCCGGTGAGCCACACCAGGTCGGGGCCCGGGGCAACCAGCAGCCCGGCCAGCCCGGCGTCGGCGGCCGCGTGCGCGGCGCGCTCCATGCGGGTCCGGTAGTCGTCGGCGGTGAAGGAAGCAGCGGGCCTGCTGCCGGTCATCCGGGCCTCCCGGGGCGCAAGGGTGAAGGGACCACGGGCAGCATCCTGCCCCCAGGACGGGGGCGACGCGAGCCGATTGGCATGGAACAACCCCGACAACTAATGATTGGATGCCTTCCAAGCATTAGCAACGGGAGGCGTCCGCGGTCGGGCGCCCGAAGGAGGCCGGCATCGTGCTCGTACTCGCGCACATCAGCGATCTGCACCTGGACGGAAGCCCGCGGGCGACGGAGCGCGCCGAGCGGGTGCGCGACCGGCTGTGGCGGCTGCCGGGACGGGTGGACGCGCTGCTGGTCACCGGGGACGTCGCGGACCACGGCACGGAGGCGGAGTACGAGGAGGCCGCCCGCCTCCTGGGACTGGGCGACGGCTCCGCGCCGTTCCCCGTGCTCACCTGCCCGGGCAACCACGACAGCCGCGCGCCCTACCGCAAGGCGCTGCTCGGCCGCCCCGCCGCCGACGGCCCGGTCAACGGCATGCACGTCTTCGACGGCGCCGCGGTCCTGATGTGCGACTCCAGCATCCCGGGCAGCGACGAAGGCGAACTGGACGAGGAGACCTACGCCTGGATCGAGGCGTCGCTCGACGGACTCGACGGCGACATGCCGGCCCTGCTCGCCTTCCACCACCCGCCCACGCCCGTGCACCACCCCCTGCCCGACTCCTGCCGGCTGCGCCACCCCGAGCGCCTCGCCGCACTGCTGGAGCGAAGGCCCCGGATCGCCGGGCTGATCACGGGTCACGCCCACACACCCGCCGCCACGGTGTTCGCCGGGCGGCCGCTGATGGTCGGCCCCGGGGTGACGTGGACGCTGCGGCTGCCCTGGGAGGGCGAGGAGATCGCGGACCGGGACGCGCCGGTCGGGCTCGCCTTCCACGTGCTGGACGACGCCGGACGGCTCACGAGCCACTTCCGCACGGTGGCGTGACGGCGGTGTCGCGCGACGCACCGTCGGGCGACGGCAGGCGGCCGGTGCGCAGTGTCATGTGACGACGCCCGGTACGGCCGTCAGCTGCTGGTAGCCGCCGCTGCGGTGGCGCACGGTGAGCTTGACCTCCTTGCCGGGGCGGGCGCGGGCCACGGCGTGTGCGAGGTCGGCGGCCGAGTCGACGCGGGTCCTGCCGAACGCCAGCAGGACGTCACCCCGCACCAGACCCGCCGCGTACCCGGGCCCCGGCACGTGGACGCCGACGACCCGGGCCCCGGGCTTCTCGTCGTCCACGGCCTCCACACCGAGGGTCGCGCCGACCGGCGCCGGGGAGGGGGACGGGCCGGCCGAGGAACCGGCCGACGGGTGCGCCGGGGCGGCCCGGGTGCCCGTCGCCGCTCCGGCGCCCTCTCCCGGCCCCGCCGCCCCGGCCTGCTGCTGCATCTCGGCCAGCTTGCTCATGCCGATCACCGTGGCGCCCACCGTGCCGAGTCCCACGCCCGCCAGGAGCAGGACCACCGCGGTGAGCACGCCGAGCAGCAGGGTGGTCAGCCGCCGCCGGCGCCGGCGCCCGGGGTGCGGACGCAGGTCGGTGCCGGGCTCGGTGCCGGGCCCCGGGTCCCGGCCGGGCATCGGCTTGGGACGCAACGCTGTCTGTTCCATGGATCGCCTCCGGCAGGTGCTCTACCCGGCGCACGGGCGCGTGACGAGCCACGAAAGAGTGAGACTGAACGTCGGTCAGGGCGTCAGGGCGGGACTGCTCCCCGGCACGGTGACCGGCCTGGGCACGGGCGCGGCCGGGATCCGGTCCGGGAGGAAGCCGTGGGTGCGGCTCGCCAGGTACTCGGCCTTGTAACGCGGGACGCTCCGGTGCCAGTTGAGGATGCCCGCCATCCAGTTCTGCAGGTCGGTGACATAGCCGTGCATGATGCCCCGCGCCTCCTCGGACAGCTGGAAGTCGTCGTAGACGACGGGGAGTTCGTGTGCGACGACGTGCTCGAACTGGCGCATGCGCTGGTTCATCAGGTCCTGCACGACGCCCAGGGCCGCCGGGTAGTCGACGCCGAAGAAGTTCTGCACGACGAGGATCGCGTTGTGGATCTCGCCCTCGTACTCGATCTCCTTCTGGTACGAGAAGACGTCGTTGAGCAGGCAGGCGTAGTCGATCGCCGCGTTCTCCAGGGAGCGGACGGGACCGCTGCGGTAGACCTCGGGCGGCACCGCCGGGCCGTGCCCGGCGCGGCACAGGCCCAGGGTGAGGTCGGAGCCGAAGGTGGCGCGCCGCATCTCCAGGTAGTCCACCGGGTCGGGGACGCGGTTCTGGATCTGGTTGGACAGCTCCCACACCCAGGCCTCGGTCATCGTGTCGACGGCCGCCCTCAGTGGACGCCGCTCCTGCGGCGTCATCCCGGCCGTGGTGCGCGCCCACAGGTCGATCAGGGAGCGTTCCATGGCGTTGACGGGCGGCGGGACGGGCTCGCCGTCGAGCGGCATGCAGGCCGACAGCCGGGCGGTGGTCAGCCGGGCGGCGGCGAGGTCCCGGCGATGACCGTAGACGAGGGGGTAGTAGTCGTCGCCGTATGTGCCGAATGCCAGCCAGCCGGAAGCGAGGTCGAGCTGGTCCTGGGTGGCGTCCGGGTCGAGGCCGGCGGCGCACAGGGGGAGGTCGCAGCTCGCGAGCTTGTCCTCGTCCCAGACCCCCTCGCTGAGCATGCCCGTCCTCGCGCACCACTCGGACAGGTGCCGCCGGGCGCCCTCCAGGGCGGGGCTCAGCTCCAGCGGGTAGGGCATGCGGATGTCGGGGATGACGGAGGGGCCGACCTTCTGGAAGGGCACGTAGGAATAGGGGCGGGCCCGCTGGGCGGCCGCGGCGGCGAGCAGTGCGCCGACGTCCGCCGCGGAGGTGCCGGGGCCGGTCAACGTCTGCCAGCCGGCCAGGGGGCGCTCGCCCTTGTTCATGTAGCGGCTGGAGCGCATGTGCCATTCGTGGCCGCCGGACTGCCAGTCCTGCAGCCCCTTCGTATAAGCCGCGACGGCGGCGGCCTCCGGCGGGGTCAGGCCCTTCTCCAGGGCGACGGCGGGCACCTCGGTGAACGCGGTGTGCTCGAACTGGTGCAGCCGTGAGGTGAGGACGTCGTTGACCAGCTCGGCGGCCTCCTGGGTGGTGCAGCCGAAGAAGGTCTCCAGGACCAGCACCCCGTTGCTCAGCTCGCCCTCGTCCTCGACCTCCCGCTGGTAGGAGAAGAGGTCGTTGCGCAGGTGCACGGCGTCGGAGAACGTCTCCATGAGCACCCTGAGCGGCCTGGTGCCGGCGACGGCGTCGGGCACCTCGGCGGTCGCGTACTCCACGAGCCCGGCGGACCAGGGGGCGCCGCCGACCTTGCGGCGCATCTCGATGTACTCGACGGGGTTGGCGACGCGCCCCTCGTTGATGTTGGACAGCTCCCACATCGACTCGTTGAGCAGGTGCTCGGTGGCGACGGCGAAACGGCGGCGCCAGTCGGCCGACATCGCCGGCACCGTCCGGGTCCACAGGTCGGCGAGGCCGGCCTCGACCGGATTCTCCGGCTCGGGCATCCCGGTGGCGTCGTCGAGCGGCATGAACAGGGGGAGCCGGTCCAGGTGGGCCTTGCCGGCGAGGCGGTCCTGAGTGCGTTTGAACTTCTCCAGGAAGTGGTCGTCGAAGAAGAAGACCCACACGTACCAGTCGGTGATGAGGGAGAGCGCCGGCCCGTCGCAGTCGGGGTGGGTGTAGGCGCAGAGCAGGCCGTAGTCATGGGCGTCGAGGTCGGACTGCTCCCAGACCCCGGAGCCCTCCAGCATGCCCATCTCGCGCGCCCACGTCGTCGAGTGGGCACGCGCCTCGTCGAGATGCGGGTTGAGCCGCGCGGGATGCGGCAGGTAGAAGTGCGGGAGTTGGAAGGGCTGTTGCGTCATGGCCGGGCACTACCCATGGCCCTCCGGACGCATCCACAGGGCCGCACATGATCACACCATCGCGTGAATCCGCCCGGAATGCGGGAACTTCTCCCCAAGCACTCCCTCAGTACTCCCTGAGCACTCCCTCAGTACTCCTTCAGCGCCTGACCTGGATCAGGGCGTGCGTCCCGCTCGTCCGCCAGCGCCGCTCGCCGCTCGCCTCCAGCGCGGCCTCGGTCCTCGCGTCGAGCCCGGTGACCACGTCGGACTTCAGGGTGCGCAGCGCGGCGACGGGACCGGGGAAGTACGCGGTGACGTCCGCGAAGGAGGTGGTCGGCGGCCACCACCGGTCGCCCACCAGACGCCGGTAGTTGAGGTCGCCCTTGAGGACGGTGACGGTGGCCGCGGCGAAGTCCTCGCGCAGGCCGTCGGGCATGTCCGCGTACGGCAGCGGGGCGCAGGAGAAGGGGTGGGCGCGGACGGTGACGCGGCCGTCGGTCAGCGCGGTCCAGAGCCGGTCGCCGTGGACCGCCGCCGCGCCGCCCGCCCTGACGAGCCGCCGCAGCGCGTCGAGCACGTCGGTGGGCGTGGCGTCGGAGACGTAGTACGGGTACGGCTTGACGTGCAGGACGGCCCGGTCGACGCGGCCCTCGGCGAGGAGGTGCGAGACGAGGAGCAGGTCGGGGACGAGTTCGCGGCCGGCGTTGTCGGCGACGAGGCACAGCGTGACCGGCCCCCGGTGCAAGACGCCCGGCCCGGAGGCCGGGAGCAGCGACCAGAGGGTGTCGCCGTCGTCGGCGACGAGGGCCTCGACCGCCCCCTCGGTGCCGCCGCCCCGGTCGGAGAGCCGGAAGCCGAGGTCGGCGCGGTTGCCCCACAGCGAGCCGTGCAGCAGGGCCCGGTCGCACTCGTCGGCGGACAGGGCGCCGAGACCGTCGAGCGCGGCGAGTTCCTCGTCCGTCTCCGGCGCGTCGAGTTCGGCGAGCTTCGCGGGCCGGAAGGGGTCGACGCCCTGCCACGCGCCGGGGCCGAAGTAGCCGACGGCGTCGAGGAGCCGGCGGTAGAAGTGGCTCTCGGCCCACAGCCAGGGCACGTCGTACCAGGAGCGGCCGGCGTACGCGTCCATGCCCCACCTCGCCCAGCGGTCCCGGTCGCGGCCGGTGGGGTCGGCGGCGGCGGGCGGCGGCTCGACCACGCCGTCGGCGCAGCTCGCGAGCAGCGCGTCGAGCGCGTGGCGCCGTTCGGGATCGAGGGGGAAGGCGTCCCGCACCTGCCGCACGATGGCGGGGTGCCGCTCGGCCAGCACGCCGTGCGGGAAGGAGCCGGGCTCGTCGCCGACGATGACGGGGGCGGGCACGAACGGGGTGTCGGGCATGCACGTCACCGTACCGTCAGGCCGTGCCCGTCTCCTGTTCCAGGCGGGCCGCGAGGGTGAGGTAGCGGGCGCGCCGGGTCACCGGGACCATGCCGCGGATCAGGATGTACCACATCTCGGCGAGGCGACGGGGCTGGCGCCCGGCCGGTTCGAGGGTGCCGCTGACGACGCGGGTGCCGACGACGGAGCAGACGAGGGTGTGGGCGACGGAGTCGACGTCGATGTCCGGGTGCACGTCGGACTGCCGTACGGCGTTCAGCAGCCGGGACGTGGCGATCTCGCGCCACTCGGTGAAGGGGTGCGGCAGTGGCGGCCGTACCGGTACGCCCGCGGTGGCCAGCCGCAGCCCGGCCCGCAGCACCGGGCCCTCCTCGCAGAGCCGGGCCATGCCGAACGTGATGCGCATCAGCGCCTCCAGCGAGGAGTAGCCCCGCCCGTCCAGGTCGCTCGCCAGCCGGCGGGAGGTGCGGGACTGTATCTCCATGATGGCGTGCGCGAGGTCTTCCTTCGCCGCGAAGTGGAAGTACAGGGCGCCCTTGGTGACCCCGGCGTGGGCGACGATCTCGCTCAGGCTGGTCGACTCGTAGCCGTGGCGGTCGAAAAGGTCGGCCGCCGCACCGACGATCGTCGCGCGGGTCTGCTCGGCGCGTAGCTGCCTCGCCATCGGCTGGACTCTCCTGGGCTGGAACTCGACAGACCGGGCCGCCTGTTTTTACCCCCTGTACACGATAACTCACTGACTAACTGTCCATCAGATCAGCCTCGGCGGGACCCCCGCACGCCCGGACGCCACCGCGGACCCGCCGCCGACGCCACCGGGCACGGCGCCGGGCATACCGCCCGGCATTCCGCTTCGGCCCGCTTTCGCCACCTCGTTCATCACGATGCGGCACCGACAACCGGCAGCGGTTCGCTGGTCACTTGACTACCAGCGGTCACACACGGTTTGCTCCGGCCAGGCGACTTTCACCCGGTTGGCGCACTGACCCGCGACTCCGGGCCCGCTCGCCCCGTTCCTCCTGCTCGGCCGCACAGCGAGGTGCCCCCGCCCCCATGAGTACAGCTCACCCGCCCACCCACTCCCCCGCACCCCTGCGCGCCGCGGCCCTCGCCGCGGCCGTCTGTCTGCTGGCGGCCGGCTGCTCCGCCCTCGGCGGGGACGAGGACGGCTCGGCGGCGGACGCCGCCGGCGGGTCCAGCGGCGACCGGTTGAAGATCGTCATGGTCACCCACGGCGGTGAGGGCGACGCCTTCTGGGACCGGGTGCGCAAGGGCGCCGAGGCGGCGGCCGCCAAGGACGGCATCGACCTGACCTACGCCGGGGACGCCGACACCGCCGACCAGGCCGACCTGGTGCGGGACGCCGTCCGCGACAAGGCCGACGGCATCGCCGTGACCCTGGCCAAACCGCAGGCGATGAAGGCGCCGGTCGCCGAGGCCAGGGCCGCCGGCATTCCCGTGGTCGGCCTCAACTCCGGTATCGACGCCTGGCGTTCCACCGGGCTCCTGGAGTACTTCGGGCAGGACGAGAGCGTCGCGGGCCGGGCCGTCGGCGACAAGCTGAACGACCTCAAGGCCAAGCACGCCCTGTGCGTCATCCACGAGCGCGGCAACGTCGCCCTGGAGGCCCGCTGCGCCGGCGTGAAGAAGACCTTCGGTGGCGAGACCGAGATGCTCTACGTCGAGGGCACCGACATGAAGGCGGTCGGCGCGGCCGTCACGGCGCGGCTGCGGCAGGACTCCGGGATCGACGAAGTCGTCATGAACGGCGCGGCGTTCGCCCTCACCGCCGTCAAGTCGGTCGACGAGGCGGGCAGCTCCGCCCAGGTCGCCACCTTCGACCTCGACGACGACCTGGTGGCCGCGGTCAAGAGCGGGGACGTCCAGTTCGCGGTGGACCAGCAGCCGTATCTGCAGGGCTACCTCGCGGTGGACGCGCTCTGGCTGTACCGCACCAACGGCAACGTCAGCGGCGGCGGGGTGGCCCCCGTGCTGACCGGTCCCGCCTTCGTGACCCGGGCCAACGCCGACTCGGTCGCGAAGTTCGCCGCGGGCGGCACCCGGTGACCGGGTCCCGCGGCCGACGGCGTCCGCCCGCCTCCGCTCCCCTCCCCGACTGATCGCCTAGGACGACGATGTCTGCACGCAAGACACGGAAGGCCAGTCGGACGCGGCGGAAGGGCGCCCGGCGCCGCCTCGGCTCCATACGTCTGTCCCTGATCCTCCTGGCCCTGGTGCCCGGCGTCACCCTCGCGGCCGTCTGGGGCGTCACGACGATCCAGATGTTCTCCGAGGGGCTGCGGCTGCGGGCGCAGACGGAGCTGAGCCGCGACACCGGTGCCATGGGCACCGAGGCCGCCCTCGCCCTGCAGAAGGAGCGCAGTCTGTCGGCCGCCTGGCTGGCCGCGCCGGGCGGCGACCGGGCGGAGCTGGACGCGCAGCGCAGGAAGACGGACGAGGCGGTGGCCCAGCTCGTGGGCCAGTCGGACGCGATCGAGAGCGCCCCCGACCGGATCTCGGACCGGCTGTACTCGGTGCTCGGTTCGGTGGGCAGTCTGGAGTACTACCGCGACCAGGTGGACGACCCCAGCGACATCACCGCCGAGCAGGCGCTCGACCAGTACACCTCGATCGTCGACGAGCAGATCCACGCCTTCCAGGAGCTCTCCCAGGTCGACGACGGCGACCTCACCTCCCGGGCGGGTCCGCTGGTGGCCCTGGAGCACGCCGCCGAACTGGTCTCCCAGGAGGACGCCCGGCTCACCCTGGCCTGGCCGTCGGGCCGGATGGACGAGGAGCAGTGGTCCCGGTTCGCCCAGCTGGTGCACACCCGCCGCTGGCTGGTGCAGGACCAGATCGTCCCCTCGCTGACCGGCAGCGCGAAGACGCAGACCGAGCGCATCCTCGCGAGCTCCGAGTGGAAGTCCATGCAGGACGTCGAGGACCAGGTGCTGGAGGCCCGTTCGGCAGGCGGGGGCGACCGGATCGACCTGCCGGACGCACGACAGCGCTGGATCACCGCCTTCGACAAGATCTCCACCCAGTACGGGCAGCTCATCCGGCAGCAGACGGACAGTCTGCTCGACCGCAGCGCCGAGGAGGCCCGGGGCCTGCTGCTCAAGGCTGGCATCCTCAGCGCGGGCGGCCTGATCGCCCTGCTGCTGTGCATCGTGATGTCCTGGCGCATCACCCGCTCGCTGTCCCGGCGGCTGCGCGGGCTGCGGCTGGCCACCCTGAGCCTGGCCGAGGAACGGCTGCCCGACGTGGTGGCCCGGCTGGAGCGGGGCGAGACGGTCGACGTGGAGTCGGCGACCCCGCCGCTGGACTACGGGCGGGACGAACTCGGCCAGGTCGCGCAGGCGTTCAACACGGCCCAGCGCACCGCCGTGCACACCGCCGTCGAACTCGCCGACACCCGGCGCGGCTTCCAGAAGGTCATCCTGGGCATCGCGCGGCAGAGCCAGAACCTCGTCAACATGCAGCTCGGCAAGCTGGACGCGCTGGAGCGCGAGCACACGGACCCCGAGATCCTCAAGGGCCTGTACGAACTGGACTCCACCGCCAGTCAGTTGCGGCGCTACGAGGAGAACCTCGTCATCATCAGCGGTGAGCAGCCCCGGCGCACCTGGCGCGAGCCCGTGTCGCTGGTCGACATCCTGCGCAGCGCGGTCGGCGAGGTCGCCGAGTACCAGCGGGTGGAGCTGCACACCGACGAGGAGGTGGCCCTGGCCCCGCCCGCGGTGGCCGACGTGATCCACCTGCTGGCCGAGCTGATCGACAACGCGACCGCGTACTCCCCCGCGCCCAACCCGGTCGGGGTGCGGGCGGCAGTGGTGGCCAAGGGCCTGGCCGTCGAGATCGAGGACCGCGGGCTCGGCCTGTCGGAGGAGGACTACGCGTCGTTCAACGCCCAGTTGGCGGTGGCCCCGCAGTTCGACGTGGTGGCGCTCGCCGACGACCTGCGGCTCGGCATGTTCGTCGTCGCCCGCCTCGCGCACCGGCACGGCATCACCGTCACGCTGCGCCCCTCGCCGTACGGCGGGACCACGGCGATCGTGCTGATCCCGCACGACATCGTGGTGCGCGAGCCGGTCGGCGGGGCGGACGGCACCGACGTGACGGTGGCCGGGGCGCGCGACCGCCGTGTCGGCGGGGCCTCCGCGGCCACCCCGCGCGACGAGGCCGCCCCGGCGGGCCGGTCCGCCGCGCCCGCCGCCACCGCCGCGGCCTCGGGGCCGGAAGGGGACCCGGCCGGCGGCGAACGGTCCGTGCGGCCCGTACGGTCGTCCCGGCCGGCGCCCGCGAGCCGGTCCGCGGCCGCGGCGGGCTCCCCCGACGGCTCCGCCGGTGAGCGAGGCGGCCTGGCACCGCTGCCCCGCCGGGTGCCGCAGACCAGCCTCGCCGCCGAGCTGCGCGACGAGGATCTGGGCGACCGCCGGGACGGCTCGCAGGACGCGTCCGACGACTACGCCGACTTCACGGCCGAGCGCGCCGCGTCCTCCCTCGCCGGTTTCCAGCGCGGCACGCTGCGGGCCCAGACCGATGAGGACACCGCCGACGCGGAGGACACCGGCACCGGCACCGACGGGCACGTGTTCTCCTCCGCCGCCCCCACGACCCCGACCGCCGACCGCCGACCGCCGACGAAGGACACGCGATGACCCGACCCTCCCCCGCCACGCACACCGAGCTGGACCAGTTGCTCACCGGACTCGTGGAGCGGGTCGCCGACGTGAACCAGGCGGTGGTGCTCTCCGAGGACGGACTGGTCGTCAGCAAGTCCACCGGGTTCCTGCGGGACGACGCCGAGCGGCTGGCGGCGACCGCGTCGGGCCTGATGAGCCTCAGCAAGGGCGTCAGCATGGACTTCCGGGGCGGTCCGGTGCGCCAGGCGCTCATCGAGATGGCCAACGGCTACCTGATACTCACCTCCGCGGGCCCCGGCGCGCACCTGGTCGTGCTCACCGGGCCGAACGCCGACGTCGGCGTGGTGGCGTACCAGATGAACATGCTGGTGAAGAAGATCGGCGAGCACCTGAGCGCGGCACCGCGGGCCACCGCCGGCCCCGGCGAGTGACGTGACCGGAGGCGACGCGGGGGGCCGGCTCGTGCGGCCGTTCACCCTGACCGGCGGCCGGACCCGGCCCAGCCGCGCCGACTTCACCCTCATCACGACGGTGACCGCTCTCGACCCGCAGCCCAGCCGGGCGGCGCGTCCGCAGCCCGAGCACCTGCGGATCCTGCGGCTGTGCGCCGAGCCGATGGCCGTGGCGGAGATCGCGGCCCGTCTCGACCTGCCGGTGAGCGTGGTCGTCATCCTGCTCTCGGACCTGCTGGAGGCCGGCCGGATCACCGCGAGGCCGCCGCACCCCGTCTCCCGCGCCACCGAGGACCTGGACCTGCTGCAGAAAGTGAGGGACGGCCTTGGCCGGCTCTGAGCGCGTCGCCGAGACGCCCACGGCATCCGCACGCTCCACCGCGCCCGAGGCGGTGAAGATCCTCATCGCCGGCGGTTTCGGCGTCGGCAAGACCACCATGGTCGGGTCGGTCAGCGAGATCGCCCCGCTGCGCACCGAGGAACCGCTGACGGCGGCGGGCCTGGACATCGACGACCTGGCCGGGATCGAGGAGAAGCGGGCCACGACCGTGGCCCTGGACTTCGGCCGGATCACCATCGGCCGGGACGTGGTGCTCTACCTCTTCGGTACGCCCGGTCAGCAGCGCTTCTGGTTCATGTGGAACGACCTGGCGATCGGGGCGCTCGGCGCGGTGGTCCTGGTCGACGTCCGCAGGCCCGAGTCGAGCTTCGCCGCGATCGACTTCTTCGAGCGGCGGGGCATTCCGTTCGTCGTCGCCGTCAACGGCTTCCACGGCCGGCATCCGTACCCGGCCGCGGAGATCCGCGAGGCCCTCGCGCTGCCGGAGCACGTGCAGGTGCTGCTGTGCGACGCGCGGGAGCGGACCTCCAGCCGGGACGTCCTCATCGCCCTGATCGACCAGCTGATCGACGCCGCGGCCGGGGCCGCGGCGTCGTGACGAGTCGTCCCCGGGCGTCCGTCAGACCAGACCCGCGGACTTCAGCCACGCCTTGGCCACGTCCAGCGGGTCCTTCTTGTCCAGCTGGACCTGCGCGTCCAGGTCGAGGAGCGTCTCGGTGTCCAGCTTGGCGGAGACCGCGTTCAGCGCGGCCACGCCCTCCTTGTCCAGGCCCTCCTTGGCGACCAGCGGGGTCACGTTCGCGTGGCCGAAGAGGTTCTCCGGGTCCTTCAGGACGACGAACTTCTCCTTGATGATGGTGGGGTCGGTGGTGAAGACGTCCGCCGCCTGCACGGTGTTCTTGGTCAGCGCCGACTGGGTCAGCGGACCGCCCGCGTCGAGCGCCTTGAAGGACTTGAACTTCAGGCCGTACACCGACTCCAGCCCCTTGAGTCCCTGCTGACGCGTCTGGAACTCGGGCGATCCGCCGATCACCAGGTCCGGTGCGGCGTCCTTGAGGTCGGCGAGGGTCGACTCGGCGGTGAGGCCGTACTTCTTCGCGGTCTCGGCGTTGACGCTCACCGAGTCCTTGTTCTCGGCCGGTGACGACTCCAGCAGCGTCAGCTTCTTGTCCAGCTTGCCCTTCGCCGCCTCGTTCACCTCCTCGACGGACTTCTGCTCGGCCTTCGGGTCGAGGTAGGCGAGCAGCGAGCCGTTGTACTCCGGGAGCACCGTGACGGAGCCGTTCTTCATCAGGCCGTACGTCGTCTCGCGGCTGCCTATGTTGTGCTGGTAGGTGACCTTGAGGCCCTTGGCCTTGAGCGCCTCCCCGTAGATGTCGGCGAGCAGGGTGCTCTCGGCGAAGTTGTTCGAGCCGACGACGACGGTGCCTGCCTCCGCCTTGTCACCCGCGAGGGGGTTGTCGGAGGTGTCGTCGGAGCCGGAGGAACAGCCCGCGAGCAGCGCCGCGGCGGCGGTGAGCGCGACGGCCGCCGCGCCGGTGTGCCTAGTCCTGGACCTGCTGCTCTTCGCGGTGAAAGTCATCCGTCGATCCAAACGATCCGGTCGCCGATCAGTCAAGAACGGCCTGGTTACGGTTTTTTCGCCGCCGTGCGCCGTCAACGTCTGCGCACCCCCGGCGACACGGCCAGCCGCCCGGCCGCCCAGAACACCGCGAGGGTGACGAGCGCCATGAGGGCGACCAGCGTGGCGCCGCCGACCACCTTCTCGTAGTCGCGCTGGTAGAGCCCGTCGATGATGTAGCGGCCGAGCCCGCCGAGGCTGACGTAGGCGGCGATGGTCGCCGTCGACACGACCTGGATGGCGGCCGAGCGCAGCCCGCTGAGGACCAGCGGGAGGGCGACGGGCAGTTCGACCCGGAAGAGGATGCCGGTCTCGTGCATGCCCATGCCGCGCGCGGCGTCCACCGGGGAGGGGTCGACGGAGCGGACGGCCTCGTAGGTGGTCACCAGGATCGGCGGGACGGCGAGCACGACCAGCGGGACCATCACGGGCAGCAGACCGATACCGACACCGACGGCGATCAGCACCAGCAGTCCGAAGCTGGGCAGGGCGCGGGCGGCGGTGGCGACGAAGGCGACGGCGTTGCCACCGCGCCCGGTGTGCCCGGTCAGCAGCCCGGCGGGCAATCCGATGGCGGCGGCGAGGCCGAGGGCCATCAGCGTGTACTGGACGTGTTCCAGCAGGCGGGCGGGGATGCCGTCGTAGCCGTGCCAGTGGGCGCTGTCGCTGAAGAAGGCGTTGACGAAGTGGAGCACGTTCACCGGGCCGCCGCCTCCTCGGGCTCGGGCCGCGCGGCGGCGTCCTTCGGGCGTTGCCGCTTGCCCCGGGGCAGCCACGGGGTCAGCAGGTTCCGGGCCAGGACGAGGAGCGCGTCGCACAGGACGGCCAGTACGGCGGTGGTGAGGACGGAGTTGACCGCCAGTTCGGGCCGGCCGTACTTCTGGGCGTCCGCGAGCAGGTTGCCGAGGGCGCCCTGGTTGCCGATGAGGGCGCCGACGCTGACCAGGGAGATGCTCGCCGACACGGCCACCCGCAGTCCGGCGAGGATCGCGGGCACGGCGATCGGCAGCTGCACCTGGAGGTAGCGCCTGACGGGCCCGAAGCCCATGGCGGTGGACGCGGCCAGGGTCTCCTCGGGCACCGACCGCACGCCGTCGACGATCGCCGGGACGAGCACCACCAGGCTGTACACGGCCAGCGGGATCATCACGGTCATCTCGGTCTGGCCGGTGTAGTCGATGAGGACCACGAAGACGGCCAGCGAGGGGATGGCGTAGAAGACGGTCGTCACCCCGAGCACCGGCGGGTACAGCCAGCGGAAGCGCACGCACAGCTGGGCGAGGGGCAGCGCGGCGAGCAGCCCGGCCAGGACCGGCAGCAGCGCCTCGCGCAGATGCAGGCCGATCAGTCCGAAGTAGGTGTTGTCGAGGTCGCTCGGTATGTCGAAGAAGCCGTTCACGGGGCGACCTTGGTGATGTCGGCGGGCTCCTCGGTCCGGGTGTCGCCGGGGCCCGCCGCGGCGCCGTGGGCGGAGCGGATCGCCTCGCCGATGGTCTGCTGGGAGACGACGCCGGTCACCCGGCCGTCGCCGTCCACGGCGACGGCCCAGCCGGTGGGCGAGAGCACGGCGCAGTCGAGCGCGGCCCGCAGCGAGTCGGTGCCGGGCACGAAGGGCCGCCCGTAGGACAGCAGTCGCCCGGCGGCGAGGTCCCCCGCGGTCGGGCCGCCCGGCTCGGCCCAGCCCAGCGGCCGGTCGTCCGCGTCGGTGACCAGCAGGTGGGTGGCACCGTCGGCGGCGGCGAGCTGCTCGGCGGTGGCGTCGGTGCGCACGACCGGGCCGGTGCTCAGCGCCAGGGCGGCGGAGGAGAAGAAGGAGAGCCGCCGGATGCCGCGGTCGGCACCGAGGAAGTCCTCGACGAAGTCGTCCGCGGGGTCGGACAGCAGCTCGGCGGGCGGCGCGAACTGGGCGAGCCGGCCGCCGGTGCGCATCACCGCGACCATGGTGCCGAGTTTGATGGCCTCGTCGATGTCGTGGGTGACGAAGACGATGGTCTTGCCCAGTTCGTCCTGGATGCGCAGCAGTTCGTCCTGCAGCCCCTTGCGGACGACGGGGTCGACGGCGGAGAACGGCTCGTCCATGAGCAGCACCGGCGGGTCGGCGGCGAGCGCCCGGGCCACGCCGACGCGCTGCTGCTGGCCACCGGAGAGCTGGTACGGATACCGCTTGGCGAGGGAGGTGTCGAGCCCCACCCGTGCCATCAGCTCGGCGGCCCGCTCGCGGGACTTCTGCTTGCCCCAGCCGATCATGCGGGGCACGGTGGCGATGTTGTCGAGGATCGTCCGGTGCTGGAAGAGCCCCGCGTTCTGGATGACGTACCCCATCGACCGGCGCAGCGTGGTGACGGGCTGTTGCTGGAGGTCCTCGCCGTCGAGCAGGATCGTTCCCTCGGAGGGCTCGACCATTCTGTTGATCATCCGCAGGGTGGTCGTCTTGCCGCAGCCCGAGGGACCGACGAGGACCGTGATCGAGCGGTCGGGTATCTCCAGTGACAGCCGGTCGACCGCCACGGTGCCGTCCGGGTACCGCTTGGTGACTGAGTCCATCCGTATCAAAACGCCGAATACCCTTCGGGTCTGGCAGAAGCTGCCCGCTCCGGCCGCGGTCGGTGGGGCCGTCGCCGGTCGAGTGTAGACGGCTGGTCCGCGGGGCCCCCGTTGCTCCGGGGCGACTCCTTCCCGCTGCTCGGGCGTTCACACCGGAAATCCGTCCGACGGACGGCGGCCGGGAGCGACGGTACTCACCGTGACGCTCCCGGCCGCCGTCCGCGGACCCGGCCCGCTCAGCCCGCCTTCGGCTCCAGGCGCAGCGAGATGCTGTTGATGCAGTAGCGCTGGTCGGTCGGGGTCGGGTAGCCCTCGCCCTGGAAGACGTGTCCGAGGTGCGAACCGCAGCGGGCGCAGCGCACCTCGGTGCGCACCATCCCGTGGGAGCGGTCCTCGATCAGCTCGACCGCGTCGGTGTCCTTCGGGTCGTAGAAGGACGGCCAGCCGCAGTGCGACTCGAACTTGGTCGTGGAGGTGAACAGCTCCGCACCGCAGGCGCGGCAGGAGTAGACGCCCTCGGTCTTGGTGTCGGTGTACTCACCGGTGAAGGCCGGCTCCGTGGCGGCCTCGCGCAGCACGGCGTACTCGGCCGGGGCCAGCTCCGCCCGCCACTGCTCGTCCGGCTTCTCGACGTCGTACGACATGAGTCCTCAGCCCCTTACTTCGCCTTGCTCGACAGCTCGTCCAGGATGCGCGGTCCGAGGTCGGTGACATCACCCGCGCCCATGGTGAGAACGAGATCACCGGCCTTCGCCATTCCCGCGACCAGCGCGGGCGCGGCGTCCTTGTCGTGGACCGGCGTGACGTCCGCGCCCGCCGCGCGGGCCGCCTCGATGATCAGCTCGCTGGTGACGCCCGGGACCGGGTCCTCGCGGGCCGGGTAGATGTCGAGCACGACCGAGGCGTCCGCGAGGGACAACGCCTGGCCCATCTCCTTGCCCAGCTCCTGGGTGCGGGAGAAGAGGTGCGGCTGGAAGAGGACCAGGATGCGGGCGTCGCCGACGGCGGCGCGCATGGCCTCCAGGTCGGCCGTCATCTCGGTGGGGTGGTGCGCGTAGGAGTCGACGACCTGCACGCCGGCCGCCTCGCCCTTGAGCTGCAGGCGCCGCTTGACGCCCGTGTAGGCGGCCAGTGCGGGGGCCAGCTCGGCGGCGGGGACGCCGAGGGCCGCGCCCGCGGCGAGGGCGGCGACCGCGTTGTGGGCGTAGTGGCGGCCGGGGACGGACACCGCGAAGGTCAGCTCGGCGCCGTCCATGACGACCGTGACCTCGCTCTTGAGGCCCTGTGGGACGACGGACAGGATGCGCACGTCGGCGTCCTCCGCCTCCCCGTACGTCACCGTCCGCACCGAGCCCGCCAGCCGCCGGGTCAGCTCCCGGGCGCCCTCGTGGTCGGCCGCGATCACCAGGGTGCCGCCGGGGACGATCTTCGCGGCGAAGGTCTCGAAGGACTCGTAGATCTCGTCCATCGAGGCGTAGTTGGCGTGGTGGTCCAGCTCGACGTTGAGGACGATGGCGACCTCGGGGGCGTACTTGTGGAAGCTCCGGTCGCTTTCGTCCGCCTCGGCGACGAAGATCTCGCCGTCGCCGTGCAGGGCGTTGGAGCCGGGCGCGTCCAGGTCGCCGCCGATCGCGTACGACGGGTCCAGGCCCAGCTCGGACAGGGAGACCGCCAGCATGGAGGTGGTGGTGGTCTTGCCGTGGGTGCCGGCCACGGCGATCGGGCGCAGGCCGTTCATCAGGGCGGCGAGGGCGTCGGAGCGGTGCACGACCGGGATGCCCAGCTCGGCGGCGCGGGCCAGCTCCGGATTGTCCTCGCGGATCGCCGAGGAGACCACCACGCAGCTCGCGTCGTCGGCGAGGTGCTCCGCCGCGTGCCCGATGTGCACCGTGGCGCCCAGGGCGCGCAGCGCCTCGGCGGTCGCGGACTCCTTGGCGTCGCTGCCCGCCACCGCGGCGCCGCGCTGGGCGAGGATCTTGGCGATGCCCGACATTCCGGCGCCGCCGATGCCGATGAAGTGCGGTCGGTCCATGGCGGTAGGAAGGCCGGGTGCCATGCGCTGTTCTCCCAGGGTGATCCGTCGGTGGGCGCGCCCCCTCGGCGGGGGCGCGGCACCAGCCTATGCCTTGCTGTGCGAGAAGAGTTTCAGGACGGGGACGCCGACCTTGTGCCGGGCCCGGGAGGCCCAGTCCCGGTGGAAGAACTCCTCCACGTAGTGGGGGTCGGTCAGGACGATCACCTCGTCGGCCGCGACCTCCATGACCACGGCCTTGAGCTCGTCCAGCGGGTGGTCCTCGATCAGCCGTCCCTCGGCCTGGGCGCCGGACGCGCGCAGGGCCGTGAGGGACACCTCCAGGGCCCGCTCCCCGACGCTCTGCGCCTCCTGGCCCTCCGGGGTCTCCCCCTCGCGTACGGCGTCGTCGAGCTCGCCGAGCGCGACGTCGTCGATGGCCCGCAGCAGCCGGTCCGCCTGATCGCCGCGCGGCTGGAGCAGCACGTGGAAGCCGACCTGCTCGTCCCCGTGCAAGGTGGTGACGAACTCCACGTCGGCGGACGTCAGGGCCTTCTCGATCATCAAAACGCTTGTGAACACCAGGCGCCCCTTCTCCTTCGAGGGCCCGTGGGCCCACCCTCCGTAGGCCGTACCAGACCCTGCGGAAACCATCCTGCCCCGTGATCGCACGGGTACTGCCGGATTCAGTGTGCCCGGCGCGGGCTAAACGGAACGGGAGATTCCGCTGATTCCCGGCTGCGCGGTAACGACCGGACCCCTGTTCGGCCGCCGCCGTCCGCGCCTGCCCGGGATCGCCCTAGTCACGCCGGTAACGACTGAAGAGGAAACCTTCCTCCTCCAGCAGGGACGCCAGTACGAACCGCCGTGGGACCTCGACCGCCGGTCCGCCCGCGATCCGCTGCGCGTCCCCCGCGGTCAGCATCGGGGAGACGGTCAGGCACAGCTCGTCGAGCACGCCCGCGGTGACGAACTGCCCCAGCAGCCGCGGACCGCCCTCGGTCAGCAGCCGGGTGTGCCCCAGCCCGGCGAGTGCCGCGAGGGCGCGGGCCGGGTCCACGCCGACGCCGTCGCCCGCGATCACCACCCGGGCCCCGGCCTTCTCGGCGGCCGCGATCCGGTCCGGGGCGGCGGCGGCTCCGGTCAGGACCAGGGTGGGCACGAGCGGGGAGGTGAACAGCGGCAGGGAGAAGTCCAGCTCCAGGCTCGCGCTGACCACCGCGATCGCCGGCACGGGCGCCTGACCGGCCGACCGCCGCGCCTCGGCGAAGTCAGCCCGCGCGCGTGCCGGGCGGTACCCCTCCTGCCGTACGGTCTCGGCACCGGCGATCACCACGTCCGCCAGGGCCCGCAGGGTGCCGAAGACCCGCATGTCGGCCGCGCTGGAGATGGGCTGGGAGCGGCCGTCGTGCTGGGCGGCGCCGTCGAGGGTGGAGACCATGTTGGCCCGCAGCCACGTCCGCCGGTGCCCGTCCGGCTCGGGGTACGCGTAGGCGGCGGCCAGCTCGGCCAGGCTCCACTCCCGGTCGGTCTCAAAGCCGCCGCCCGGATCGACGGTCGGATCGGTCGCGGGGGACACGGGGAACAGGCGTCGCATGGGGTGCAGTGTTCCACGCAGCCGCCGGCCCAACCGCGCAGGCCGGAGCCCCGCACCCGCCCACCGCACCCACGGCGCCGATCCCGCGCCGGACCACGGTCGGCGCCCGGTTCCCACACCCCCGCGGCGTCCCTCCGCATACCGGGGGCGCCCCCTTCGCACCGGCCCCCGCATCCGCACGGCCCGCCGCGCCACACCTCCCGGAGACCGCCGACCGGCCGACGACGAGGCGTGCCGGGCAGGCCCTACCATTGAGTACCGTGTCGTCCTCCTCCCCCGCCTCCGTGCCCGCCCCGATAACCGGGTCGGCTCCGGCCACGGTCTCCCTGTGCGCCCGCGAGCCCCGTGTCCCCGCGGACCGTCTGGTCGCCGAGATGGTGCCCCCGCCCCGTTTCGACTCCGTCCGCTTCGGCACGTACATCCCGGACCCGAACCAGCCCAGCCAGAGCGAGGCCGTCCGGGTGCTGGAGGACTTCGCGGGCGGACTCGGCGAGGCGCCCGGCGCGGCCACCGGCAGGCGCGGTTTCTTCGGGCTGGGCCGCGGCAAGGCGCCGAAGACCCCGGCCGGACCCCGCGGCGTGTACCTCGACGGCGGCTACGGCGTCGGCAAGACCCACCTGCTGGCCTCCCTGTGGCACGCCACTCCCGCCGAGCCCTCCCGCAAGGCCTTCGGCACCTTCGTGGAGCTGACCAACCTCGTCGGCGCCCTCGGCTTCCAGCAGACCGTGCAGACGCTGTCCGGGCACCGTCTGCTGTGCATCGACGAGTTCGAGCTCGACGACCCCGGCGACACCGTCCTCGTCTCCAGCCTGCTCGCCCGGCTGGTGGAGGCCGGCGTGGCGCTCGCCGCCACCTCCAACACGCTGCCGGGCAAGCTCGGCGAAGGCCGGTTCGCGGCGGCCGACTTCCTGCGCGAGATCCAGGGCCTGTCCGCCCACTTCCGCGCCCTGCGCATCGACGGCGAGGACTACCGCCACCGCGGCCTGCCCGAGGCCCCGGCGCCGTACTCCGACGAGCAGGTGACCCGTACGGCGCGGGCCACCGAGGGTGCTTCCCTGGACGACTTCCCCGCCCTCCTCGACCACCTCGCCCGCGTCCACCCCAGCCGTTACGGCGCCCTGACCGACGGCCTGACGGCCGTGTGCCTCACCGGGGTCCGCCCGGTGCCGGACCAGTCGACGGCGCTGCGGCTCGTGGTGCTCGCGGACCGGCTCTACGACCGCGAGGTGCCCGTCCTGGCCTCCGGGCTGCCCTTCGACCGGCTGTTCAGCGAGGAGATGCTGAAGGGCGGCTACCGCAAGAAGTACTTCCGGGCGATCTCCCGGCTCACCGCGCTGGCCCGGGACGCCGGACGCCTGGTCGACACGCCCTGAGGGCGGCCGAGGCGGCCCATTCCCGCCAACCCACCCGCCAATTTCAGGCTCTCTTCGGCTCGTAACGCCACGTTAACCCTGCAAAGCGCTTTGCAGGGTTAACGTGTTTCTTGACCACGCATTGACCATGCGTTGACCTTGCTTTGACCGTGCACCGGCGCACGCCACCGCCGTGAACTGCCTGGAGGGGGGCGTATGTCACGAGCCACGACGGCCCGGACCGCGCTTGCGCTCCTCGCCGCCGTCCTGCTCGTCCTGACGGTCTTCGCACCCGCCCCACCCTTCGCATCCGCGCATACGAGCCGTGATGCCGTGGCCAACACCCACTCCGGAACCACCCACTCCGGCACTGCCGCATACGACGAGACCGTCACCTGCCACGACACCGGCCGCCCGGGGAACCCGAACGGTTCCGCGCGCGCCCGTGACCGGCACCGCACCACCACCGCGCCCCAGCCCGACGCCCCCGAGCGCTCGGGCACGCGACAGCGCGGCCCCGCGGCGCCCGCGCCCCTCACGTCCGCCCTGGCGGCCGCGGACCGGCCGAGATCCGCGCCGGACCACTCGCCCGCGGCCCTTCAGGTCTTCCGCTGCTGACGGACCACCGGAACATCCCCCACCTCTGTCCCACCCGTCCGACGCGCCCCCACGGCGCGCCAGGAGGAAAACAGCATCATGCAACCCCTCATCGACAACGCCCGTACGTTCGGACAGCGCCCTGAGGAGTTCGCCGGGCACGCCGAAGGCCAGTCGCCCGAAGTCCTGTTCATCACCTGCTCCGACTCCCGGGTCGTACCGGCCCTGATCACCGGCGCCCGGCCCGGCCAGCTCTTCGAGCTGCGCACCGCGGGCAACATCGTCCCGCCCTACGGTGCCGAGCACCCCTCCGGCGAGGCGGCCACCATCGAGTACGCCGTCGAGGTCCTCGGCGTCACGGACATCGTGGTCTGCGGCCACTCGCACTGCGGCGCCGTCGGCGCGCTGGTGCGCGGCGACGACCTGACCGCCGTACCCGCCGTGCGCGACTGGCTGGCGCACGCGGCCGACGAGCCGAAGCCCTGCGATCCGGCCGACCCGACGGTCGCCGGGGCCGTGCAGCACCACGTACTGGCGCAACTGCTGCGCCTGCGCTCCTACCCCTGCGTCGAGCAGCGGCTGACGGACGGCCGGCTGCGGCTGCACGGCTGGTACTACGAGGTCCACACCGGCCTCGTGCGCCGGCACCGTGCGGACACCGACGCCTTCGAGGCCCTGTGAGCGCCGGCATGAGTTCCATAGCCGGCCAGAACCAGAACCGGAGGTTCCCGCACTGGCGGCAGGACATCACCGCCTCCCTCGTCGTGTTCCTGGTCGCGCTCCCGCTGTGCGTGGGCGTGGCCGTCGCCTCCGGAGTCCCGGCCGAACTCGGCCTGGTCACCGGCATCGTGGGCGGCCTGGTCACCGGATTCCTGCCGGGCAGCAGCCTCCAGGTCTCCGGCCCGGCCGCCGGGCTGACCGTGCTGGTCTTCGGCGCGGTCGACCAGTACGGACTGCCCGCGCTCGGCGTGATCGTGCTCGCCACGGGGCTCATCCAGCTCGTGATGGGCGCCCTGAAGCTGGGGCGCTGGTTCCGGGCGATCTCCCTGTCGGTCGTCGAGGGCATGCTGGCCGGCATCGGCCTGGTGCTCATCGCGGGCCAGCTCTACTCGGCCGCCGGTCTCGAGGCGCCCGCCTCCGGCATCGACAAGCTCACCGGGCTGCCCGGGGCCGCGGCCGACGCGCTGGGCAGCACGGCGGCCATGACCTCGCTCGTCCTCGGCGCGGGCACCGTCGCCGTGATGGTGCTGTGGAAGCGGCTGCCGAAGCGGGCGCAGACCGTGCCGGGGGCGCTGGCCGCGGTCGGTCTGGCCACCGCGGTCACGGCGGCGTTCGGACTGTCGGTCGCGACCGTCGAGGTGAGCGGCCTGCTGGACGTGATCCAGCCGCCCGGCGCCGACGCCTTCGGCGAGCTGGCGAACGTGGGCCTGCTCGGCACGATCGTCGCCTTCACGCTGATCGCCTCGGCGGAGAGCCTGTTCAGCGCCGCGGCGGTGGACCGGCTGCACGACGGACCGCGCACCGAGTACGACAAGGAGCTGATGGCGCAGGGCGCGGGCAACACCGTGTGCGGTGTGCTCGGCGCGCTGCCGATGACCGCGGTCATCGTGCGCAGCTCCGCCAATGTGAGCGCCGGAGCCAGGACCAAGGCGTCCCGGGTGCTGCACGGTGTGTGGCTACTGCTGTTCGCGGCGCTGCTGCCGTCCGTGCTGGCCCTGATCCCGCTGCCCGCGCTGGCGGGCATCCTGGTCCACGCGGGCTGGAAGCTGATCCCGTTCCGCAGCATCGTGCCGCTGTGGCGCGACCACCGGGGCGAGGCGCTGATCCTGGTGGTGACCGCCGTCTCGATCGTCGCGGTCAACATGTTCGAGGGCGTGCTGATCGGTCTGGCCCTGTCCGTGGTCAAGACCGCCTGGGAGGCGTCGCACCTCAAGCTGGAGATCGTCGACAAGGGCGCCGGCCCCGTCCAGGCGCATCTGACCGGCAACGCGACCTTCCTGCGGCTCCCGAAGATCCTGGAGGGCCTGGAGGCGCTGCCGCAGGACCGCCCGGTCGAGCTGGACCTGTCCGGGCTGCACCACCTGGACCACGCCTGCCGCACGGCCCTGGAGAACTGGGCCGAACGGCACAGCGCGACCGGCACGGACCCGGTGAAGGTCACGGAACCGGAGAAGGCGGGGGTGTAGCGGGAAGCCCGTCGCCGGGTCCGGGGCATGGCCCCGGACCCGGCGACGGGCCTATCGTGACAAGAAGGGTGAAAACCGTCCTCCGAGCAGTCCGAGTGAGGAGGTCGCCATGGTCCAGGAGCTTCTGACCGCGGCCGCCGCCGTCGGCAGCGCGGGCGTCCTCTACGTCGCCGCGGCGGCGCGGGTCGTCCGGCAGTACGAACGCGGGGTGGTCTTCCGGCTCGGACGGCTGGCGGGTGAGTCGCGAGGTCCCGGGTTCACGATGATCGTGCCGTTCGTGGACCGGCTGCACAAGGTGAACCTGCAGATCGTGACGCTGCCCGTGCCCGCGCAGGAGGGCATCACCCGTGACAACGTCACCGTGCGGGTGGACGCGGTCGTGTACTTCAAGGTCGTCGACGCGGCCAACGCGCTGGTCCGGGTCGAGGACTACCGCTTCGCCGTCTCGCAGATGGCCCAGACCTCGCTTCGCTCCATCATCGGCAAGAGCGACCTGGACGACCTGCTGTCCGACCGGGAGAAGCTGAACCAGGGGCTGGAGCTGATGATCGACAGCCCCGCGGTCGGCTGGGGCGTGCAGATCGACCGGGTGGAGATCAAGGACGTCTCCCTGCCGGACACCATGAAGCGCTCGATGGCCCGCCAGGCCGAGGCCGACCGGGAGCGGCGCGCCCGGGTGATCAACGCGGACGCCGAACTGCAGGCGTCCAAGGTGCTCGCGGAGGCGGCCCGGGAGATGTCCGAGACGCCCGCGGCCCTGCAACTGCGGCTGCTCCAGACGGTCGTGGCGGTGGCCGCCGAGAAGAATTCCACCTTGGTGCTGCCCTTCCCGGTGGAGCTGCTGCGGTTCCTGGAGAAGGCGCAGGAGCACCCTGCCGAGCGGTGACACGAGCTACACGCGTGGTTCCCGGGACTCCTGGCAGGTGATAGACACGGCGGGTCACAGTCCTGTCCGCCAGCAGGAAGGTTTCCCCCATGTCCACGTCCCACAGCGCGGCGACCCGCCGCCAGGTGCTCGCCCGTACCGGAGCCCTGGGCGCAGGCATCGCCTTCACCGGCGCCCTGTCCGAACTCTTCGCCGGCACCGCCGCCGCCCAGTCCCTGGGCCACACCGGCTACGGCCCGCTGGTCCCCGACCCCGACGGCCTGCTGGACCTGCCCAAGGGCTTCCGCTACCGGGTGCTGTCCCGCGAGGGGGACCGGCTGCGTTCCGGGGAGGGCCCGGTGCCGTCCAACCACGACGGCATGTCCGCCTTCCCCGGGCGTTCCTCCGGCAGACACGGCCGCACCACCCACCTCGTCCGCAACCACGAGAACCGCGCCGACGGCCGCGTCCCCGTCCCGACCGTCAAGGGCCTCACCTACGACCCGGAGGGCAAGGGCGGCTGTACCGCGCTGGAGCTGGACTCCCGCAACCACGTCCTGTCCGAGCGCGTCGCCATCGCCGGTACGGCCGTCAACTGCGCGGGCGGGCCCACGCCCTGGCACACCTGGCTGACCTGCGAGGAGACCGAGGACAGGGCCGGGACCAACGGCTACACCAAGGACCACGGCTTCATCTTCGAGGTCGACCCGGCCGACCCGCACCGCACCGGCGCGGTGCCGCTGACCGCGATGGGCCGCTTCCAGCACGAGGCGATCGCCGTGGACCCGCGGCGCGGGGTCGTCTACGAGACGGAGGACGCCTTCGACCGGCCGTTCGGCCTCTTCTACCGCTTCCTGCCCGAGAAGCCACTGGGCGGCCGGGGATCGCTGCGGGCGGGCGGCAGGCTCCAGGCGATGCGCGTGCCCGGCGTGCCCGACCTGTCGTCGATCCAGGAGACGGGGGCCCACTTCGACGGCATCGAGTGGGTGGACGTGCCCGACCCGCTGGCCGACGGGACGCCCATCCGCTTCCAGGACTTCGGCCGGGGCGGCATCACCCACGCCCAGAAGCTGGAGGGCTGCTACTGGGGCGGGCGGAGCGTGTACTTCGTGTCGTCCTTCGCGCGCAGCGACGAGGGCTCGGCCGCCGACCACTTCGGCCAGATCTGGCGCTACGACCCCGAGCGGCGCCGGCTCACCCTGGTGATCGTCTTCGGCCCGGACACCGACGTGCGGCTGCCGGGCGAGTCCCCGGACAACATCTGCCTGGCGCCCAGCGGCGGCCTCATGGTCTGCGAGGACGGCAACGGCGCGCAGCACGTCTTCGGCGTGACCCGGCGCGGTGAGGTGTACGCCATGGCCCGCGGCGCGCAGAACATCGGCACGGAGGAGGAGCCCGAGTGGGGTGAGTTCGCCGGCGTCACCTTCTCCCCCGACGGCGACACGATGTACGTCAACTGCTACACGCCCGGCACCACCTTCGCGGTGACCGGGCCCTGGCGCAGGTAGCGGCCGGGCTCCCCAGGCGGGGCGCGCCGCCCGGTCACTGAAGCCGCGGCCACGGGGTACCCGGGCCGCATGACTCAGAACGTGCAGGTCAACGGCTCGTACTGGCTTCAGACGGCACCGGGCGGCGCGCCCCGTCCCGCACTCGCGGAGGACCTCGACGTCGACGTCGCCGTGATCGGCGCCGGTGTCGCCGGGCTCAGCACGGCGTGGGAGCTGGCGCGGACCGGGCGGAGCGTGGCGGTCCTGGAGGCCGGGCGGGTCGCCACCGGTGTCACCGGGTACACCAGCGCCAAGCTGACCGTCCAGCACACCCTGGTCTACGACAGGCTGCGTCGCACCCGCGGCCCCGAGGGCGCCCGCCTGTACGCCCGCTCGCAGTCCGAGGCGATCGAGCGCGCCGCCGGCATCGCCGCCGAGCTGGGCATCGACTGCGACTGGGAGACGCGCGACGCGTACACCTACGTCCGCGATCCGGGCCGCGTCGACGAGGTACGGGCGGAGGCGGCCGCAGCGAAGGAGGCGGGGCTGCCGGCGTCGTTCGTGACGGAGACCGGGCTGCCGTTCCCGGTGGCGGGCGCCGTGAAGGTGACCGGGCAGGCCCAGTTCCATCCCCTGAAGTACCTGCGGGCGCTCGCCGCGGACCTGGAGGCGCGGGGCGGGCGGATCTTCGAGGACACCACCGTCCAGGGCCTGGACGAGGGCGGGCCGTGCCGGGTGAGGACCGAGGCGGGAGCGACGGTCACCGCCCGGGACGTCGTGGTCGCCACGCACTACCCCGTCTTCGACCGGGCGCTGCTCTTCGCCCGCCTCTCCCCGCGCCGCGAGCTGGTCGTCGCCGGGACGATCGAGGCGGACCGCGACGTCGACGGCATGTACATCACGCCGGAGGAGAACACCCGCTCGGTGCGTACGGCGCCCCTGGACGACGCGGGCCGCCGCCTGCTCGTCGTCACCGGGGAGCACTTCACCCCCGGCACGGGCGACACCCGCGAGCGCTTCGAGCGCCTGGCCTCCTGGGCGGACGAGCACTTCCCCGGCGTCGACCGCACCCACGCCTGGGCCACGCAGGACATCGACCCCACCGACACCGTGCCGATGGTCGGCCCGCTGCACCCGGGCGCGCACCACACCTACGTGGCCACCGGCTTCGGCGGCTGGGGACTGAGCGGCGGCATGATGGCGGGCCGGCTGCTCACCGCGCAGATCACCGGCGAGGAGTGCGCGTGGAGCGGGCTGTACGACCCGCGCCGGCTGCGCACGGCGGTGCGTGAGGCGCCGGCGCTGCTCAAGACCCAGGCCGAGGTGGCCAGGCACTTCGTCGGCGACCGGCTGCGGCCCGCGCCGCCGGTGGAGTCGCTGCCGCCGGGCGAGGGCGCGGTGGTCCGGGCGGGCGGCGACCGGCTCGCGGTCTACCGCGACGAGGAGGGCACCCTGCACGCCGTTTCGCCGCGCTGCACCCACCTGGGCTGCCTGGTCGACTTCAACGCGGCCGAGCGCGCCTGGGAGTGTCCCTGCCACGGCTCCCGCTTCGCCACGGACGGCACGGTGCTGGAGGGCCCGGCGACCAAGCCGCTGGAGCAGCGGGACATCTGACGCCCGGGGGCTGAGCCGGGCGGGTGACCGGTCGGCACGTCACCCCACATAGTCCTATAAACAGAACATCTCACTCCTAGGTTCGTACGGTGATCACTCTCGTACGACGCGCAGCCGCGCTCTGTGTCCTGGGCGCCGCCCTCGCCGCCTGCGGCACCACCGGGGCCGAGCAGACCCCCCGTCCGGCACCCTCGGCCCCCGCTCCGTCCCCCTCCCCCTCCCTCTCCTCCTCCGGGACGCCGACCCTCGCCCCCGGGCCGGCGGGCCTCACCCCCGTCTTCGAGCACGGCCCGCGCACGGACGGCACGAGGGACGGCGCGGGGGACGACAAGCTGGTCGCCCTCACCTTCGACGCCGACATGACCGCCGACCAGGGGCCGCGGGCGGCGTCGGGCGAACGGTTCGACAACCCCGAGCTGATCGCGACGCTGCGGAAGCTGAAGGTGCCGGCCACGGTGTTCATGACCGGCCGCTGGGCCGAGGAGTACCCGGACGAGGCCCGCTCCATCGGCCGGGACCCGCGGTTCGAGATCGCCAACCACTCCTACAGCCACTACGCCTACACCGACGACTGCTACGGCCTGCCGACCGTTTCCGAGGACGGTATGCGCTCGGACCTGGAGCGGGCGTACACCGCGTTCGGGAAGGCCGGGGTGCCGAACCCGATGCCGTACTTCCGCTTCCCCGGCGGCTGCTACGACAAGGCGGCCCTCAAGGAGCTGTCGGCCACCGGAGTCACCGCCGTGCAGTGGGACGTGGTCAGCGGGGACGCCTTCGCCACGGACGCCGACGCGGTGACCCGGCAGGTGCTCGACGGGGTGCGGCCGGGTTCGGTCGTCGTCATGCACTGCACGCGCAGCGCCGCTCCGGTGACCGAGGAGGTGGTACGGGCCGTGGTGCCCGAGCTGCGCCGCCGGGGCTACCGCTTCGTGAAGGTCTCGGAGCTGATCGGCGCCGCGAACGGGAGCCGCTGACGGGCACCGCCGACGTGCCTAGGCTGGACCCATGAGCAGCGACCACGACCAAGACCCCGACGGCTCCGGCTGCGACCCCGGCGGCTACTCCCTGATCGACGCGGCGCCCCGCCCGCCCAGGGCCGACGGCCCGCCGTACGCGGACTGCGTCATGTGCCGGGAACCAACGGAGTACCCGGAGTCGTACAAGGGCGTCACACTCTGCCCGGTCTGCGAGTGGCAGGAGGCGCAGCGCACCGCCTGCTCAGGCTGATGACCTGCGCGAACTCAGCGCACAGGCCACGGCGGTCGCGGCCACCGCGATGACCGCCGCCCCGGCCAGCGGCAGCAGCGGCAGCGGGACCGCGCCCGACCTCGACCCGGAGACCAGGTTGCCGACCGCAGCCCGCGCCGGGGACCCCGACGCCACCAGCGCCGGCACGGCCGCCAGCAGCAGGGCGGGGACCGCGCGACCGGGCGAGCGCAGCACCGGCCAGGCGGTGAGCGCGCCGACGGCGGTGCCGAGCAGGGCGCACACCGGCGCGGCGAGCAGCCCGGCACCGGCCGCCGGGAGCGGGGGCACGCGCGTTCCGCGACCGGTGCTCACGGGGTCGCTGATCAACGTCACGACGCCGGTCCCGACCGCGGCGAGGCCGGGGCCGGAGGCTTGGCAGACTGTAGGACGTGAGCAACGATCCGACGACGCCCGTCCCCGCCCCCGTCCCCGACAGCCCCTTCCGCCCCGAGCCCGGCGACCGCGACCTCGCGCCGCAGTTCGTGCTGCCGCTGGTCGTGCGCATCGAGCGGGCGGCGCCCCCGCCCCGTACCGACGCGCTGGAGACCGCGGCCCGGGCGGTGCTGGTGATGCTCGCCGACGAGCGGTCGGCCGGTGACGGCCAGTGGGCGCGGGCGATGCGGGACTGGCAGGACGCCCGCATCCGCAAGGTCGTGCGGCGGGCCCGCGGCGCCGAGTGGCGGCGGGCCGAGGCGCTGCCCGGCATCACGGTCACCGGCAAGACGGCCGAGGTGCGGGTCTTCCCGCCCGTTCCGCTGGACGGCTGGCCCAAGGACCTGGCCCGCCTCCAGGTCTCCGGCACCGACCTCGACGACCCCGAGCCGCCGGTCGACGCCGATCTCTCCGCGCCGGTGCTCTGGCTCAATCCCGACCTGGACATGTCGGCGGGCAAGGCGATGGCCCAGGCGGGCCACGGTGCGCAGCTCGCCTGGTGGGAGCTGTCCGACGCCGAGCGCGCGGCCTGGCGCGACGCGGGCTTCCCGCTGTCGGTACGCACCGCGGACCCGGCCCGCTGGACCGGCCTGACCACCGCCGGCCTCCCGGTGGTGCGCGACGCCGGCTTCACGGAAATCGCCCCGGGTTCGTGCACGGTGGTGGCGGACCACCCGGCGCTGCGGCGGTAGCACCCGCGTGGCGCGGAGGCCCCGGCCCGGCCGCGAACCTCAGATGTTGCTCTGAACAAGCCCCGCCGGGGGTTCGGCCCGCGCCGGGTGGGCGATACCCCCGACATGTGCGCAGGAGGGGAGGCAACCATGCAGCGCATGGCGCGGCTGGGCACCGGTATCGGATGGCGGCCGGAGATCGCGGATGTCGTCGAGGGGATGCCCGGCATCGACTGGGTCGAGGCCGTGTCCGAGAACCTGTGTCCCGGGCATCTGCCCGACTCGCTGCTGCGGCTGCGCGAGCGCGGCGTGACCGTCGTGCCGCACGGGGTCTCGCTGGGGCTCGGCGGCGCGGACCGACCGGACGCGGGGCGGCTGGCGGCCCTGGCCGAGCGCGCCGAGGTCCTGGGGTCGCCGCTGGTCACCGAGCACATCGCGTTCGTCCGGGCGGGCGGGGCGCCGACCGCCTCACCGCTCATCGAGGCGGGGCACCTGCTGCCCGTTCCCCGCACCCGGGACGCCCTCGACGTGCTGTGCGAGAACGTGCGCATCGCCCAGGACGCGCTGCCCGTGCCGCTCGCCGTGGAGAACATCGCCGCGCTCGTCTCGTGGCCGGACGAGGAACTGACGGAGGGGCAGTTCCTGTACGAACTGGCCGACCGGACCGGCGTGCGGCTGCTGATCGACGTGGCGAACCTGCACACCAACCACGTCAACCTGGGCGAGGACCCGGCCCGGGCGCTCGGCGAACTCCCCCTGGAGGCCATCGCGTACGTCCATGTCGCGGGCGGCTTCGAACGGGACGGCGTCTGGCACGACAGCCACGCCCACCCCGTGCCGCGCCCGGTGCTGGACATCCTGACCGACCTCGCCTCGCGGGTCGCACCGCCGGGCGTCCTGCTGGAGCGGGACGAGAACTTCCCCGACGGCGACGAGTTGCGGGGTGAGGTGGAGGCGATCCGCGTCGCCGTGGAGAAGGGGCGGGCGGCGGCCACCGGGACGGGAGCGGCCGCCCGCGCCTCGCGTACCGGTACCGCTTCGGGCTCCGGCGCCGACGACGCCGTACGGCAGCGGCTCGGGCTGGCGCAGGCCGCGCTGCTGTCCGCGCTGGTCGCGGGGACACCGGTGCCCGAGGGGTTCGACCGGGTGCGGCTGGGGGTGCAGGCGCGGGCGCTGGCCGGGAAGCGGGCCGACGTGGTCGGCAAGGTCGCGCCCGAGCTGCCGGTGATCCTGGGCGCGCGGTACCGGCCGGTCTTCCTCGCCTACGCGCAGGGCCGCCCGATGACCGGCGGCTACCGGCGGGACGCCCTCGACTTCGTCGCGCACGTGTTGCGGACGGCGCCCGGGGACGCGGCCCCGGGTGTGCGGCGGGAGTTGCGGCAGTGGTGGCTGGAGCGGTCGGGACCGGTGCCGCGGTCGGCGCGTCCCGGGGCCCGGCTGGCCCGTGTGACCAGGCGCGTTCTGCTGCGCCGCTGAACCGGGCCGGTGTCGGGGGACATCGCCGAGCGGAACGTCACATACCCACAACACTGCGTCCCGGAATGTGAAAAGGGCATGGCGCCGGCGAAAGCCTTTGGCATAGAAGTACGGCATGTTCTGGGTCCTTTTCCTCCTGTCGGCCTGGGCCGTCGCCGGCCTCGCGTGCCTGCGGCTGTGCCTGGCCGCCGTGCGCGCGGCGGCCGTCGAACCGCGCACCGTCGTCCGTGAGCACACGCTGACGCTGTACGAGGCGGCGTTCCTGTCCGGCGGTCCGCGGCGGGTGGCGGACCTGACACTGGTCTCCATGGCGCGCCAGCGGCGGCTGCTGCTCGCCCACACCGGCTGGGCGACGGTCGTCGACCCGTGCGGCCGGGACGACATGGAGCGGTCGGTCATCGGGGCGATAGGGCCCGGGGGACAGTCCCGGATAGCACCGGTACGGGCCGCCGCGGCCGCCGCCGACGCGGTACGGAGCCTGGCCGACCGGCTGGTCGGAGCGGGCCTCGCCGTACCCGACGGCGGCACCGGAGGCGTCGCGGCCGGGGTGCGGCGGGTGCGGGCCGCCGCGGTGACCGTGTGCGCGCTCGGCCTGGTCGCCCTGGCGCTGCCGTTGCCCGCCACGGAGCCGCGTCTGCTCATCGCCCTCTGGTTCGCGCTGCCGCTCGCCCTGACCCTGGGGTGCCTCGCCATCACCCGGATGGAGATCCACCCGTACGCGCGCTGGGCCTCCCCCGCCGGGCAGCGGCTGGTCGGCGCCCTGGTCCGGCAGGCCGACGGCACGGCCGACGACCGGACCTTCCTCACCTCGGTCGCCGTGCGCGGCGTCCACGCGATCGGCGAGCCGGACCTGCGTGCGGCCTTCGCCCACCGTGAGAAGTACGCCGGGGACCACTGGGAGCACCGGGCCTGAGCGCGCCGGGGGCGCACGGAGGCACTCGGCGGCGACACCCGCCGGAGGTGCTTGCCCCGCCCGGCCGGTGAACCAAACATCCCTTGTGTCACTCCCGTGCCACCGAAGGGATACGCGATGCGTGCTGCCGCCCTCTGCTCGGCCGCCGGGTCCTTGCTGCTCACCACCCTCGCCGCCGCCCCGGCCCAGTCGGTGCCCCCGGCCGGGCCCGGTTCCGCCGAGACACGCGGTACCGAGGTGGCCGCCCGGCGCGCGGCGGCGGCCGGGATCGAGTTCGGCAGGTGCCCGAAGGCGGAGGAGCTGCCGGGCGGCGTGCGCTGCGGCACCGTGTCCGTGCCGCTGGACTACGCCCGCCCCGACGGGAAGCGGATCGAGCTGACCGTCAGCCGGGTGCGGGCCACCCACAAGGACCCGGACGACGACGGGCGCGAGGTCCCCGGCCAGGGCGCCCTCCTCTACAACCCGGGCGGCCCCGGCGCCTCCGGGCTGTACTTCCCGCTGGTCGGCATGGTGCCCGAGTGGAAGCGCATCGCCGCCGCCTACGACCTCGTCGGGTACGCCTCGCGCGGGGTCGCGCCGTCCGCGCCCCTCTCGTGCCAGGACCCCGGGGGCTTCTTCAAGGGGCCCCGGCCGGCGCCGACGCGGCCCTCGGAGGCGTACAAGAAGGAGCGCGCCGCCGAGGCCGAGGCGTACGCGCGCGACTGCGCGGAACGGGGCGGGGACGCGCTGCGGCACTACCACTCGCTCAACAACGCCCGGGACCTGGAGGTCGTCCGCGCCGCGCTGGGCGAGCGGCGGCTCACCTTCATGGGCGCGTCGTACGGCACCTACCTCGGCGCGCTGTACGCCGAGCTGTTCCCCTCGCACGTACGGCGGATGGTGTTCGACGCGGTGGTGAACCCGGAGCCCGAACAGGTCTGGTACCGCAACAACCTCGAACAGTCCGAGGCGTTCGAGGACCGCTGGGACGACTTCAAGGAGTGGGTCGCCGAGCACGACGACGTGTACGGGCTCGGCAACCGGCCGCGGGAGGTGCAGGACGCCTACGAGGAGGCGAGCGCCCGGCTGGCGGCGGAGCCCGCCGGCGGGACGGTGGGACCCGCCCAGTTGCAGGGCGCGATGCTCAAGGCCGGGTACTACGACGACTACTGGCCGCACCGGGCCGAGGCGCTCTCGGCGTACCTGAAGGGTGATCCGCAGCCGTTGATCGACCAGGCGGGGACGCGGACCGCGGAGGGCGCGGCCGGGGCGGAGAACTCCAACGCCGTGTACACGGCCGTCGAGTGCAACGACGCGCCGTGGCCGACCGACTTCGAGGTCTGGGACCGGGACAACACGCGGCTGGCCCGCCGGGCGCCGTTCGAGACCTGGGACAACGTGTGGACGAACCTGCCGTGTGCCTACTGGCGGGCCCCCCGGCAGCAGCCGCTGGACGTGCGCACCGCGCCGGGTGAGCTGCCGCCGACGCTGGTCCTGGCCGCCGAGCGGGACGCGGCGACGCCGTACGAGGGGGCGCTGGAGCTGCGGCGACGCCTGGCGGGCTCAGTGCTGGTGACCGAGCGGGACGCGGGGACGCACGGCATCGGGGGCGGGCCGAACGCCTGCGTCAACGGCCACCTGGAGGCGTACCTGCTGGACGGCCGCCTCCCGGCGCGGGACACGTCGTGCGCCCCGCGCCCGGAGCCGAAGCCGAGGGCCTGACCAGGCCGGCCCGCGAGCAGCCGGCCGATCAGGCCAGCCCCGCGACCAGCTCTCCGATGTCCTTGCGGCGCCCCGTGAAGAACGGGATCTCCTCGCGGACGTGGCGGCGGGCCTCGGAGCCGCGCAGGTGGCGCATGAGGTCGACGATGCGGTGCAGCTCGTCGGCCTCGAAGGCGAGGATCCACTCGTAGTCGCCGAGCGAGAAGGAGGCGACCGTGTTGGCGCGCACGTCCGGGAAGCCCCGGGCCATCTTGCCGTGGTCGGCGAGCATGCGGCGGCGGTCCTCGTCGGGCAGCAGGTACCAGTCGTAGGAGCGCACGAACGGGTAGACGCTGATGTAGTTCCGCGGCGTCTCGTCGGCCAGGAAGGCCGGGATGTGCGAGCGGTTGAACTCGGCGGGGCGGTGCAGCGCCATGTTCGACCAGACCGGCTCCAGCGCACGGCCGAGCCGGGTGCGGCGGAAGAGGTTGTACGCCTCCTGCAGCTGGTCGGCGGTCTCGGCGTGCCACCAGATCATCAGATCGGCGTCGGCGCGCAGACCGGACAGGTCGTAGGTGCCGCGGATCGTCACGTCCTTCGCGGCGAGCTGGTCGAACAGCTCCTGGACCTCGTCGGCGTACCCGGCGCGGTCCTCGGGGAGGGTGTCCTTGAGCTTGAAGACGGACCAGAGGGTGTAGCGGATGACCTCGTTGAGGTCCTTGGCCAGCTTGCCCTTGTTGGGGATGCGCTCGGCCGCGGGGGTGGAGGCGTCGTCACTCATGGCCCTATTCTCCCGCTCCGCCGTGCAGACTCTGCACCGGGTGGGCCGTGAGCTCCTCCACAGCGCGCAGGTCGCCCCGGATCTGGTCGACGGCCGCGTACGCGCTCGCGATGCTCGCCGGGATGCCGACACCGTCGTACGCCGCGCCGCACACCGCGAGGCCGGGGAGTTTCGCGACGTGCTCGCGGACGCGGGCCACGCGCGCGTGGTGGCCGACGGGGTACTGCGGCAGGCCGTCCTGCCAGCGGGTGACGCGGGTGGCGACCGGCTCGGCGGTCAGGCCGGTGGCCTCGCCCAGGTCGTGCCGGGAGACGGCGACGAGACCGGCGTCGTCGCGGCCGAGGATCTCCGTGTCGCCGTACCGGCCGACCGAGGTGCGCAGGACGACCAGGCCGGGGTCCTCGTCGGCGATCCAGCCCCACTTGCGGGAGGCGAAGGTGGACGCCTTGATGGTGTGCCCGTCGACCGGCGGCACGAGGAAGCCGCTGCCCTCGGGGAGCGCGGCGGCGTCCGAACGGCGGTAGGCGAGGGTGATCAGGGCCATCGAGGCGTACTCGACCGCGGCCAGCTCGGCCGCGGCGGCGGGCGCCTCGGCGCGCAGCAGCTCGGCGGCGGGGCGGGCGGGGACGGCGACGACGACCGCGCCGGCGTGCAGCACCCGGTCGCCGGCGACGATCCGCCAGCCGTCGGACGCCGTGCGGCGCAGCTCCGTGACGGGCGCGCCGGTGACGATCTCGCCGCCGCGCGCGCGGACCGACTCGGCAACCGCGAGCGGGAGGGTGCCGATGCCGCCCTCGATGCCCATGAACACCGGTCCGCTCGGCGGTGAGGTGGCCGTGCGGCCCTGGAGGGCGCGCACCGCCTCGGTGAGGGAGGTGTGGGCGCGGGCGGCCTCGAAGAGCTGGGGTACGGCCGAGCGCAGGGAGATGCGGTAGGCGTCGCCCGCGTAGACACCGCCCAGGAGCGGTTCGACGAGGCGGTCGACGACCTCCCGGCCCAGGCGCGCGGCGACGTACTCCCCCACCGCCACGTCGTCGCCGACCTCGGTGCGGGGCAGTTCGGCGTCGCGCCCGATGCGGGCGAGGCCCTCCTCGGAGAGCACGCCGGACAGGGCGGCGGCGGTGCCGGGGACGCCCATGACGTGGCCCTTGGGCATGGGGCGCAGGGCACCGCGGGTCCACAGCGAGGCGGACGCGGTGGACGGCGGCTGGAGGCGGTCGGCGAGTCCCGCCGCGCGGGCCAGGCCGACGGCCTCGGGGCGGCGGGCCAGCATCGACTCGGCGCCGAGGTCGACGCGGACTCCGGCGATCTCGCCGGGCAGCAGCTTGCCGCCGACGCGGCCGGACGCCTCCAGGACGGTCACCCGGGCCCCGCTCTCCAGGAGGCGGTGGGCGGCGGCCAGTCCGGCGATACCGGCTCCCACGACGACCACGTGTCCGGGTCCCTCTTCTCCGGGCCCGTCTTGTGGAGAGATCTCACCCGCATGGGTCTCGCTCGCGCTCATCTCCCCAGCGTCTCAGACCCCGCCGGCACCGGACCCACGGGTCCCGCGAGTCCGGAACGTGATCTCTTCGGGACCGTTCCGCGCCGTCGTGCGGGCCCCCGCGCGCGTCGTAGAGACATCAGTCGCTACGAACCGGGGGTACCCACGATGCAGGCACGACGGGCAACGACACGAGCGTTCCTACCACCCGCCCGCGCCCTGGCCGGGATGCTGCTGGTCACGGCGCTCGCCCTGACCGGCTGCAGCGGGGCGGACGCCGGCTCCGACTCGGACGGCGGCGCCAAGGCGGCCGCGCCGCGGGAGGGCGCCGGGGCGGAGGGCTCGCAGGCCGACGACGGGAGCGGCGCGGCCGGCGCGGACCGGTCCGACGGCGCCGGCGAGAGCGCCCCGCCGAAGCTCGCCCCGGCCCACATCATCCGCACCGTCTCCCTGAGCGTGCGGGTGAAGGACACGCCCAAGGCGCTCGACGCGGCCCGCACCGCGACCGAGAACGCCGGCGGCTACGTCGGTGACGAGTCCACCACCCGGGACGCCGAGGGCCACGAGCGGACCGAGGTGACGCTGCGCGTGCCCGTGGAGCGCTACGAGGACGTGCTCGACGAACTGGAGGGCGCCGGGAAGCTGCTCCGGCGCGACGCGAAGGCCGAGGACGTCACCGACCAGGTGGTGGACGTGGACAGCCGCGTGAAGTCGCAGCGCGCCAGTGTGGCCCGGGTCCGCGAGTTGATGGACCGGGCGACGAAGCTGAGCGACGTGGTGACCCTGGAGGGCGAGCTGAGCACCCGTCAGGCGGAGCTGGAGGCGCTGCTCGCCCGGCAGGCGGCCCTGAAGGACCGCACGAGCCTGGCCACGGTCACCCTCTCGCTGTCGGAGGCCCCGGTGAAGCACGGGGAGAAGAAGGAGGACGACGACCCCGGATTCGTGGACGCGCTGGCCGGCGGCTGGGACGCCTTCGTGACGATGCTGCGCTGGGTGGCGGTGGTGCTCGGCGCCGTACTGCCGTTCGCGGCGGTGGCGGCGCTGCTCGCTCTGGTGTGGCTGCGGGTCGTTCGCCCCCGGCTGTCGCGCCGTCCGGTGGCGGCCCCGGCACCCGCGGCGCCGCGCGGGAAGGCGGCGCACGGCGGGGAGCCGGGCGGGCAGGACTGAAATGCCCCGCCCACGTAGCGTGTTCGCATGAGCATGAGCACGAGTGCCGCGGGCGGTACGAGGGAACGGCTGGTCGTCGTCGGCGGCGACGCCGCGGGGATGTCCGCGGCGTCGCAGGCGCGCCGGCTGAGGGGCCCGGACGAGCTGGAGATCGTGGCGTTCGAACGCGGTCACTTCAGCTCGTACTCGGCGTGCGGCATCCCGTACTGGGTCGGCGGCGACGTGGCCGAACGGGACGCGCTGATCGCCCGTACGCCCGAGGAGCACCGCGCCCGGGACATCGACCTCAGGATGCGCACCGAGGTCACGGAGATCGACGTGGCCGGCGGCCGGGTCCGCGCGCGGGACGTGGATTCCGGGGCCGAGTCCTGGACGTCGTACGACAAGTTGGTGATCGGGACCGGGGCGCGGCCGATCCGGCCCGAGCTGCCGGGCATCGACGCGCCCGGTGTGCACGGGGTGCAGACGCTGGACGACGGGCAGGCGCTGCTCGACACGCTGGCACGCACGCGTGGCCGTCGCGCGGTGGTCGTCGGCGCCGGGTACATCGGCGTGGAGATGGCCGAGGCGCTGATCAACCGCGGCTACGAGGTGACGGTCGTCAACCGCGGCCGGGAGCCGATGTCGACGCTGGACGCGGACATGGGCCGCATGGTGCACGAGGCGATGGAAGGTCTCGGCATCACCATGGTGAACG
Organism: Streptomyces sp. NPDC042336; assembly: GCF_055581985.1. Taxonomy (NCBI): domain Bacteria; kingdom Bacillati; phylum Actinomycetota; class Actinomycetes; order Kitasatosporales; family Streptomycetaceae; genus Streptomyces; species Streptomyces sp. NPDC042336. The sequence goes on along the minus strand of NZ_JBVJEA010000003.1, from coordinate 147,319 downwards.
ACGCCGAGGTCACCGAGGTGCTCACCGGGGACGACGGCCGGGTCCGGGCGGTGGCGACCGAGGACGCCGAGTTCCCGGCGGACGTGGTGGTGCTCGGCATCGGCGTACGGCCCGAGACGGGGCTCGCCGGGGCCGCGGGGCTGCCGCTCGGCGCCCACGGCGGGCTGCTGACCGACCTGGGGATGCGGGTGCGCGGCCACGAGAACATCTGGGCGGGCGGCGACTGCGTGGAGGTGCTCGACCTGGTCTCCGGTCAGGAGCGGCACATTCCGCTGGGCACCCACGCCAACAAGCACGGGCAGGTCATCGGCACCAACGTGGGCGGCGGCTACGCCACCTTCCCGGGTGTGGTCGGCACGGCGGTCAGCAAGGTCTGCGACCTGGAGATCGCGCGGACCGGCCTCAGGGAGAAGGACGCGCTGCGGGCGGGGCTGCGGTTCGTGACGGCGGCCGTCGAGTCCACCAGCCGCGCGGGCTACTACCCGAACGCCTCCCCCATGACCGTGAAGATGCTGGCCGAGCGGCGCACCGGGCGGCTGCTCGGCGTGCAGATCGTCGGCCGTGAGGGCGCGGGCAAGCGCGTCGACATCGCCGCGGTGGCCCTCACGGCCCGGATGACGGTGGAGCAGATGACGGCCCTGGACCTGGGCTACGCGCCGCCCTTCTCACCGGTGTGGGACCCGGTGCTGGTGGCCGCGCGCAAGGCGGCCAGGGTGGTCGAGGAGCGGCGCTGAGGGCTCCGCGCCGGTCAGGCCGTCCCGTTGATGCGGTCGATGGCCTGCCGTGCCTGCTCGGCCGGGGGCCGGGACGGCAGGGAGGACACCGAGCCCGGTGCGGTCATCGGCGTCGGGGCGCTCGCCACGGCGGGCGGCTGCTCACCGGCCGGCCTGGCGTGCGTCGCGGCCCGGGTGCCGCGCAGCCGGTGGCTCACCGCCTCGTCCAGCGTCACCGGCCGCTGCATCTGCGCGGCCAGCCGTCCCGCTTCCTGACCGAGCCGGGCGACGTCCTCCCAGGGCAGCCGCAGCACGAGGGCGACCTCGGCCTCGCCGTCGGGCAGGGCGTGCATCGCCGGAGCCGGTGTGACCCGTTCGTTCATCGCCTGTTCCTCACGTCGTCCCCGCGCCCCGCCTTCCCCGGACCGCGGGCGGTTGAGAGGGCATACGTACACACGGACGGGGGCGTTCAACGAGGCGAACCGATTCGCCGTCCGCCGGGCGGGCAGTAGTGTCTCGTGGTCATCCCCGTCCATGACGTGAACCCGGCGCGCCGCACCCCGTGGGTGACGTACGCCCTCATCCTCGCGAACGTCCTGGTGTTCCTGTTCACCCCCGGCATGACCGGGTCCGCGACGGGCGACGGCAGCCTCGCGCAGATGTGCGACCTCCAGGCCTTCCTGGACCACTGGGCGGCGGTGCCGCAGGAACTGCTCCAGCACCGGATGCCCCGGCTGGTGCCCACGGGCGCCGTCGGGGTCGGCCCGCAGGGGCCCGGTTGCGTGGTCGCGCCGCCCGGCTACGACAAGTCGCCGGAGCTGAGCGTCCTGACGGCGATGTTCCTGCACGGCGGCTGGCTGCACCTGCTGGGCAACATGCTCTTCCTGTGGATCTTCGGCAACAACGTCGAGGACCGGATGGGCCACGTCCCCTTCCTGCTCTTCTACGGCGTCTGCGGTTACGCGGCGACCTACGGCTTCGCGCTCCTCAACGCCGACTCGGGCGCCCCGCTGATCGGCGCGTCGGGTGCGATCGCCGGGGTGCTCGGTGCCTATCTGGTGCTGTATCCGCGGGCCCGTGTCTGGGTGCTGGTGCCTTTCCTGATCTTCCTGCCGCTGCGGCTGCCCGCCTGGCTGGTGCTCGGCTTCTGGTTCGGGCTCCAGGCGGTGTACTCCTCCGGCGGGGCCGTGTCCGACGCGGGCACGGTGGCGTACGTGGCGCACGTCGCCGGCTTCGTCGTCGGCATGCTGATCGCCTGGCCGCTCAGGCGCGGCACCCCGCCCCCGCCCGAGCCGCGCGGGCTGCTGTTCGGGCGGCGGGCGCGGCCCGGGTGGTGAGCGGCGGGCGGGGTGTCCTCAGGCGGCGGTCGCCTCGCTCGGTGCGACGGCGACCGGAGTCCAGCGGATGCGGGTGCTGCACAGCGCGACGGCGCCCGCCGACGCGGCCACGGCGCCCATGCCCCACGCCAGGCTGCTCGCGCCCGCGATGAAGCCGATGAGCGGCGGGCCGGCCAGCAGCCCCGTGGTGCCCATGGCGGCGACCAGCGTCAGCGCGTCCGAGCCCTGCCGGGCGGCGGCGGCGTAGACGCAGGGGGTCACGGCGGCGATGCCCAGACCCATGCAGGCGAAGCCGGCCAGTGCCGGTGCGACGCCGCCGCTGACCAGGGCGACGGCCAGACCCGTACCGGCCACGGCGCTGCCCAGCAGGACGACCCGGCCGTCGCCCCAGCGGCCGCGCCAGCCGTCGGCGAAGAGGCGGGCGACGACCATCATCCCGGACACCACGGCGATGCCGAGCGGGGCGAGTTCCGCCGACGCCTCGGCGACGTCCTTCAGGTAGAGGGCGGACCAGTCGTTCATGGCGCCCTCGGCGACCGTGCCGAAGACCATGGCGCAGCACATCCACAGAGTCAGGCGCGAGGGGACGGTCCAGCGGCGGCGGGCCGGCTTCGGATCGGCGGGTGCCGCCGCGCCGGCCGGGTCCGGTGCGTCGGCCGGGGCGTCCTCGTCGAGCAGTCCGGTGCGCGCCGTCACGCCCAGTGCGGCGAGGAGGACGACGGCGACGGCGAAGTGCGCCGCGACCGATCCGGTGGCGGCGGTCATGCCGGAGGCGAGCAGGGCCGCCAGGAGTGATCCGGCGCTGAAGACGGCGTGCAGCTTCGCCATGGTGTTGCGTTCGTGCCGTGCCTCCAGGGCCGCTCCCTGCGCGTTCATGGCCACGTTCAGGCAGCCCACGAGGACGCCGTCGGCGCACATCACCAGCAGGGCCACCGGGTAGTTCGGCGCCGCGGCCAGGGCGAGCAGCAGCAGGGCGAGGCCCAGCTGGGACAGCAGAGCGAGGAGCCGCGAGCCCATCCGGCGCATCAGCCACGCCACCGCCGGGAAGGACACCGCGGCGCCGACCCCCGCGGCCATCAGGAGCACGCCCACCTCGGCCGCGCTCAGGTCGAGGTCGGCCTTGACGGCGGGGATCCGCGCGGCCCAGGTGGCGTACTGGAAGCCGAGGGACAGGAACAGCGCGGCGATCGCCAACTGGCCGCGCCGGAAGGGGTCGTGGAGACGGGACACGCGCCATCAGCTCACTTCGCGCAGGGGGTGGGGGCGGGCGGGGGGAGGGAGGGGCGGTCCCGGGTCTGCCGGGCGGCCGCCACCGGCCTGGACATGTAGACGGCGCCGTCGCCGTACGCGCCGACGGGCACCACCCCCGGCTCGGCCGTGAAACCGCGCGCCGACCAGAACCGCTCGGTGCCGCCCACGGCGACCAGCGAGATCCGCTCGTCGCCGCGCGCCCGTGCGGTGGCGGTGAGGCGGTGCAGGAGCTGCCGTGCGAGCCCCCTGCGGCGCAGTCCAGGGGAGACGACGATGTCGTGGAGGTGGAGGTTCCCGGGCTCGAAGGCGCCCCGGGCCGCCTCCGCCTCCCTCCGCGTCAGGTCCGGGAAGCGGTGCGGCGGATAGGGCAGCGCGAGCAGGTAGCCGGCCGTACGGGCGCCGACGTCCACGACGAAGCAGGTGTCCGGCGACGCCGCCGCCCGGGACTCGAGCGCGGCCCGCCCCTCCGACAGGCCGAGGCCGGTGTAGGCGTCCCGCTCCAGCGCCACGACCGCGTCCCAGTCCCCGTCGGCGAGGAGGCGCACGCGCACGGTGTCAGTCATCGGCGCCGCTCCCCTCCGGGCGGCCCGCGAAGGCGTACGGGAGCGGGGCGAAGCCGTTGAAGCCCTGGGTGGTGTAGCTGGTCGCGTAGGCACCGCTGGACAGCACCCAGACCGGGTCGCCGGAGGCCAGCGCCTCGGGCACCGGGACCAGGCCCTCCTCGTGGGAGTAGGCGTCGTCGCTGTCGCAGGTGGGACCGGCGACGACGGCCGGGACGTACGGGCCGTCGGGGTGGCCCGGGAAGACCAGCGGGTACTGCAGGGCGTCCATCTCGTACAGGCCGTTGAACTTGCCGCAGCTCAGGTAGAGCCAGTGCCGGCGTTCGCCGTTCGCCGCCCGGCGCTCGGCGAGGCGGGCGACGTGGGCGCGGATCGCGCCGTGGTCGGCGACGAGGTGCCGCCCGGGTTCGACGACGAACTCCAGGGGGCCGCCGTGGATCCGGCGCAGCTCGTCCATGCCCTCCCTGATCACCGCGAAGATCTTGTCCAGCGGTGGGTCGAGGGGAGTGCCGCGCCGGTCGCGGTAGCCGAGCGCGGGCAGGCCGCCGCCGAGGTTGACGTGGTCGACGCGGATGCCGCGCCCGCCGAGTGCGCGCAGGACCTCGCCCAGGTCCTCCACCGCGCCGTGCCACGCCTCGCCCGTCATCTGCTGGGAGCCGACGTGCACGGACAGGCCCGCCGGGACCAGCCCGGCGTCCCGGGCCGCCGCCAGCACGCGGACGGTGTCGCCGGGCGGGCAGCCGAACTTGTTGCTCAGCCCCCACACCGCGCCCGCCCCGCCGGTCGCCACCCGGCAGAACACGCGGGCGCCGGGGGCGTGGGCGGCGAGCGCCGCCACGTCCTGGAGGCTGTCGGTGGCGAAGGTGCGGACGCCGAGCCGGTACGCCTCGGCGATGTTCCGGTCGGACTTGACGGTGTTGCCGTAGTGCACGCTGCCGACCGGCACCCCGGCCCGCAGCGCCTGCTCGACCTCGCCGGGGCTCGCCGCGTCGGCACCGGCGCCCCGGCGCGCCAGGGCGGCGAGGACCTCGTCGACCGGGCAGGCCTTCAGGGCGAACCTCACCTGTACGCCGGGCAGTTCGCCGCGCAGTGTGTCGTGGCGGCCCTCGATGCCGGCCAGGTCGTACACGAGCCGGTCCTCGGTGGCGGCGGCGAGGGCGGCGGCCAGGGGTTCGCTGAGGCCCGCGGCCGTCACCGCGCTCACCGCGGCTGTCCCGCGGCCGGGGGGACGGGAGTCGTCCTGGCCGCGGCCACCATCGGCTCCCACGCCTCCGTCAGCAGCGCGAAGTCCGCCATGTCGCCGCGTGCCTCGTCGAGGAGGCGGGCGCGGCGGCCGGCCAGCAGGTCGGCGCAGTCGGCGTACCGGCCGCCGAGCCGGCGGTAGGCGGCGTCGAAGGAGTCGAGTCGGCGGACGTTCTCCGCGGTGTCCAGGCCGGTGCTCTCGCGGGCCAGGGCGGCGACGGGGGCGGGGCGGGCCCGGCCGTGCTCGTCCAGCAGTGCGTCGCCCGCCTCGGCCATGCGGTCGTAGACGTGGTGGAAGTAGAGCATCGACAGCAGGAACTTGGCGAAGCGCGTCTGGTAGGCGAGGAAGCCGGGGCCCGTCCGGCGTTCGCCGGTGTAGTAGTTGACGATGTTCCGGTTGTGCAGCACGCCCGGCAGCCGGGCGTCGTGCACGAGGTGGATGAGGAAGTAGTCGCTGCCGATGGTGTCCCGGGCGGGCGGCAGCGGCACGCGTTCACTGACCGTCGGGCCGTGGAAGGCGATGTTGCACATGTCCACGCGCATCGGGTCGACCAGCGTCAGCAGCGAGTGGTCCGCGGTGAAGGGCTCGGTGCCCGCGCCGGTGAAGGACTCCTCGACCAGTGCGCGTTTCTGCTCGGCGGACCAGTCCTCGGGGGCCCACAGGGAGACGACGTCGTGGTAGACGGCGGGGTCGGTGTCCCGTATCCGCGCGATGTCGACGGAGAGTTCACCCACGAAGGAGCTGCCGACCATGGCGACCGGCCGCTCCAGCAGGTGTTCCGGCAGCGTCGACTCCGTGACACCGGCCGCGGCGTCGGCGGCGCGTTCACCGAGGGACAGCAGCTCGTGGTGGACGGGGTAGACCGTACGGCCGTCCACGCTCTGGTAGCGGCTGTCGGAGTCCCTGCGGTGGACGGACTCGCAGCCCAGCGCCGCCGCGATCAGGAAGGCGCGGTTGGTGCAGGCGCCGTAGGACAGTCCGTCGGGGAGCATCAGGTCGAGGAGCAGTTCGGGCTTGGCGCTGCCGGACCGTGCCGTGACCCGGGTCAGGAAGTCGCGCTGGGCGGCCTCGTCGAGGTGGTGGGCGGTGATCCGGGGGTGCGCCGGCAGGCGCCGTAACGCGGCGGCATGGGCGGCGCGGTCCGCGGGCGGGCAGGAGTCGAGGACCAGGAGGTGGACATCGATGTCGAAGTGGTCTGCGGCGTAGGCGGCTTCCTCGCCGAGGGCCGCGACGGTGTCCGGGCAGTGCCGGTTGGTGGGGAGGGTCAGGCAGATGCTGCGCATGCGCCGTCCCCGGTGGCCTGGTGCTCGTCGCTGCCGTCGGTGCCGGGGTGCCAGGGCTCCAGGCCCAGCAGCTTGGCGCCGAGTTCGGTCAGTTCGGCGGGGCCGTAGCGCTCGGACTCGGGCCGGCGGGCGTCGCCGAGGAGGGTGGCGTTCCAGTCGGGGGTGGCGAGGGTGCGCCAGGAGTCGATCCGGGAGTCGCGCAGGGTGCGGTGGGTCTCCAGCGCGGGCATCATCGACAGGTACTGCACCGCGCGCACGCCCTCGCCCGAGACGTTGGGGGCGACGCCGTGGGCCAGCAGACCGTTCCAGATGAGGAGGTCGCCGGCCTCCAGGTCGGGCCGTACGACGGGCATGTCCTCGCGGTCGATCGCGGGCCGGATGGGGTCGCGGTCGTCGGGCTGGAGCGCCTTCCAGCGGTCGAAGCGGCGGAACAGCTCGGGGCAGCACTGGAAGCCGCCGTGGTCGGGCTTGGTGTCGTTGAGGGCGATGATGCCCTGGACCCGCTGCGGCAGGACGCCGAGGGAGGTGTCCACGTCCCAGTGCAGTTCGATGTCGAAGCCCCGGTCGGGCTTGTCGATCAGCGCGCGGTCGCGGTTGCCCGTGTTGGGCGGGTTGAGGTTGAGCCGGTCCAGGGTGACCCACAGCTCCTCGCAGTCCCACACGTCGACGAAGGCGTCGTAGACGCGCTGCGTCTGGCGGCTGTCCCAGATGAGCTGGTGGTGGTAGGCCTCGACGAAGCCGTAGATGTGCAGCTCCCGGTCCAGGTCGGAGCGGTACTCGCGGTCCTGGTACCAGGTGTCGGGCCGTTCGGGGTCGAGCCCCTGGAACTCCCAGGCGAAGTCGAGCAGTCGGCGCGCGGAGTCGGCGGGTATCGCCTCCTTCACGACGACGTAGCCGTACGTCTGCCAGTGGGCGAAGTCCTCTTCGGACAGCACCCGCAGCGGACGGGTCTTGTCGAGGTCGCGCAGCTGGGTGCGGGCGAGGTAGGTGTCGGCGTCCGCGCTGAAGTAGGGCAGGTCCGACGGGGCTCGGTGGAGGTAGGAATCGGGCGTCGCCATGTGGTGCTCCAGATCCTCGCCGTCGCCCCGTGCGGGCAACGGCGGTGTGCACGACGGTGGTCGGGCCGTCGCACATGAGGTCGGGTGGTGGCAGCGGGCCCGCTCGCGGCACGGGGCGGGAGCGGGGCGAGGTCCGGGGTGGTCGTCACGGAAGTCGTCGTACGGAAGTCGTCGCCGCGACGGCGGTCTTCGCAGTCCGGCCGCGGCAGGTGCCCGGCGCGGAAAGTGATGTCACATCCGTCCCTCGCCGAACTTGCGCCTCACAATGGACTAGACCAGGGCGGGGTGTCAACACCCCTTCGGACTAGGCAAGTTGTTACTTCCGAGTTCAAGGAAGGGCGCCCTTGACACGTCTGGTTAACCTGAACGCGCAACCCCCTTGGTCTATACCAAGAAACGATCCGAAAGGCGCGGCCGATGTCCTCCAGCAAGCACAGCAGCGAGTTGCGTCGGCTCGCGCTCTCCGTTCTGCAACCGGGTTTCGTGGGCACCGAGGCCCCCGACTGGATCCTGCGCGACATCGGCGACGGACTGGCCTCCGTCGTGCTCTTCTCCCGCAACATCGCCTCCACCGAGCAGGTCGCCCGGCTGACCGCGCAGCTGCGCGCCGAGAACCCCGACCTGATCGTCGCGATCGACGAGGAGGCGGGCGACGTCACCCGCATCGAGTCCGCCACCGGATCGTCCCGGCCGGGCAACTTCGCGCTCGGCACCGTCGACGACGCGGGTCTGACCGAGGCCGTCGCCGCCGACCTCGGCCGTCAGCTGCGCACCGCCGGGGTGAGCCTCGACTACGCGCCGAGCGCGGACGTCAACTCCAACCCGGACAACCCGATCATCGGCGTGCGCTCCTTCGGCTCGGACCCCGAGGTCGTCTCCCGGCACACCACCGCGTGGATCCGCGGCCTCCAGTCCTCCGGCGTCGCCGCCTGTGCCAAGCACTTCCCCGGCCACGGAGACGTCGCCGTCGACTCCCACCACGAGCTGCCCGCCTACACCGCCGGCCGGGACGAGATCGCGGCCCAGGCGCTGCCCCCGTTCCGGGCCGCCGTCGCGGCCGGCGTGCGCGCGGTGATGAGCGGCCACCTGCTGGTGCCCGCCTACGACCCCGACCTGCCGGCCACCCTGAGCCGGCGGATCCTGCACGGCCTGCTCCGCGAGGAGCTGGGCTTCGACGGCCTGATCGTCAGCGACGCCATCGAGATGGGCGCCGTCACCCGCCGGTACGGCATCGACGGCGCCACGGTGAGGGCGGTCGCCGCCGGGGTGGACGCCGTCTGCGTGGGCGGCGAGAGCGCCGAGGAGGCCACCGTCGCGCTTCTGGTCAAGGCACTGACCGCGGCGGTGACCGGCGGGGAGCTGACCGAGGAACGGCTGGCCCAGGCGGCGGGCCGGGTACGGGAGTTCGCCCGCTGGTCGGCCGGGCTGCGGGCGGCCGGGGCCGCGCAGGAGGCGGCCGGGGACGGCATCGGGCACGTCGCCGCCCGCCGGGCCGTGCGGCTCACCGGTGCCGCACGGGCCGCACTCCCGCTGACCGCCGCGCCGCACGTGGTCGAACTGGCCCCGGTGACCAACATGGCCATCGGCAAGGAGACCCCGTGGGGCGTGGCGGTACCGCTGCGGGAACGGCTGCCGGGCACGACCTCCGTGCGGGTGCGCGGGCAGGAACTGGAGGAGGGGACGGTGGCGCTGGAGAGCTGCGCCCTCGAACCGGCCGTGGGGCGCCCGCTGGTGATCGTCGCCCGCGACGCCGCCCGGCACGCCTGGATGAGCCGGGCCGTGACCGGTCTGACCGCCGCCCGCCCGGACGCGATCGTGGTGGAGATGGGTCTGCCGGGCACCACCGGCGCCGCGGCAGCCCAGATCTTCACCCACGGCGCGAGCGCCGCCTCGGGGGTCGCCGCGGCGGAGGTCCTGACGGACGCGTCCGCGCTCTGAGCGGGAACCTCGCGGACGGAGTGCGTCAGCGCGCGGTCTGCGTGTGGACGTACTCCACGAGGCGGGTCAGGGCGTCCGGGTCGGTGGTCGGCAGGACGCCGTGGCCGAGGTTGAAGACGTGGCCCTCCAGGCCCGCCGCCGCGTCCAGGATCTCCCGGGTCTTGGTCTCGACGGCCTCCCGCCCGGCGAAGAGGACCGCCGGGTCCAGGTTGCCCTGGAGCGCCTTGCCGGGGCCGACGCGGCGGGCCGCCTCGTCCAGCGGGACGCGCCAGTCGACGCCGACCACGTCCGCGCCCGCCTCGCCGAGGAGGCCCAGCAGCTCACCGGTGCCGACGCCGAAGTGGATGCGTGGCACGCCGTACCCGGAGACGGCCTCGAAGACCTTGCGGGAGGCGGGCAGCACCGAGCGGCGGTAGTCCTCGGGGGACAGCGCTCCGACCCAGGAGTCGAACAGCTGGACGGCGCCGGCGCCCGCGGCGATCTGCACCTCGAGGAAGGCGGCGGTGATACCGGCGAGGCGGTCCAGGAGGTCGGCCCACAGCTGCGGGTCGCCGTACATGAGGGCCTTGGTGTGCTCGTGGTTGCGGGACGGGCCGCCCTCCACGAGGTAGCTCGCGAGGGTGAACGGCGCGCCCGCGAAGCCGATCAGCGGGGTGGCGCCCAGCTCGCGGGTGAGCAGGCCGAAGGCCTCGGTGACGTAGGTGACGTCCTCCGGGGTGAGGTCGCGCAGCTGTGCCAGGTCCGCGCGGGTGCGGATCGGGTTCGCGATGACCGGGCCGACACCTGGCTTGATGTCGAGGTCGACGCCGATGGCCTTGAGCGGGACCACGATGTCGCTGAAGTAGATCGCCGCGTCCACACCGTGCCGGCGCACCGGCTGCAGGGTGATCTCGGCCACGAGCTCCGGCCGCATGCAGGACTCGAGCATCCCGATGCCCTCGCGCGCCTTCAGGTACTCCGGCAGTGAGCGCCCGGCCTGCCGCATGAACCACACGGGGGTGTGCGGCACCGGCTCACGCCTGCACGCCTTGAGGAACGCGGAGTCGTACGTGGCGGTCGGCTGCTGGCCCGCGGGGCTCTGGTTGGCACTCACACCGGCAAGTCTCGCACGACCCGCGGACGGCACCGGAGCACGGGTGGCGAGGTGCCCGCGCGCCCCGCCGGACCGCGTGATCCGGACATCGCGCCCGCACGTGGGTGTCCCTCCCTGCGCCGGGCCGCCGTTCCGCTTAATGTTCCCCGCATGGCTGCGGCTCAGGGACGACTGTCGGACGGCACTGGCGGAATGGACGACGCGAAGGGGACCGAGGAAGAGGCCCGGCACAAGGAGGGGCACCACGGGAGTACGACACCTCCGGCCTTCACGGCCGCCGTGGAGGCGCTGCGCGCCGCGCGTCTGCGGCCGCAGATCGAGGTGGAGGCGACCCGCGCACCGCAGCGGCTCGCCCCGCACGCGTACGCGCTGGAGGCCGCGGTCGTCGACGGCGACGAGGACCTGGCGGACGGGCGGCTGGTACTGCTGCACGACCCGGCCGGGCACGACGCCTGGCAGGGGACCTTCCGCCTGGTGACCCTGGTCCGTGCCGAGCTGGAACCGGAGATGGCGGCGGACCCGCTGCTGCCGGACGTGTGCTGGTCCTGGCTGACCGGCGCGCTCCAGGCGCGCGGGCTGACGTACGGCGAGCCCAGCGGCACGGTCACGCGTGCGAGTTCCCACTACTTCGGAGGGCTCTCGGCGCGGCCGTCCGCCTCGCAGATCGAGATCCGGGCGTCCTGGACGCCGCGCGAGGGGCTGGGCGGCGTCCCGGACACCGCGGCGCACCTGGCCTCGTGGTGCGACCTGCTGGCCCAGGTCGCGGGCCTGCCGCCGGCGGCGCCGGGCGACGCCTCGATCGTGACGCTGCCGCAGCGGCGCGGCCCGCAGTCGCGCTGACACTCCGCCGGCCCTCGTTCATCGTTCCGGGCAGGGGGTCCGCACGCCCGGGGGAGGTTCCGTCACTTTGTCGACACGGCCACTTTCGGGCTTGTATCGACAAAGTGTGAAACCGTTCGATCTTCGAATGATCGACAGCGTGTCCGAATTGCTCGGATTGTTACTCACCAGATCGTGATCATTCTCTAAAGGCGGACGCGTTCGGTGCCGAAGACGACTGTGACCTTGAAAGCACGGTTCGTCCCGGCTTCACCCCCATGAGCCGGCCCCGTCCCCGCACCCCAGGAGGCCTGGTGTCCGTTCTCCTCGAGCAGCCTGCAAGCCTGGTCGCCTACCGCCCGAACAAGCCGACCGCCATGGTGGTCGTGGCCGACCCGCGCGTCCGTTCCACCGTCACCCGCCATCTGTGGGCGCTCGGTGTGCGCGACGTCATCGAGGCCTCGTCCGTCGCGGAGGCTCGTCCCCGCATCGGCAACCCCCGCGACATCTGCGTCGCCGACGTCCACCTCCCCGACGGCTCCGGCCTGACCCTGCTGTCGGAGACCCGCGCCGCGGGCTGGCCCAACGGGCTCGCCCTGTCCGCCGCCGACGACATCGGCGCCGTCCGCAACGCCCTCGCCGGCGGCGTCAAGGGCTACGTCGTCACCGGCACCCGTACCAACGTCGGGCTCCCCACCCGGCCGGGCGCCGCCCCCATCGGCGCCGCCGCCGCCCGCCTGCACCGCCGCCCCCCGGGCGCCCCGAGCCACCCGGGCGGCTACCGCGAGCTCTCCGGCCGCGAGGTGGAGGTGCTGCGGCTGGTCGCGGAGGGCCAGTCGAACAAGGCGATCGGCGTCTCGATGGGCCTGTCCGCCCTGACCGTCAAGAGCCACCTGGCCCGCATCGCCCGCAAGCTCGGCACGGGCGACCGCGCCGGGATGGTCGCGGTGGCCCTGCGCACGGGCATCATCCACTGACCGCCCCGCTCCGCACGCCCGGCCCGCTCGCCCGGCCCACTCCCCCTTCCCGCTCCCCCACTCCCCCTGTTCCCCACTCCCCACCGCCGCCCCCTGAAGCGGATCTTTCACCGACCTGACTGGTTTACGACCCCCCGGAGCCCGCCGACGGAACGTTCCGTCGGCGGGCTCGGTCGATCCACCGATACCCTTGACAGGTGACCGACGCCCACGAAACCGCAGCAGACCGTCCACTGCGAACCACCGGAGGCGCCCCTCCGGACGACGCCGGATCTTCTGCGAGTCAGGCGCCGATCCCCTTGCTCGAACCACGCGAGGGCATTCCGCCGGTGATCGCCGACGCGGACGCCCTCGCCGAGGTGACCGCCGCCTTCGCCGCCGGGAGCGGCCCCGTCGCCGTCGACGCCGAGCGCGCCTCCGGATACCGCTACGGCCAGCGCGCGTACCTGGTGCAGCTGCGCCGCGCGGGCGCGGGCACGGCGCTGATCGACCCGGTGGCCTGTCCGGATCTCTCCGGTCTCGGCGCGGCGATCGCCGACGCGGAGTGGGTGCTGCACGCGGCCACCCAGGACCTGCCGTGCCTGCGGGAAATAGGGATGGTGCCCACCCGCATCTTCGACACCGAGCTGGCCGGGCGGCTCGCCGGGTTCCCGCGCGTCGGCCTCGGCGCGATGGTGGAGAACGTCCTGGGCTTCGTGCTGGAGAAGGGCCACTCGGCCGTCGACTGGTCGACGCGCCCGCTGCCCGAGCCCTGGCTGCGCTACGCCGCGCTCGACGTGGAGCTGCTGGTCGACCTGCGCGACGCCCTGGAGAAGGAGCTGGACCGCCAGGGCAAGCTGGAGTGGGCCCGCCAGGAGTTCCACGCGATCGCGTCGGCCCCGCCCCCCGAGCCTCGCAAGGACCCGTGGCGGCGTACGTCCGGCATGCACAAGGTGCGCAGGCGCCGTCAGCTCGCCGTGGTGCGGGAGCTGTGGCAGGCCCGGGACCGGATCGCGCAGCGCCGGGACGTCTCCCCCGGCAAGGTGCTCGGGGACGCGGCCATCGTCGAGGCCGCGCTCGCGCTGCCGGCCAACGCGCACGCGCTGGCGGCGCTGAACGGCTTCGGGCGGGTGAACCGCCGGCAGCTGGAGCAGTGGCAGGTGTCGGTCGACCGGGCCAGGGCGCTGTCCGAGTCGCAGCTGCCGCAGCCCGGCCAGCCGGTGACCGGCCCTCCGCCGCCGCGGGCCTGGGCCGACAAGGACCCGGCCGCCGCGGCCCGGCTGACCGCGGCGCGCGCGGCGGTGACGGCGCTGGCCGAGCGGCTGGGCATGCCCCAGGAGAACCTGATCACGCCGGACACGGTGCGCCGGGTCTGCTGGGAACCGCCCGCGACCGTCGACGCCGAGTCCGTGGCCGCGGCCCTCGCCGGACACGGCGCCCGGCCCTGGCAGGTGGAGCAGGTGACACCGGTGCTGGTGGCGGCGCTGACCCAGGAGGCGTCGTAGCGGGAGCGGCGGATTCCGGCCAAGGTCCAGGCGGCGGTTCCGAGGGCGGTCCCGGGGGGGAGTCACGGAGCGGGGGCCCGGTGACCGGTCCTCCGGTGGTGTGACGGACGGTGTGACCTTCGCCGCTCCGGCCGGGGGGACTGGGCAGCTACGTTACTCATAAGTAGCATGGGCCTGAGCGCGCGCTCAGTGCATGCGTGCCGCAGCAGTGCCATCCCGCACCCTGGAGGAGAGCCATCGTGCCTCGTACCGTCAGGGACGTCGTCTTCGTCGACGGCGTCCGCACCCCGTTCGGCAAGGCGGGCCCGAAGGGCATCTACCACGAGACCCGCGCCGACGACCTGGTCGTGAAGGCGATCCGGGAGCTGCTGCGCCGCAACCCCGGTCTCGACCCCAAGAAGATCGACGAGGTCGCCGTCGCCGCGACCACGCAGATCGGCGACCAGGGCCTGACCATCGGCCGTACCGCCGGCATCCTGGCGGGCCTGCCCACCTCGGTCCCCGGCTACTCCATCGACCGCATGTGCGCGGGCGCCCTGACCGCCGTCACCACCGTGGCCGGTTCCGTGGCCTTCGGCGCGTACGACGTCGCCATCGCGGGCGGTGTCGAGCACATGGGCCGCCACCCGATGGGCGAGGGCGTGGACCCGAACCCGCGGTTCGTCAGCGAGAAGCTGGTCGACGAGTCCGCCCTGTTCATGGGCATGACCGCCGAGAACCTGCACGACCGCTACCCGAGCATCACCAAGCGGCGCGCCGACGAGTACGCCGTGCGCTCGCAGGAGAAGGCCGCCAAGGCGTACGCCAACGGCCAGATCCAGGCGGACCTGGTGCCGGTCTCGGTGCGCCGCACCAACGAGGAGGCCGGTGAGACGGGCTGGGGCCTGGTCACCGCCGACGAGCCGATGCGTCCGGGCACCACGCTGGAGAACCTGGCGGGCCTGAAGACGCCGTTCCGCGTGCACGGCCGGGTCACCGCGGGCAACGCGGCCGGTCTGAACGACGGCGCGACCGCCTCCCTCATCGCGAGCGAGGACTTCGCCCGCGAGAACAACCTCCCCGTGAAGATGCGCCTGGTCGCGTACTCCTTCGCGGGCGTCGAGCCGGAGGTCATGGGCTACGGCCCGATCCCGGCGACGGAGAAGGCCCTGGCCCAGGCCGGGCTGTCCATCGACGACATCGGCCTGTTCGAGATCAACGAGGCCTTCGCCGTCCAGGTCCTCGCCTTCCTGGAGCACTACGGCATCGCCGACGACGACGCGCGCGTCAACCAGTACGGCGGCGCCATCGCCTTCGGTCACCCGCTGGCCTCGTCGGGCGTCCGCCTGATGACCCAGCTGGCCCGCCAGTTCGAGGAACAGCCGAACGTCCGCTACGGCCTGACCACCATGTGCGTCGGCTTCGGCATGGGCGCGACGGTCATCTGGGAGAACCCGCACTTCGAGGGGGACAAGTGAGCACCACCGCAGAGCTGCTGAAGGGTGCGGCCGAGCTGTTCCCCGGCGAGGTCGTCACACAGGCGCACGTACGCCACTTCGACCTGCCCCTGGGCGCCGGGCGCTTCGCCCTGATCACCCTGGACAACGGTCACGACCACACCAAGCCGACCACGCTCGGCCCGCAGTCGCTGGCGAACATCGACGCCGCCCTCGACCAGGTCGAGAAGGAGGCCGCGGACGGCGACATCGTCGGCGTCGGCGTCACCGGCAAGCCGTTCATCTTCGCCGTCGGCGCCGACCTCAAGGGCGTCGAGCTGCTGAAGCGGCACGAGGACGCGCTGGCCATCGGCAAGGGCGGCCACGACGTCCTCAAGCGCCTGGCGAACCTCGCGGTGCCGTCGTTCGCGTACTACAACGGCGCGGCCATGGGCGGCGGCGTGGAGATCGGCCTGCACTGCACCTACCGCACGGTGTCGGCGGCCCTCCCCGCGTTCTCCCTCCCCGAGGTCTTCCTCGGCCTGGTCCCCGGCTGGGGCGGCTGCACGCTGCTGCCGAACCTGATCGGCGCCGACAAGGCCGTCTCGGTCATCATCGAGAACAGCCTGAACCAGAACAAGCAGCTCAAGGGCGCGCAGGTCCACGAACTCGGCATCGCGGACGCGATCTTCGAGGGCGCGGACTTCCTGGAGCAGTCGCTGATCTGGACGGCGTCCGTCCTCAAGGGCGAGATCACCGTCGAGCGTCCGCTGATCGACCGCGGCGAGGCCTGGGACCAGGCCGTCGCCAGGGGCCGCTTCATCGCCGACGGCAAGGTGCACGGCGCCGCCCCGGCCGCCTACCGCGCCCTGGACATCATCGCCGCCGCCAAGAGCGGGGACCTCCAGCAGGGTTACGACGCCGAGGACCAGGCCCTCGCCGACCTCATCATGGGCGGCGAACTGCGCTCCGGCATCTACGCCTTCAACCTGGTCCAGAAGCGCGGCAAGCGCCCGGCGGGTGCGCCGGACAAGTCGCTGGCCCGCCCGGTGACGAAGGTGGGCGTGGTCGGCGCCGGCCTGATGGCCTCCCAGCTCGCGCTGCTCTTCCTGCGCCGCCTGGAGGTCCCGGTCGTGCTGACCGACATCGACCAGGAGCGCGTCGACAAGGGAGTGGGCTACGTCCACGCCGAGATCGACAAGCTGCTCGGCAAGGGCCGCATCAACCAGGACAAGGCGAACCGGCTGAAGGCCCTCGTCTCCGGCGTCCTGGACAAGGCCGAGGGCTTCGCGGACGCGGACTTCGTCATCGAGGCCGTGTTCGAGGAGATGGGCGTCAAGCAGAAGGTCTTCGCGGAGGTCGAGGCGGTCGCCCCGGCCCACGCGATCCTGGCGACGAACACCTCCTCCCTCTCCGTCTCGGAGATGGCGTCGAAGCTCAAGCACCCCGAGCGGGTCGTCGGCTTCCACTTCTTCAACCCGGTCGCGATCCTCCCCCTCCTGGAGATCGTCCGCGGCGAGCAGACCGACGAGGCCTCGCTGGCCACGGCGTTCGGCGTCGCCAAGAAGCTGAAGAAGACCGCGGTGCTGGTCAAGGACGCCCCGGCGTTCGTGGTCAACCGCATCCTGACCCGCTTCATGGGCGAGATCCAGAACGTCATCGACGAGGGCACCCCGGTGCCGGTGGCGGAGAAGGCGGTCGAGCCCCTCGGCCTGCCGATGTCCCCGCTGGTCCTGCTGGAGCTGGTCGGCCCGGCGATCGGCCTGCACGTCTCGGAGACCCTCAACCGGGCCTTCCCGGAGCGCTTCACGGTCTCCCCGAACCTCAAGGCGGTCGTCGAGGCGGGCAAGCGCGGCTTCTACGTCTACGACAGCGGCAAGCCCGAGCTGGACCCGGAGGTCGCCGCGCTGCTGAAGCAGGGCGACACCGTCCTGTCCGAGGAGCAGGTGCGGGCCCGGGTGCTCGACGCGGTGGCGCAGGAGATCGGCCTGATGCTCGACGAGGGCGTCGTCGCCGAGGCCCAGGACATCGACCTCTGCCTGATCACCGGCGCCGGCTGGCCCTTCCACCTGGGCGGCATCACGCCGTACCTGGACCGCGAGGGCGTCTCCGAGCGGGTGAACGGGAAGCGGTTCCTGGAGCAGGGCGTGGCGAGCGTGCCGGCGTAACCGGCCCGTCCCCGAAGGGGCGTGGGGGGCCCCGGGGGCGGCCGCCGGCGGGGGGGGGGCCCCCCGCCCCGGTGCGGGTGCGCTGGTGGGGGTCACAGCCGCGGGAGGCGGGGGCGAGGGGGCGGGGGC